>JAHHRJ010000005.1 GCA_020025885.1 Butyricicoccus sp. | reverse complement strand
ATGCCGCTCATTGTAGAAAAAGACCAGAATTTCGACTTTTCAGATAGCCCCTATAGATCCACCAAGCGGATCTGTTTTATGAAAGGATTTGTATATTATGCAAACTGAGAATAAAATTCGTGTGTTGGTTGTTGATGATTCCATCCTCGCCCGCCGGGTATTGACGGATGGTTTGGCGCGCGATGCACGATTGGAGGTTGTTGGCTATGCAATCAATACCTCAGACGCACGCCGCAAGATCGAACAATTAAAGCCCGATGTCTTGACCTTGGATGTTGAGATGCCGGGACAAAGCGGTTTAGATTTTTTAAAAGAATACATCCCACAGCATCCGATCCCAGTCGTTCTCTGCTCCTCTCTAAATCTCCGCGTATTTGATGCCTTGTCTGCTGGTGCAGTTGATTTCGTGCGCAAGCCTGACGTGTCACAACCAAGCAGCGTCGATCTATTCCAGCGTGAGCTCGCGCTGAAAGTACGTGCAGCATCCCGTGCACATGTACGCACAGCACAAACGATTCAAATGACGCGCCGTGCACATCCTGCTTCCATTCTACCTCCACTGACCAGCAGATCGCTGGATGATGTAATCATCGCACTTGGTGCATCGACTGGCGGAACGGAAGCAACTTTGGAAGTGCTGCGCCATCTGCCTGCAAACACACCAGGCATGGTCATCGTGCAGCATATGCCTGTCGGATTTACTGAAATGTACGCAGAGCGTCTCAATCGTATCTGTAAAATGAAAGTGCGCGAAGCAAAAAACGGAGATCGAATTGAGCGCGGTCTGGTTCTGATCGCTCCAGGTGATATGCAGATGAAAGTCGTGCATACAGGAGCTGGCTATACGGTATCCTGTCAAAACGAACCCAAAGTCAGCGGTCACCGCCCCTCTGTTGATGTCCTGTTCCACTCCATGGCACAGTCTGTAAAGTGCAAGCAGGTCGGCATCATCCTGACGGGTATGGGGCGTGATGGTGCAAATGGCATGCTGGAAATGCGCAAGCGCGGTGCATTCACCATTGGTCAAGACGAAGCAACCTCTGTCGTTTATGGTATGCCGATGGAAGCCTATAAACTTGGTGCTGTTTGCCGTCAAGAGCCTTTGGAGCGCATTTCTGACGCCCTTCTGCGTCATCTCGGCACCCTATAAAGTATGCTTTCTTCGCACCAAGTCCATCCAGACATAAACTAGGCTATTTGTTGCTTTTCATTCAGATAACGCATTTTTCTTAGGCTCAGCTCTCATAAAATCCTACATTATCTCCTAAGAAAAATTTCAGATAGCCTCTTATATTTCTCTATAAGTGTACGATATTTATAGTGTATTCAGCGATCTACTATCTTTGAGAGGAGTGATCCCATGCAGATCCTCAACAACTATGTATCGCCTATATCTCCACGTATGATCCGTTCTGGAGAACGCATCGAGCACGAGCCACAACATGAAGATATTAAAAACTTTGATAAAGTAATGTTGCAGCATACAAACTTATCCCCAGAGCAGTCCTTCACGCTTGAAATGATTGGTCGTGTTACGCAGGAAGTGCGTACTGCTACGACCACTGGTGATATTCAGTCGCTCCATGATCGGGTCGCTGCCGGAAAGTATCAAATTGATATAGACGAAATCGTACGCCGCATTTTGCTCTAACGAGGTGACCAAAATATGACGCATATTGAAGAACTTGGTAAGTTGTTTGATGACTTTACAAAGCTGTTTGATCAGCTGAGCAGCTTGCAGCAAGAAAAAATTCAAGCTGCACATCAGGACGATTTGCAAGCGCTTGAACACTGCATGCAGCAGGAACAAGCACTATCGCTGCACATTCGTGGCATGCAGCGCCGAAAAGACACACTCCTGCAAGCATTAGGGCTGGAAAAAATCTCTCTGAAAGAACTTCCCAGCCACCTCTCAGCAGCAGATTATGCGCAAGTCGCGCCTACAATCACTCGTTTTCAAACAGCTTATGAGCTATATAACAGTGCAGCGGCAGCCTCTCGCGCAGTCTTGGAAGGAGTCCTTCAGGAACTCGATCGCGCACTCGAAGAAGCAAGCAAAGTTCCACAGGCACAAGCCCCAAGACCACAAGGCAACTTTACTGATATTAAGGCCTGAGCCATCACACATAATATGGAGGAAACAATATGATCTCAACCTTTGGCGGTTTCTCGATTGCCAAGCTTGGCATACGTTCGAGCCAGCAGGGTCTACAAGTTACGGGAAATAATATTACAAACATCAATACAGACGGCTATACCCGCCAGCGTATCAACCAAATCAGTTTACGCGGCGGTGTAGCCGATCGCTTTGCGGTTTCTACTGACGTCCGCATTGGCATGGGTTCTCTTGTGACCAGCGTAACCCAAATTCGTGACCCATTTTTGGATATTCGTTATCGCAATGAAGCTTCCAACGTTGGTTTTTACGACCAAAAGATGAACAATCTGGAAGAACTGAAAGCCGTTCTGGATGAAGTATCCAAGGACGGTGTTCATACTGCGTTTGAGGAGATCCGCACGCAGCTCAATAACCTTGCAAGTAATGTTGGTTCACCAGAGCATGATACGCTCGTTCGCAGTGCTTGTCAGAAGCTGGTGTCTCTGTTGAACAAATACTCGGCAGACTTAAAAACCCAAAAGGAAAATGCGCTTCAAGGTTTTGACCAGAATGTTGATGAAGTAAATAAGACTTTAACTCAGATTCGTGACCTCAATAAAGAAATTCGCAAGAGTCAAATTCATGGCGACAATGCTTTGGAGCTGATCGACAACCGCAATATGCTGATTGACAGGCTGTCCGAAATGACGAAGATTAAGGTTACTTACTCTGACGAGAAAATTAGCGAGGGCATCGTTGTTGACCGCGTTAAAATTGAGCTGGATGCTCCTGGTCAGGATCCCGCAAACCGTCCAGTTCTGATAGACGGCGAATATGCCAACAAACTTGAAATTTCTCCAGCAAATGCTACAAATGGCAAGCCTGAGCCAGATTCAGACGAGTACCAGATTCATCTTGCAGGTTTGACCAATACGGAGGGTGATACGCCTCTGCTTGCGCAAATCAAAGAGCAAATGAACTATTTGAATGGACTCACAGGCTCCATGCACAATATCAACCAGCAACTGGCTGATGTAACACAAAAACTTACAGACTGGCAAACAGCAATTCAAAATGAAACGTGGCAGGAGACTGATTTCACGAAAGATCGTGAACAAAAGATAAAAGACTTACAAGCTGCTATTAAAACAGCACGTGAGAAGTATAACAACACTACTGATCCAACTTTAAAGGAGCAAGCTTTCAAAGAGCTAAAGGAAGCAGAAAAGAAGCTTTCTACTTTTAATAAGTTTGCTTCTGAGAGAGATGCGCTGGACAAACAGAAAACAAAACTAACGGAGCAATTCAACTCCAAGTTTGAAACTCTATCAAAAAATCTTCTGGATAAGCACAAGTTAAATGTACAAAAAACAGATAATCCAGATGGTACATTTACTGTCACTATAGATGGTGGTACTGCAACTCCGCCAATGACACAACAGACCTTAATTAATGGTACTAAACCAACCGATCCCCCTCTGAAATTTGATGTACAACCTAGTGCACCGGCGGGTAATGGTTTTGAAATGCAGTTAGATGGTAAGTCTTTTGCTGCAACAACGCAGCAGGATATAGACAATGCTGCGCACAAAAATGATAAACTAACAGAAAAGGATTGGTATGGTGTCCTAAAGGCAGACCTTGAGTATCTCAACGGCAAGGGTGAGTTTGGAAATCCGCCATCTCAGATTCGTGGCATTGCATACTACCAGCGCTCATTGGATACATTGGCGCAGACCTTTGCCAATACCATGAACGAATTGAACCGTCCGTTGGAGCTCGACCAAGCTGGCAAGCCACAATTTGATCAAAACGGTAATCCTGTACGTGGAAAAGCAGATTTATTTGAGTCCAATGACCAAAATAATACAAAGATCACCGCATCCAACATTTCCATTTCCAAGGGCTGGATGGATGGTTCCGTTCAAATCACTCCATCTGTTGACCCTAGTGCGGTTACAAATGGCACAAAGGATAACAGTAATATCCATAGCATGATTCAGTCTCTTAACACCAACCAAAAGTTTTATGTTGTTGATAAAGATGGTTTCCGTCTGACGAAAGATGGTGAGAAACTGGATGAAAATGGTAACATACTGGATGCCCAAGGTACGCCTACTAACCAAAAAGGTGACCCTGTTGAGTTCTTCAATGGTTCCTTTGAGAGCATGTTCACCAATATGAATGCTGTTCTTGGTTCTGATATGTCTACAACAGGCACACTGCTCAATAACTATGCGATTGCGGCAAATGACCGTGCGGTTGCGCGTGACAATGTATCTTCCGTTGACCTCAACGAAGAAGGCATCAACCTTGTACAGTATCAAAAATCATTTGCTGCTGCCTGCCGCGTTATGACCACACTGGACGAAATGTTGGAAACTCTGCTCAGTGTTAAGCGTTAGTATTGAAGAATTAGGAGGCAAACTACTATGTTAAGAATTTCCTCTGCGGGTGTTATCCGCAGCTATCGTTCTAATCTCATGCGTTCGCGTATCAATCTGGAATCAGCACGTCAAACTGCAACTGATTTTAAACAATTCCGCAGTTTTGGTGACAATCCAGTAGCTGCGACCCGTTCTTTCAAGCTGATTCGTTCTTATGGTAAGACAGATAACTACATCCAGAACAGCAAAAGCGTAACGGAGCGTTTCGACCAGATGTGGAGCAGTGGACTGGAAGTCAGCAATTTAGCGGACAAGATTGATTACGATATTTCCACGGGTATGAACGGTGATAAGGACTGGGAGTCCCGTAAGCTGGTCGCAAAGACCATTCGTGGTCACATGGAATCCATGGTACAGTCGTTAAATGCGAAGTATAACGATGACTTTCTCTTTGGCGGACAGGGTACAGACGAAGCTCCCTTCTCCCTTGACGATAAATACAATCTGTACTACCGCGGCATCAATGTAGATACTGGTTTGACGAAAGATGGCAAAGAAGCCGAACTAATTACCGCTGATGGCAAAACACTCAAGGGTGTGCAGGTTCTTGAGCATTATGCAAAAGAAAACCTGTATGTTGATATTGGTCTCAGCATGAAGAACAACAACGGCGGTATGGGAGACTTTACATCTTCCAGTGATATCAACATGTCCAGTGCAATGGATGTTTCCATGCCAGGCATCAATGTGATTGGCTTCGGCAAAGATGCTGCAGGAAATCCCAAAAACGCCATCAGCCAGCTGCGTAATATTGCAGAGAAATTTGACAGCGAGGTTTTTGATTTTGATGGCGTAAGCGCAATGCGCAATCAGTTTGCTGAAACACGCAACGATATTCGCAAAGCAATCTCTACAATAGACACCCGCGCGAATTTTGTGAAAACCAACACCGAACGCCTTGAGCAAACTTCTGATTCTCTCTATACACAGATTCACGAGTTGACTCAGGTAGATCCTGCACTGGCATACACAAACCTTACATTTGCGCAGACTTTCTATAACTCTGCCATCAAAATCGGTAACAGCATCTTAGACCAGTCATTCATCGACTATATGCGATAACTATAACATATTTTCAGGGGGTGATCACCTATGGAGCAATTATTAAGCATTAAAACTGTACCCATCCAGATAGAAATGAAAGTTAACCATGCGAAGCTGGAGTACGCGCGCGGCACAGCAGAGCTGGAAATCAACCGTGACAAGGGTGGTCTAAGTATTCAGAGTCGACCAATTCAGCTGAAACTAGACACTTTTGAAGCACGTAATTCTATCTCACCAACTTCATTTCGCAGCATCGAACAGGCAGCACAAAAGGGGAAAAATGCTGTCTATGACGCAATGGCAACCACGGGACGTCATGGTCAATTGTTGCTGAAAGCTCAAGTTGGCGAAGAGCTTGAAACACAGTTCGCAAAGGAGTCGACTCAAATCAATACAGAGCTTGGTCTGCAATTTTTGCCAACAACTGGCCCGCAAATCTCGTGGGATCCCAGCGAAATGTCCATTCGTTATGAAATGGACAAGCTGGGCTTTGACTGGAAGATGAACGAAGGCAACTATCACTTTACACCAGGTAACATTGAAATCTCTGTTGCACAGCAGCCAGATGTTGTCATTGAATACATCGGCGGCCCGCTTTATGTGCCACCGTCTGCTGACCCAAACTATGAGCCCATTGATGTGAACGCATGATGAAAATTCAAACAAAATACTGCGGAGAAATTACATATACAGCCGATGAAATCATTCAGTTTCCAAATGGGCTGTTTGGCTTTGAAAACGCACATGAATTTCTCTTAATTCGCTTGGAGGATGATATTGCCTCCCCCTTCTGTCTACAAAGTACAGAGGAGCCCAATCTGGCATTTGTTGTACTTGATCCCTTCCAGCTGGTACCAGACTATGCGCCGGATCTTCCAGATGAGGACTGTGTTCGTCTGGGTGATCCCTCAGGAGAGCATATCGCACTCTATGCCATTTGTGTTCTGCGTGAGCCAATGAGCGAAAGCACCGTCAACCTGCGGTATCCAATCGCTATGCACCTTGAGACCCGCATTGCGTATCAAGTCATTCTCAACAACAGCGGCTATACATTCCAGCACAAACTGTCCGACCTTCTAAACGAGGAGGGCATCCCATGCTGATTCTACAACGCCGCAAGGGAGAATCTGTGCAGATTGGTGACAATGTCACTGTGACGATTGCAGGAATCAGTTCTGACCGCGTGCGTTTGGCAATTGATGCCCCACGCGAAACACCAATCAACCGCACGGAGCTATTAGAAGCAGCTCGTATTAACAAGGAGGCGGCTGACAACAGCGCCTCCCCCACAACACTGCGTCAGCTGTTGCACGCCCCAAAAAACAAGGAATGATCGTGCTGTATTTTCCTGATTCTCTATTTTTATTTGCATGAGAAAAACGTCCATTTGGGCGTTTTTCTCATTTTTCTAGCAGTTTCCTGCGGTTTTGAAAGATAGCATCTGCCTGAACAGTCTTTTGCATTTCATCTGCGTCACCTCGCTTTAGAATCTGTGTTCTTGCCATCCCATATAAAAACAAAAAATTTATCATAATATCCTTAAGTTATCTGCTATCTTGCCGATAATATACTCGTGAGCCAAGGTGCTCACAAACTATGCACGGTGTATTTTTACAAATTTAGAAATTCTCTGCAAAAAAAGTAAAAAAAGCTTAAGTTATATCAAAACTTGACGATAATATAAATGTAAGCAGTGAATGTTCTCAGCTTTGTAAATGTACATAACATTATTTTGGTTCTCGCCGATTTGCGCAAGTCGGTTGAACATATTTTCGCGCTCTTTGCTTTTTCCTTTGTCTATGGCATAGAGAAAATAAAGGACGTACCAAAAACTGTGCTGGGGTATAGGATGTGCCCTATCACATAAAACAAAATTTTTAGGAGGAACCTAAACATGAGAATCCAACACAATATCTCTGCGATGAACGCATATCGCAACTACAACAACAACACCAAGTCTCTGAGCAAGAACCTTGAGAAGCTGAGCTCCGGCTACCGCATCAACCGCGCTGGTGATGACGCTGCTGGCTTGGCTATTTCCGAAAAGATGCGCGCACAGATCACCGGTCTGAACGCGGCAAGCAAGAACGTTAAGGACGGCATTTCTCTCGTGCAGACCGCTGAAGGCGCAATGCAGGAAGTACATGATATGCTCGGCCGTATGAAGTATCTGGCTACCCAGTCCTCTAACGGCACTTACCAGAACGAGGTTGACCGTGAGAACCTGCAGAAGGAAGTTGACTCCCTGTTGGAGGAAATCGACCGCATCGCTGACTCCTCTAACTTCAATGGTCAGAAACTGCTAGACGGCTCTCTTGGCGGCGGCAATGGTAAGGTTGTCCTCGGTGGCAATATAGGTTCAACAAAGGCTGCTGCTACAAAGGGTTCATTTAGCTTTAAATTGAGTACTACTGCTGCTTCCGTTGGTGGATTCAACTCCTCAACCGGTGCTAAAGTTGGTCAGGAATTCACTGCAAACATTGGTTTGGAAGATGGACGCATGATTTCTGTTAAACTGAGAGCTAGTACTGGTGCAACTGGATCTGACGCTACTACACTATATGATAAAGACGGAAAAGCTGTATTCACTGCTAAGGGTTCTGAAATCAAGGGTTCTGAGGTTATGAGCGCTCTTGTTAGTGAACTCAAGAAAACCTCTCTGAGTAAAGATTTTGATATCTCTTTGGACGCTACAAATGGCGAAATTAAATTTACCAACCTGAAGGCAGGTTCGGATGCGCCTCAGATTGGTAGCATCGGTCTTGTTGATTCTGAGGCGCCCAGCGTCGCTGGAACATTTGCTTCCGAAAAGGGAAAATCAGAGGCTCGATTGGTTGCTGACGCTTCTATTACTCGCTTTACTGGATCGAACTTTGATGAATCCGTCTTTTCTATCAATGGAAAGAAGTTTATTGTTGCCGCAAGCGGTGGTCTGTCAGGAGCAAATTTCACATTGGGTGCGGATGTAACTGTTTTGAATGAAGCTGGAAATCAAGCAGAGAATCTGGCGCTCATCTCCGAAAAGGCTGGTGTGAAAGCAACTATTGATGGTAATCAACTGAGAATTGAAGGCGACAAGGGTGAAGGTCTGAAGCTTCAGATTGGTGATACTTCTGACAAGTTCAACCAGATGAATGTCAATGTCGCCGATTTGCATACGCAGGCGCTTGGTCTAAAGGGGCTGGATATCAGCAATGCGGATAGCGCAGGTGCAGCAATTCAGGTCATTCAGGATGCAATCAACTCTGTATCTTCCACACGTGGTGACTTGGGTGCACTGCAGAACCGTCTGGAACACACTTCTAACAACCTGTCTGTTATGACTGAGAACATTCAAGATGCTGAGGCAACCATCCGTGATACTGATGTTGCTGATGAGATGATGAAGTACACCAAGAATAACATTCTGGTTCAGTCTGCGCAGGCAATGCTGGCTCAGGCAAATCAGCTGCCACAGGGTGTTCTGCAGCTTCTCCAGTAATTTTAAAAAGGTTAAAACCTTGGACTTTCTATGATGAGTCAGGGGGCAGGACTTTTCCCGCCCCCTTTCTTTTCGTTTTATAAGGATAAATGACTATGAAAACAATCGAAATCGCGCGTAAGCTCGCGGAGCTGAACCAAAAGGAAAAGGCTCAAAAGGCGTTCACGCTTGCGCTCCACGAAAATAATTTAGCACCCGAGGAAGAATTGGAAGCCGCAAGCTATATTTTCTTTTCCAAGGGAGATCACCGCATCGCATTCACTTCCTTTGTCTCCCTTTTTAATCAGGGACTTTTTCAGGCTGAAATTTGGGACTTGATGACGCAGGCTTTTTATCTGCCGAATGTACAGGAACAGCAAAAGCGGTATGGGCTGAACATAAAAAAACTGGAGGAATATCCCTATTTCTTTCGTTCTGACTTTCCAGCGTTTGAAGACCTGCCAATGCTGTTTTTCCCCTTTGATGAAAAAGGCTTTGTCCCCTTTGACCCGCAGAGCAATCAATTTGGGGAGTATATCAATTTTAACGATGCCATTATAGACCGCTGGTTTTTCAAGGACCTGAGCAAGCCTGTTTTGACCACCGATTTGTTTTCCCAATATCAGCTGGAATACTTAAATGACAGTGTGCGCCCCAGCGAATGGGTCGCAAAGGAAAACCACATCTATCTGCATTATACCGACTGGGTGCAGTTCTGTGCCTATCTGCCTGTACTGGACTTTTCCCAAATTTTAAAGGACAAAAAATTCATCTTTCTGTTTGGCGATGAAGTCTCACAGTATCCCTTCGACTTTAAGGAACGCTATGGGATTGATTATACGCAAAACGAGGTGAAGCCTCTTGGTCTGCGCGAAATCAACCGCCTGATTTGGCACGCCCAGCTGAGTACGGATAACGGCGGTGACTTTTTCAATGAAATCTGTTATGGGCATCCCAACCTGATTGCCTTTGACTCTATCATGATGGAAGATGTTGAGAAGACCTTAGAAAAAAGCAGGCAGCGTCTGCGTCAAAACCGACGCGATATCTTTTATATCCGGCAGCTGCTCAACCTGAAAACCGAGCCAACAGATAAAGACATTCTTGTCTCACTGTACTTGAATAACCGCTCATCTATCGTGCAGCCTGATCCCGAAGAACGAATTGCTCCAGCACTGTTTTTTCAGCCGCATTTTCCAAATATATTCTGTGATGCACACATTGGTAAAGACGAAAAAACAACCGTGCTCACCTCAGAATCCTATGACACCATTCAAAATTCGCCTGTTTTCAAACATTTTAAATATATTAAAACTTTTTTCCCCATGCGCCGCATCACTACGCGCTACGCTGCCACAATGCGTTCGGTGGTGGAAAAATCGTGCTATACAGATGAGGAAAAAGAAAACACGCATGTTATCATAGTTGATACCATCAATGAACAGCTTTTAAGCCGCAACTATCTGGTCGACCCCTATGACCGCATTAAACATGACAGCCGTCTGGTACGCTTTGAGGACGGCAAGCTGCACCCCAAGGCGACCTTTACGGCGCTTGCAGAATTTCTGGACATTCCCTACACCGAAACGATGACCTACTGCTCCGGACCCAATGGTATGAATCCGGAATCCTATCGCGGCAATGCGATTGGATTTGACCCCAGAACAGTATATGCCACCTATGATGAATATGCAAACGATGAGGAACGTGCCTTTTTGGAATATTTTATGCGCGATGTCTATGAAACGTATGGCTATGCCTTCCAATACTACAAGGGTGAGCCGGTTGACGAAGCATGGATTCGTGACAAAATTGCACACTTTACCTGTGCAAATCAATATATCTATGAGAGCTGGCGCGATTATTATCATCACAGCGACCCACAAGTATCCATATCTTCTGATAGAGAGACTCAACAGACTTCCTTGGATTGTGAGGCTGCCGCAAGATCTGTTGTGGAAGATATGGACAAAAACAGACTGGATTACAGCCTGATGCTGCTGCGCGGCTTATACTTTGTCAATATGGACAACCAGCCAATGCGCATGATGGAGCCGCTCAAGCTCGACCCCGCCCTGCTCGATGGCCCCGCATATCACTAAGGAGAACCCCCATGAAAAAAGGAACTGTTTATTTTTTCACCGGCCTATCGGGCGCAGGCAAAACCACTCTAGGCACGCTATTTTATGAGCATTTGCACAGCAAAAAAGACAATATTGTCTTTTTCGACGGCGATGTACTGCGCAGCACCTGCTACACTAAGACAGATTACAGCACCGAGGCACGACGCAGCTCTGCCTTTGAAATGTTTGGGCTTTGCAACCTGCTCGCTGAGCAGGGCATTGATGTTGTAGTGTGCTCGATTTCCATGTACGACGATGTACGCGCATGGAATCATGAACACATTACCAACTACAAAGAAATTTATGTCCGTGTCACCATGGACACGCTCTACCAGCGCGATCAAAAGCAGCTTTACAGCAAGGGCACACAGGTTGTCGGAAAGGATTTGCCCTATGATGAACCGAAATGCCCAGATATCATTGTACAAAATGATGGTGCTTGTCCTCCCGATATGCTGGTACAGCACATCGAAGAAGCCCTTGCAGCACATACCGCCCCCGGTGTTGTGCTCGGCACTGACCACCCTGCACCGCAAATACACTGAAAGCAACAATGACCGCATCTTTTAGAGCAAGAGGCGGTCATTTTGTATGTCCTGTAAAAATATATGTAAAAAATGCAACCAGCACTAAAATACGTAACCTTGACAAGCGATTCAGTTTGAGATATAATAAAAGCATAAAAAAGGGCGCATTACCAGTAGACGGTTATGCCCTCAGATTGTCATGTAAAATGACCGCATCTTTTAGAGCAAGGGGCGGTCATTTTGCATGTCCTATAAAAATATATGCAAAGCTTTCCAGACAAGCTGACCACAGCATTATTGGAAATCGCTTCACTGAAGCAATTTCTGATTCAATAATGCCTCCTTTCTTCCTTTCCAAAGAGAGAAAGAGAGATTGGAGGGCATAACCGCCTACCGTTTTATCGGTAATGCGTGGAAAAAATTTCTTTTTTTAACCTCTATTATTCTACCAGATATTCCATATTTTGACAAGTAATTTCCGATATTGTGGTGCTGATTGCTTGACAAAAGCCCTCCTCAACGTTATACTGAAAATATAAAATACATGTATTATTTTTTTATGTATATGTTCACAAAAATCAAATTTATTCTGTATATGAACGTTTATTTTTGCTTTGTTCGCAATGGAGGATACCATGGATATCAAAAAATTAGACCTACTGACCTGTCTTTATGAGGAGGGTACGGTAAACCAGCGGCTGTTGTCTGGGCTGAGTGGTTATTCACTTGGCACAGTCAACCGCAGCCTGCACAGCCTTGTAGATACTGGATATCTGAAACAAGACTTGCAACTCACAGAAAAAGCGTTGTCACACATTGAGGCAGGCAAAATGAAAAACGCCGTCATCCTTGCGGCTGGGTTTGGTCTGCGCATGGTTCCCATCCACACCGAAACGCCCAAGGCACTGCTTGAGGTACACGGTGAACGCCTGATTGAACGACAAATCAAGCAGCTTCATGCCGCAGGTATCGAGCGTATCTGCGTAATTGTGGGCTTTATGAAGGAGAAATTTGAGTATTTAATTGACAAGTTTGGCGTTGATTTGATCGTAAATCCCGCTTATACAGCAAAAAATAATCTGCACTCCCTTGCACTTGCAGCGGAATATCTACGCGAAAACTGCTATATTCTCCCCTGTGATGTTTGGTTTTCCGAGTCACCATTCCACCGTCAGGAGCTTTACTCCTGGTATATGGTCAGCGATGCACCAGACAACACATCCTCTGTACGTGTCAACCGCAAAAAGGAGCTGCTTTTCACTGCGGATTCCAACGGCAGTGCAATGGTTGGGCTTGCCTGCATCTTAAAGGAACAAGGTCAACAGCTGGTGTGCCGCATGCAAACACTATGCAAAGACCCGCGTCATGATGCTGCATTCTGGGAAGATGCGCTTTTTCAGGGAAATAAAATGATTACCATGGCAAAGATCATTTCCAAAGACAAGGTGCTGGAAATTAATACCTATGAACAGCTCCGAGAGGCAGATGCAAATTCCAACCAACTGCAAACTGAAACAATTTCCACCTTGTGTACCATCTTTGGAACCACCCCCAAGCAAATTACAAATATTGAAGTGCTCAAAAAAGGGATGACCAATCGTTCTTTCCTTTTTTCTGTCAAGGGCAGACGATATATCATGCGCATCCCTGGCGAAGGAACGAATAAACTCATTGATCGCATTGGGGAAGCCGCTGTATATGAGACGATTTCAGGCGCAGGCATTGCTGATGATGTCATATACATCAATCCTGCAAGCGGTCAAAAAATCACACGGTATCTAGATGGTGCAAGAACCTGCAATGTTTCCAGCACGCAAGACCTCTCCCGTTGTATGACGCTTTTACGACGATTTCATGAAATGGAATTTTTTGTAGAACGCAGCTTCGATCTTTTTGAAACCATTAACTTTTATGAGTCTCTATGGGATGGAATCCCCTCTGCTTATGATGATTATCAGCGTACCAAAGAACACGTATGGTCGTTAAAGCCCTTTATCGAGGCGCATATTGAGCGAAAAACACTCACCCATATTGATGCCGTGCCTGCCAACTTCCTGTTCGTTCCAGATACCCACGGCGGCGAAGAGGTGCGCCTGATTGACTGGGAGTATGCCGCTATGCAAGACCCTGATGTTGACCTTGCTATGTTTGCCGCCTATGGGCTGCCTGAGCGCAAAGTAGTAGATGAACTCATTGATCTTTATTATATTGAGGGGTGCCCTCCTGCAATTCGCATCAAAATTTATTGTTATATCGCTGTGTGCGGACTGCTTTGGAGTAACTGGTGTGAATACAAAAGCCATCTTGGCGTAGAATTTGGCACATATTCCCTACAACAATATCGCTGTGCCAAGACTTATTATAATTTGGTACAACAGGAAATCAAACAGTTAGGGGAAACTTGACATGAAAGTTGATAATGCAGTCATCATGGCAGCTGGTATGTCCAGCCGGTTTGCCCCACTGAGCTATGAAACACCGAAGGCATTGCTTACCATCCGTGGAGAGGTATTAATCGAACGTCAAATCCGTCAGCTTCACGAGGCCGGCATATCCGAAATCATTGTCGTGGTAGGCTATAAAAAGGAACTTTTCACCTATCTTGAAAAACAGTTTGCAGTTACATTGGTTGAAAATCCGAGCTATCACGTTCGGAACAATCATTCCAGCATTTACGCAGTACGCCAATTTTTAAAAAATACCTATATTTGCTCTGCTGATAATTATTTTATTAACAATCCGTTTCAAAGCGAAGAAGATGAAAGCTATTATGCTGCGATATATGCCGATGGCACAACAAATGAGTGGTGTATAGAAACAGATCCTGCTGGATACATCACAAATGTCACCATTGGTGGCAGCAATGCATGGTATATGCTAGGACACACTTTTTGGAGTGAAACATTCAGCCGTACCTTCTGTGAAATTTTAGAACGAGAATATAATCTTCCAGAAACAGTTGATAAACTGTGGGAAAAACTGTTCATTGCACACTTAGACCAGCTAAAAATGAAAATCCGGCACTACGCTTGTGAGGAAATATACGAGTTTGACACACTTGATGAACTTCGCCAATTTGATGCTTCCTATCAATTCGATACCCGCTCCCCTATCCTAAAGAAAATCACCAAACAGTTGGGCGGTAAAGAAGAAGAATTGACTGATTTTATCGCACTTAAAACTGCTGAAAATAACATATATGGATTTTCATTTTGTTTTCAAAAAACACAGTATTGCTATGACTATGCAACAGCAGAACTAAGGAAGTGCACTCATCATGAAAAAGAATAACAATATTGATTGGATCATTACTCTGTTTCCACTGAGTGTTATTACTGCTATGTGCATCATGTTTGGTATCCTTCCTGTACAATCCAATGCCATTCTCAGCCAAATCCGTCATCTACTTGGAGATACTCTAGGCGTATTTTATTTGGCTGTGGGACTAGCAATCTTTCTTTTATCACTCTATCTTGCTGGGTCACGATATGGAGATATTGTGCTCGACACGCCAGAAGAAAAACCGCAATATTCTTTCTTTGCATGGGGTTCCATGATGTTCACAGCTGGACTTGCTGCTGATATCCTGTTCTATTCCTTTTCAGAGTGGATTTTATACGCAGAAGACCCCTATATTGAGGTACTAGGCGGTATCCAGCAGTGGGCTGGTGTCTTTCCCTTATTCCATTGGAGCCTGATTCCATGGGGATTCTATCTGGTCTTAGCCGTATCATTCGGCTTTATGCTCCATGTTCGCAAGCGTACCCGCCATCGTTACTCAGAAGCCTGCCGCCCAATTCTTGGAAAGCATACAGATGGCTTTGCGGGACGACTCATTGATTTACTAGCTGTATTTGCACTGCTCGCCGGAACGGCAACAACATTCTCACTCGCAACACCGCTCATGGTAAACGTGCTGGAAACACTGTTTCATGTTGACTTAAATCAAACGCTTGTCACAATCATCATTCTAATCATCACATGTTGTATCTACACCCGTTGTTTATTGAAAGGCTTACATGGAATCAGCTTTCTCGCGCGTTTTTGTGTGTATCTGTTTTTTTCGTTGCTCCTTTATATTTTTCTATTTGGTGGACAATCCAGATATATTGTTGAAACTGGGTTTTCTTCCTTTGGGAGAATGGTGCAAAATTTCTTTGCGCTTGCCACCTTCACAGACCCAGAACGTATATCTTCGTTCCCTCAAAATTGGACAATCTTTTATTGGGCATATTGGATGGTTTGGTGCGTCGCCGCGCCATTCTTCATTGGCAACATTTCAAAAGGGCGCACCGTCCGGCAGGTTATACTTGGTGGTTATATGTTTGGTGTTGGTTCTACCATTGTTAGCTTTATCATTCTTGGCAACTATTCAATGGGGCTACAAATAAGCGGTCAAGCAGACTTTCTGACGCTTTATCGAGAAAGTGGTGATCTTTATAATGTCATTATTTCAATTATCAAAACACTTCCCGCATATCCATTTGTCTTATTGCTGCTGTTGGTAACAATGATTACCTTTTACGCTACCTCATTTGATTCAATCGCGCTCATTGGTGCATCTTATAGCTATCGACGCCTGGATGAGAATGAAACACCCCATAAAGCACTCCTGCTCTTATGGTGTATTCTGTTAATCCTGCTTCCAATCGCACTGGTATTCTCTGAAAGTTCCATGGCAAATCTGCAATCCGTCAGCATCATTGCTGCCTTCCCCATAGGATTTGTCATTCTGCTGATTGTCGCAAGCTTTTTAAAAGATGCTGGATCAGTATTTCACAAAGATAATAAATTTAACTAAGGAGCGAAAATATATGACATTGTTTGCTGATCTTCATACCCATTCTACGGCTTCTGATGGGCAATACAGCCCATCAGAGCTAGTATCTATGGCAAAAGCACAAGGGCTGGAAGTGCTCTCCCTCACAGACCATGATACCATAGATGGACTAGATGAGGCACTCCATGCCGGAGAAGCTGTAGGACTGACTGTCTTACCTGGCATTGAACTGAGCGCAAAAGAATATCCCAACCTGCATTTGCTGGGATATGGATTTTCTTCGACTGCAAGCGAACTTACCGCATTGTGTAACAATTTGCGTTCCATGCGAGAAAATCGGAAATACCGCATTATTGATTTTTTGAAGGAAAAAGGAGTTGATATTCCTCTTTCAGAGGTTGAAGCGCTGGCTGGCGGAAACATCATTGCCCGTCCCCATTTTGCTCAAGTCATGGTAAAGCATGGTTATGTCTCCTCAAATCGAGAAGCATTTGACCGCTATTTGGATACCGAGGAGTATCAGCGTATGGATCAGTTTAAGATTGATGCCCAAACTTGCATTGCTGCCATCAAAGCAGCGGGCGGAAAGGTATCCCTCGCCCACCCTTATCAACTTAAATTAGAGGACGATAAACTGGAAGCATTTGTGCAAATACTGGTAGACGATGGACTAGATGCAATTGAATGTTTCTATTCTAGGCATACACCAGAGCAGACTGCCTATTATTTGAGTCTCGCCAAACGGTATGGCTTGCATGTAACTGGTGGAAGCGACTTTCACGGAGAACGCGTCAAGCCAGATATCGCACTAGGCAAGCTGAATTTGAATTTGGAACTTGATTGGCTATTTGACAGAGGAACAAAGTAAGCAACAAGGGCTGTACAAAAAGTCCATTGCTCCAAAATTATGGGATAAAGTGAAAAATTCCAGCAGAAAATAGAGATTATCTCTCATTTCCTGCTGGAATTTATTTTACGAATTCAGGGATAAACGAGTTTTTGTACACCCCTTTTTAAGTATTAAATTTCTTAATACTTATCAAAGTTTGTAGCAGACGGTGTATAGTCATCATAGCTATCAAAGTTGCTGCGATACTGCGACTGTGCTGGTGCTGCTGGTGTGCTGAATCCACCCATTGAGCTTCCGCCATCCAGCTGGAAACGATTCAGCAGAGTATGCATCATTTGCGCCTGAGAAGACAGTTCCTCAGATGCTGCCGCGGACTCCTCGCTGGTTGCAGAGTTGGTCTGTACGACTGCAGAAATCTGGTCAATACCGATCGTGATCTGCTCAATGGAAGCAGCTTCCTGATCCACAGCATCTGTGATGTAGTCAATGTTTGTAACAACGTCACGTGCCTTTGCACTTGCCTCATTCAGTGCGTCCGCAGTACCAGTTGCCAGTGCGCTGCCGCGCTCAACGGCATGGATCGCCTGCTCAATGAGTGCCGCAGTGTTCTTGGAAGCCTCTGCCGACTTGCTTGCAAGGTTACGTACTTCGTCCGCAACCACTGCAAAGCCCTTGCCCGCAGTACCTGCACGAGCTGCCTCAACGGCTGCATTGAGTGCCAGAATGTTGGTCTGGAATGCGATATCCTCAATGGTCTTGATGATCTTGCTGATCTCGCTGGAAGAATTGCTGATATCATTCATTGCTGACAGCATTTCCTGCATCTGCTGACCGCTCTTTTCGATCGCAGAGCCCGCATCATTTGCCAGATTGCGTACATCCACAGCGGTCTGTGCATTTTTCTTGGAAGCAGTAGAGATTTCGTTGATAGTCGCACTCAGCTCCTCAACAGAGCTTGCCTGCTCGGTTGCGCCCTGTGCCAGTGCCTGTGCACCAGAAGATACCTGATCTGCGCCCGAAGCGACCTGTGTACCCGAGCTGCGCAGCTGAGACATCACTTCATTGAGACGATCCAGCAGATGTTCCACAGAATTCTTGATGTTGCTGAGATCGCCCGGGAACTCTGTGTTTAAAGAAACCTGGAAGTTGCCTGCTGCCATCTGTTCTAACGCAGTACCCAGATCACTGATTATATTGGACAATGTCTGCTGGCTGGAGCAAAGTGCTGCCGCTGTAACACCAACCTCATCATCGCCTTCATATGCACAGGTTGTATGCAGATCACCCTTGCTCATTGCAATCATGGTCTTCTTCATTTCATCCAGTGGTGAAAGGATGCTAGCTATGATACGGATGGTGATTAGTACAAGAATGATAACCTCAAACAGCATCATTATAAAGATTGTTAATGTAATTCTGCGGATATAAGAGTTAACGCGCTGCAACTCTTCGCTACGTATATTGCTCAAGGTATCAGTTACCAGAATCGCCTTTTTTGCCATCTCCCGCAGTGCTGGTGTACATTCGTTTACGATCATCTCCATCGCTCGTGTACGGTTGCCGCTCTTGATGGTCATAATAATCTCATCGGCTGCATATTGCCACTCAGTGATTGAATCGACCCACTCTTTTACATAGCTATTCTTTCCATAAGTTCCGGCCATAATCTTGCTTGTCAGCTTGGCAATATCTTTCTTATTCTCGGCAATATCAGCTTCAGAAGAGCTGTAAGTAGAAGAATCTGGATTGAGTGCCATATCGCGCACAGTACGTGCCATAGCGTTGATGTATAGGCGAGCATTCTTTACATCATCTACCGTTTCAATCGGTCCGTCCATCAAATTCATAAACCGTCTGTGTGCATCCTGTACCTCCGCCAGTGACAGTACAATCATAAGCGCTGATAACAGGATTGCCAATCCAAATCCGGCAAGCAGTCGGCCTCGAATACTTAATTTCTTGAACATTTTTGTTGTTACCTCCTGATATATTTATCTTCATAACCGACCCCCATACCAAAGATCGAATTATGGTACTAAAATAGTTATGCGTATCGCCCACATACAGCTTATTTTCGAAACAATTTTGTGTGTGCGCTGACGCGAGAAAAGCGGTGTGAAATATAACCATATCTGCCATTTTCCACATCACCAATAATTTTTCCATCTGCAAGTGTAATCACGCGTTTGCGCAGTATATTTACAATGCTTCTTGCATGCGTTGCCATAATGATCGTTGTTCCGCGGCGATTGATCTCCTGAAACAGCTGCACCATATCCCACGCAGTATCGTTGTCCAAATTAGCTGTTGGCTCATCAACGATCAGAATATCCGGCGAATTTGCAATGGCGCGCGCAAGCTCCACTCGCATACGTTCGCCGCCAGAAATCTCATGCGGAAAACTGTCCAGTGTGCGGCGCAGTCCCACGATCCCCAGTGCTTTCGGCACGGCCTCACGGATTTCTTTGCGCCGCATACCCGCTGCACGCATAGAGATCGCAATATTCTCATAGATCGTTCGGTCTTCGATCAGCTTCGGGTCCTGCCATACCAGTCCATACCGCTGCCGAATCAAAGGACGTTTTCGCTCAGGGATCTTTGCCAAATCGATACCATTGAGGAGAACTCTTCCTTTTGTTGGCACAAAGTCTCCAGCCATCAAATGCAGTAATGTACTCTTTCCAGCACCACTGCTGCCGAGAACAAAAACGAATTCACCCTGATTGATTTTCAAATTGATATCGTGCACGGCTGGAGGGAGTTTTATTTTTGATCGTGGACCTGCATCATATTCCTTACTTACAGCCTCCAACGTAATAACTGACATAAATCGTTCCTCCGATAGGGATCGCCTCTCGCACTTTTCTTGAATAAGAAAAAGTTTTTCTCCATATGCTATGCAAAACAAATGATGTTTGATATAATGAAGCCGATAAGCTTTAATTTATATGACGCCGTGGCAACAACTTAAGAACAGAGACGATCTGCTGTTTGTTGCTGCGGCATCATTAAAAATTTCCATATAAATAAGTAATTATATTATGATACCACAGCGATATACACAAATAAAAGTATATCTTCTACTTTGTGATGCTTGTTGTATCCTGATAAAACAATTGTATAATAAGCATCTATCTTATTATACCAGAAAGGCGGTGTATCAACAATGGTAAAACGAAAAAAAGAAAAAATTCTTCGTCCATTGGGCATGGGAAAGATCCTGCTCATTGGTGTTTTCTGCTTTGTGCTTGTCGAAGGCATCGCCTGTTTTGTGTTTGCGCCTGCACTGTTTCACCGCATCGCAGACCCGATTGCTGAAAAAGCCATTGAAGTTTTTGAGCTGACCAAAGATAGTACGATTGCTTTCGCTCATAAAACACAAGAAACCATGGCAGTCTGGGCGGAAGAAGCCAAGCAAGCGATCGAAGACCTCAAAAAACCAGAAGAACCACCAATCGATGCCGCTGGCAGTAAACCAGCGAGTGACATCGCCTCAAAACAAGGTATGGTGATTCAGCATGACGGCTATTATACCGACCCAGCATCAGGAGATATCGTACTAACTGGCGGTAATGCCGATATTTTGTTTTTTAATCAGGTCTCCCCTACTTGGAAAGACAAGCTGTATGGCTCCGATCCGATTGGTACCCACGGCTGCGGTCCAGCTGCAATGGCAATGGTCATTTCCAGCCTGACCGATTATCAAGTTGACCCTGTCACAATGGCAAGCTGGTCTGTCCGGCATGGCTATTATTCGCGTGGCGGCGGTTCTTATCACGCTTTAATCCCAGCTGCGGCGCGTGCATACGGACTCACTGTGACATCTGCCAGTGATCGTACTGTTGCAGGCTTAACCAAAGAGCTCAAAGCAGGAAAAATTCTTGTGATCCTTGTCCGTCAGGGGCACTTCACGACTTCCGGACATTTTATGATCGTCCGTGGTCTTTCTCCTGATGGAAAATTCATGCTGGCAGACCCACAAAGTTTTGAAAACAGCACAACCCTTTGGGACCCAAACCTCATCGTTCGCGAACTTGCTGGACGAGATGGCGATGGTGGACCTGTATGGATCATCGGTTCAGGCAATTAAGCCTGAACCGATTTTTTGATCCTTACTGATAAAATGATTGATCCTTTGCAACCTTTCGGTTGAGCTGCTTATCGATCATCACAATGCGGCTGAGCAGGCGGAAATTCATTTTGCATTGTTCATCGAGTTCCTTTTCTTCTGGCGCGGGTTCCTCATCTCCTCTGCCTAATAGCAGCCTGTGAAAATGTATTGCTACATCAGCAGGGAGCGACTCCAGTCGCTCCCTAACCGCTTGCTGAATTTCATCAATGAGCAGTAATGGCTCCTGTCTCATAGCAATCAACATACTCATAGATACATTATCATCACGATCTACTACCTCTGCCATTTGCATTGTGATATCCATCACTTCACTCAGCCGAATATATTTTTTCTTTTGCTGTACCAGCAGATCCCGTAAAATATCCATATGTTGATTTCCCCTCTATCTTCCACCTGTTTTCTCAGCCTCACGAAAACTGCTGCGCAGATCTTCGATATATGGTCTCAATTCCTGCAAAATACTCTTTTTCCGGCTCGCAGTCACACGACTGAGCTGATACTGAAAAAATTCATACAGGCGAGAAAGCTCTGCACTAATTGGGTATTGATGATCAAGCGTATCCTCCAAATACCGAATGATTTCCCGACAGCGGATCACAGATTCTTCAAACAATTCATAATTTTCCTGATCCAGCGCCAACTCAGCACGCAGCAATCGTTTTACCAGTTCATCATAGAGCAGCAAAAGAAGTTCACCTGATGTCATGGTATTGATGCTCTGCGTTTTATACTGGTCATAGCCATTCATGTACATAGCTTTGCTCCTGCCTTTCTTTCCTTTTTACATGCCGCCGCCCATGAAGCCTGCAAGCTGACCACTCTGTACATTCATCTGTGCAACCAACTTTTCCAGTTGGGTAAATCTGGAGTTATAGCGATCAATTTGTTTTTTCAGCTTCATTTCCAGTTGATCAACAAACTTGTCAATGTTCTGCATTTGCTTCTGCAAAGCATTATTTAACATAGAGTTCGCAGACAAGGGCGAACCAGCTTGCTGCAGCAAAATACCTGGCTGGGAAAGAGATGTGGAGGCAAACTTATCAAACACGGTTTTCAGCCGTGTCATAACACCGCCCTGAAAATCATTCTCATTCTTGCCACTTGTCCCTGCCGGAGCTGGTGCATTGAACGCATTCTTGACCTTTTCTGGATCGGTGTTCAGTGCTGCTTTCAGTTTTGTCTCATCAAGCTTAATCTTACCGCCATCTTTATAATTATCTGACGGTTCGATACCGATTGAGCGCAGAAATGCACCTGCTTCACCGCCTGGAGCAAAAATGAAGCGTAAATCGTTGTGCAGTTCGCGAAGATGTGAATCCGCAAAGAGCAGGCCTTCCTGAGCCTTCTTCTCCCACTTTTCAATCTCTTCCTTGCTCATTTCCTTCTTCTGTTCTTCAGTCAAAGGCTTGTAATCACGGTTGGGCTTTGTTGTCAGTGAACTATAGACAGTATCTACAATTTTATTGTATTCTTCGACCATTGTCTTGATTGCCTCAAATACCTTTTCGGTATCTGGCTTAGAGTCAAAGGTAACATTCTCTTCTGTTTGAATGGTAATATTCTTATTAGGATCGGTTGTATAATCACCAAACTTGCCTGATACTGTTACTTTGAGTCCATCAATATCAATCTCGTTGGAGGGTCGTGTAAGCTGTTTCTTCTCACCATTGACTGTCACATCAACAATTGCATCTGTGCCCTTTGCAGCAGCTGTTCCAAAAAGCTTTTCTGCCAGTCCACCTGACTCAATCTTGATTTCTTTATTTGCACCAGTTTCCTTTGTCTCCAATACAAACTTATTGGAAATCTCAGAATACTTTACTGAAATACCCAATTCACTGTTATTGTTGATGTCCTGAATAATGTTATACAGCTTGTCATCTTTTCCATACTCACCCACTTTTATGCCATTGATAACCAATTCTTCTTTATCTTTACCAGTAGAGGGAAAGCTATTTCCCAGCAGTTTATCCAGTGTACGGTCTACATTCAGGCGGTTGCCGTCACCAATTTCAATGCCCAATGCACCATGTTCACCAAATAGGGCGCCCGAACCACCAGTAACACGCATGATATTATTATCATCTGTTGTAAAGTTTAATTTTCCCTTATCTTGACCCGAAGGGTTCAATTCCACCTTGATTTTATCTTTACCAAAAGCCTTGTCCAGCTTGTCTTGGAGTTTCTCTTTAAAGAGTTGATTCTTCTCTGCCTTAGTAGTTTTTTTATCTAATTCAGCTTTGTCGTCCTGTGTCAAAAGCATAATGCTCTTTGTTTCACCATTGACAGAGAAAGTAAGACTTTTACCGACAAGGAAGTCACTCATTTTTTCTTTATTAGTTAATTTCGTTTCATCAATATCCTCAGTTGTAAATTCCTTACCTTTTGATATGCTGATCGTTCCTTTTTCATTAGCATCAAAGTCCAAGCCCAGTGTATTTTCCATTTTGTCACTGGCGCTAATAAGCTCCAGATTATTGCCAGTTGTATCTATATTCTCAAATTTAAGTTTCTTACCTTCTACTTTAACCTTAAGTTTCTCTCCGAGGTTTCCGTCACCGGAAAGCTGTGTCTCTCCCAGCTTTTTGTTGATTTCCTCTGCCAGATTGTTCACATCACTCAAATCGGCACCTTGCGAAAGCCGGATGGTATATCGTTTAGTTCCATATCTGAATGTTAAGCTCTCACCTGCAAGATTATTTATGGTTATATCTTCATCCATTCCAATTTCTTTAGTTTCAAGCTTCACGGTGTTGGTCAACTCACTACTTATACCTGAATGAGAAGCCTTAGTTGCCAACTCCTTAACACCATTAATTGTGACATCACTGCTGGTTTTGCCTGTAGCACTCACCATTGCATTGTTTTTTCCCACAGATGTGACAACCGTCTGGTCAAAAAATGCAGAGCTTAACAGATTGGTAGGAGACTGATAATCCATATACTTTTTGGAAAATTCAATAAGTGGTGTGCTGACACTTTGATATGCACTCTGCTTCCATCCTAACAGCGTTTTTTTCTGCTTTTGCTGTGCAATCTTTGCTCGGGTGGCTTTGGTCATATTTTCGATCATGGATTCGGTATCCATACCGCTTGCTAAACCAGAAAGTACATTGCGGTTTCCGTAGATACTGCTCCCTCCACCTGATACGCCACTAACTGCCATTTCATTTCACTCCTTTTTTCTATACGCGGATCCCCATAAATTGGAGATAATTGATTTTTCATTCGCGCTCTATACTTCTTTATCGACATATAGTATAATATTAATAATAGTTTAGATACTTATTTTATGATGGAGGGATAATTTTGTCTAGTATTATCGCAATCACCAACCAAAAAGGTGGTGTCGGCAAGACGACCACCTCAGCTGCACTACTCACAGGGCTACACGAACGCGGGAAGCGCGTACTCGGCATCGATCTTGACCCACAGGGTAACTTTGGCTTCAGCTTAGGACTTGATATTGAAAACACCTACACCATTTATGATGCACTCAAAGGACAGGCTACCCTTGATGAAGTCATTGTCCCCACAGAATATGGTGATATTGTACCATCAAATATTCTGCTGTCTGGTGCTGAGCTGGAATTCAATCGCCCAGGTCGTGAATTTTTGCTCAAAAATGCCCTGTCTCGTGTAGAAAACCGCTATGACTATATCATCATCGATACCCCACCAGCACTGAATATTTTGACGGTCAATGCGTATGTTGTATCAAACTCTCTAGTGATTCCCATGGTGCCTGAGATTCTGAGCTTACTCGGCGTATCTCAGATTAAAGAAACCATTGATACAGTGCGTCATTTCTACAACGCAAACTTGAATGTTTTGGGCATCCTGCTTACAAAGTATAACTATCGCATCAATCTTGCGCGAGAAGTACAAGAAATGGCAGAGCAGATTGCTGAACAGTTAGACTGTCATGTTTTTGACACTACAATCCGAAGCAGTGTTGTTGTTGCAGAAGCACCTGCACATGGCGAGAGTGTCCTGCAATATGCGCCTCAGTCCAAGCCTGCACTTGACTATTTCAATTTTATTGATGAGGTTATCAAACTGACCTCTACATCAAATTAATACAAGGAGCACCATCGTATGGCACGAAAAATAACACGAAAAAGCAATAAGACCTCTCATGTGTTGAACCTGTTGACGACTGATCCTAAGCGTTCCGAGCCATCCGTAGAGCCTTCTTTTGAACCAGATACCGCGCCAAATCCTGAGTCGCCAATGCAGCCAGCTCCCACGGTCGATCTTCCTGCTGAGGAAAGCACCGGAGAGGTGGATCCTGCACCTGCTGAAAACCCTACTCTTCCAGCATTTGAAGAAGATCCTGCACCTGCCGCACCTGCCGCCCCCACTCCCCGCCGCCGGACGACAGCCCGCAAGCCATCAGCATCTGCAATGGTAGATCTTTCACAGGCATTGGAAGAGCGCATTAGCCAACAGATCCATGACTCTCTCTCCGCAAAGCTTGCAGAATATGAAGCAGTAGAAGCGCAGCGTGTGAAAGAAGAGCGTAAAACCTCTGAACAAATCGCTGCAAAAGCTGGTATCGTGTTAGAGCTGACACCGGAGGAAACTGCTTCCGAACCGCTACACACAGATGATGCATCTGAAAGTACAGAAGCAGCATCTGCATCCAATCAGGAAACCGCATCTATACCCAAAGCATCCTCAGAACAGGATTTTGAAATCGTCAATATTATGGATGTGATGCTGGATGGTTTTCAGCAAGAATTTATGGATAAGTTTGGCATGTGTACTTGCCGCCGCTGCTGGCTGGACACTCGCGCCCTTACACTATCCTCTGTGCCTGCAAAGTATGTTGTGCTGAGTCATGATACAGTTGAGGCTATGCTCAACTTCTACGAACATCGTTATCGTGGTATGCTCATGGCACAGCTCACACAGGCGTGTATGACGGTTATGCAGAATCCACACCATTAAAAAATCCCCCAACGTGACCCAATGTCCCGTGGGGGATTTTTCTTTTTATTTTACTTCCTCTTCCAGCGCATCCTTTGTATTCAAGCTATCCCAAATGGTATTGACCATATCTACGCAATCAAAGTATACGTTTGTCAATACTTCTGTTGGAATCTCAATTTTTGTTGCAAGCTCTGTCATTGCTGTCCAGTCAGCCTTCTCGTAACTCAGCACTAGATCATACAGAATACCACTATTGCCCTCATGTGCAAGCAGTGCGTTCTTGACATCATCGGAAAGTGGGATCTCAGACAAAGTCTCTTCAAGCGGTGCATTGATCAGATACGGCAGTGTAGAGAACATACCGAGCAGATATGCCTCCGACTTGGAAATTTCCAATACAGGGCTATGACCTGCAAGCTCTGCGCAGAAGTTTGCACGCAGGAAAGATAGACGCAGGAACTCCTCAGACTCCTTGAGGTCTTCGCCCTGCTGTGTGCAAGACATCAGATATACCCACTGTTTGAGCTGACCCAGACCAACCGTTACAAGTGCCTGACGCACAGAAGAAGCATGTCTGCGAGAAGCATAGTATACAGAGTTTGCCATACGCAGGAGCGCATAGGTAAGAGAGGCATCGCGTGCGATCAGATTTTCGATCTCATCAATATCCGGCTCATCCTTGGTCACCTCAACCACGAGTTGGAAGAAGTTGCTCTGTAAGTAACTTGCTTTATGTACCTTTGTCTTTACGCGATCTGCAACATAGCTGCCTTGGAAATAGTCTGCACCAACACGATGTGCCAAATCATAAAGTTCTTGGCTCTTAATGCCTGTTGCAATACACTTCTTATTCATGCTGTGCGCCATCTGTACAATGTTGCTGAGCCACGATTCTGTATTGGCTGCAACATTCAGCTTGATATACTCAACATCGTCCATCATGCTGAAATAACGTGTGTTAAACTGGAAATCATTGATCGCAATACAATAGCCTTCACTCCGATAGCGCTGCACGATTCGGGTCGCCATCGGATGTACGACTACATCATCCTCGATCTGTACAACGAGGCGACGCTGATCAAATAATTTGGGCGTATTCTTAAACAGCAGTGTTGGTGTAAACGTCATAAAGCTGGTCGTATCACGAACCAGTTTACCAGAGTTGTCATTTAAGAAATTATAAATTGCATCTGCCGCAGCATAGTCACTCACACCTTGACGTGTAAGCGCACCATGTTGTCCATTGTCATACAGAATTTCATAACCAACAACATTATCCTCTACGTCTTTAATCGGCTGTCTAACGATATATCCGTTCATAAGCCCATCTCCTTTCCAGGTCTTACATTATCTGTGCGATTGTTCGATCAGCTCGTCCATTACATCAACGAGATTTCCGATCTCAGGCTTGGTTAGCTGACGATCTGCACCCAATTCCTGACCCTTAACACGCATTTCATCAGAAATAAGTGATGAGAAAATAATAAGCGGAATTTTCTGGAGTTTTGGATGATCTTTCACCAGCTTTGTCAAGCGATGACCATCCATCTTCGGCATTTCAATATCTGTAATAATAAGGGAAACGAGATGTTCCAGATTGGTCTCTTTCTCATGTGCTTCCAAGAACTCCCAGAGCTCCTGACCATTATCAAACATAGTAACATTTCTATATCCCGCCTTATGTAGTGCTTCATTGATCATCTTGCCTAGTAAGACAGAATCCTCCGCAACAAGGATTGGTACATCGCGGCTTGCGCGCGGACCCATGCGATCGATCTCGCTCATTTGGATGCTGGTCTCTGGTGCAATTTCTGCTACGATCTTTTCAAAGTCCAGAATGGAAACAAGATCATCGCCGCACTGTGCAATACCTGTTGCCACACCTTCCGTGCCGCCAGAAACCGTTTTATCAGGCTTCTGAATATCTGCCCATGAAATACGGCTAATCCCAACAACAGTATGTACACGGAATGCAATGTACATCTTATTAAAGTTTGTTACGATAAACAGATCACGCGGTCCCTTTTCTGATGATTCTCCAGTCAGATAGGTCGGCAAATCAACAACCGTCAATACAATATCACGCGGCTTAAAGATACCCTCAACTGCAAAATGAGAATGCGGCATGGGCTTTACGGGTGCTGACATCATGATTTCACGCACCTTTGCCACATTGATACCGTACAAGTTCCCATTGATCGTAAATTCCATGATTTCGATCTCATTTGTACCTGATTCGAGCAAGATTCCGCTATTGTATTCTGCCATTTATACCACTCTCCTTCTTCACGCACATTTGGTGTGCGCCCCTTCTGCTTCTCTATTATATCACATTTCATTGCAAATCAGATGATAATATCTTGCTTTCCATATGAGCGGATGCATGCCTGACCTGTTGCCGCATCGAACAGAAGTGTACGAGCAACCGTTCCTCCAACCTCCTCGCGCACGAGGCGGACGCCAGCCTTTCGCAGCATCATCTTCACACTTTCTGCATTTCGGTGACCAATGTTACCCAGCGCACCATCGCCCTGCATTTCAAACATTTTGGCGCCACCCGCAATCTTGGCTGTCATACGTGATATATTTGCGCCCATTGCCTGCATTTTCTGTAAAGTCTGCTGAATGCCTGTATCTGCATACTTAAACGGATGTGCTCTGCCTGCCTCCATATTCAGTGGAAGCATGATATGAATCAATCCACCCAGCTTGATCACCGGATCATAGAGACAAATTCCAATGCAGGAACCCAATGCATAGGTAATTAGCATTCCTTGCTGACGTGCAATTTTCATGTCGGCAATTCCAACTACAATCTTTCCTGTTTCACTCATTATGGTCACCCTGCTTACAATACGCCTAATTTATGTAACATATAGTTAAGCGAATTGATATCTGGAAACAACAGCAAGTCGTTATGTACCTCGACTCCATCACAGCAGAACTGACCGCCAACCATCAATACATGATTGGACTGATTTCCAAATGCAGCCATTGGTACAGTCAAAATTCCTCCCAGCATATTGACTGAATGGCTGGGTACAGACATTTGAAACTGAATGCCAGACAGATCTGCAATTGCACGCATATAAGAGGAAATCATAATATTTCCCACTTCAGTCAATGCTGAAGTCTCAATTTCACCTAACTCCTGAAAATCATTGATGGAACGAGACATCATGCTGCTCGTAACTACATTTATAAAGTCCATTTGCTGAATACACAGCATAATGCCATTGATCTCTCCGCCCAGCTTCACAAGTACACCAGAGACAATCGCCTCAAAGCCGCCGATCTTCTCAACAGCCTCATTAAATTCCATCACACGAACACTTGGCAGGTTCATATCCACGCGGCGCCCCAGCAGACTACTCAGTGCAGTTGCTGCATTGCCTGCGCCAATACTTCCAACCTCGCGCAAGGTATCGAGTGCCAAATCATTGATTTCCTCAAAACTGTTAATTCTCATACCTTACTCCTTTTATTTAGCCACGCAATCCATTAATTGTTGTTTCCACTTCATCTGATGTGCGAACCATGGTCAAAGCATAGGAAAATGCACGCTGTGCTTCAATTACCTTGGTAAACTCCTTGGTGATATTGGTATTGGAACCTTCCAAATAGCCCTGCATAACTGTTACATTTTCTGCTGCGATTGGCTGCCCATTCTTTTCAACGGGCAGAAAACGGTTATCACCCAAATGCTGCATATTGTTCTTCTGACGGAATGTGAATACGCCAAGCGGAAGCTTGAGATTTGAGTCAATGACACCACTTTCGTTGCGCTCTGGCACGATTGGCTGTCCCAACTGATCGAGCACATAGCGACGACCAGAATGATCTGTTACAAAGTACTCACCATTCTGCATCTGTGCCATCTGGAAATTTCCCGCACGCGTATACGATACTTCTCCAGTTTCCATATCGCGCAGTGCAAAAAATCCATCACCTTCTAATGCATAATCCAACGGATTCATGGTCTCCTGCATCGCACCTTTAGAGAAATCAGTGTCTGCCTTTTCCATACGTGAACCAGAACCACGCACCAGCGGTCCATCTACACCATTAAAACTGCTGTATAACAGTGATGAAAATGTTGGATTTTTTGCCTTATATGCAACTGTATTGATATTTGCACTGTTGTTACCAACAACATTCAAACGCTGCTGCTGGTAATATGCTGACGTTGCAGCCGAATAGAATCCCATATTCATACTCAGTCACTCCTTTTATACACGACCAACATCAGTTGTTGCCTTTGTCATCAATTGATCATAGATTTTGAGCACCTGTGCCGCACTCTGCAAAGCACGCTGACTGCTCAGCATACGTGTCATCTCACGCACCATATCTACATTTGAATTTTCCAGCATCTTCCATTGAATTGGGCTGTCCACAGGCTGTGCTGGTGCCTGAGAGGTGTAAACGCCCTCTCCTGCATGTGCCAATGTATCCTGATATTCTTCTGCGAAATCGAATACGCCAAGACGCCCAGCCAGTGTACCATCGCCACGGAAGATATTGCCTTCTGTATCTACCTGAATGTCATCTGTTCCAAGATAGAGCGGTTGACCATTTCGGTCCAGTACATGTCCATGACTTGGCAGAGTCAGGAATCCTTCATTATCTACGATGAATGCACCGCCACGTGTAAAGTAGTTCCCATCTGCTCCCCGCACTTGAAAGAAACCTTCCCCATTGATCGCAAAATCAAGCGGCTGACCTGTTTCTTCTGGAGAAACATGCGTATAATCGGTATAGATCATGCTTGGTACAACAGCCATCGTCTGCCGACCAATCTCTTGTGTAGCAGTCTTGTCTCGGTTACCCACACGACTGAACATCATTTCACGGAATGTTGTATCTACATAGGTATCCGCTTTATAACCAGGGGTGCTGATATTACCCATATTATTTGAAATAACATCTAGGTTACGTGTCTGAGATAGCATACCTGATGTGAGATTATAAAAGCCTTTGAACACAGGAGTGTCTCCTTTCTTACTTTTCTTTTTATAAGGTTAGGGGCTATCTGAACAGTCGAAATTCTGGTCTTTTTCTACAATGAGCGGCATCTGCTGTGTTAAAAATCCTCGGAATCCATTAAGGATTCCTGCGTTTTTTGCCTTGCATCTACGCACGCACTGTGAAAAATTCGTCGATTTCTTTGTTTTCAGATACGCCCTAAATATCTGTGATAAATCTTCCCATATAGGCACGAAGTTTTCGGATCGCATTTGCATGGATCTGCGAAATACGCGGCTCGCTGACTTCCAGCACTTGTGCAATCTCTTTCATATTGAGCTCTTTCTCATAATAAAGTGAGACGACCATGCGTTCATTTTCAAGCAGCGAATTGATGCCGTCACGCAGTGCCTGTTTGAGTTCTTCTTCTTGGAGGTGCAGCTCTGGTTGATCTTCTATACCAGAAGCGACCAACTGTTCTCCCAGCGTACTCTGCGCAGAATCCTCCAACATGGTTTCTAAGGAAAGAACATTGCATAGCCCTGTCTTACTGAGCATCTGCCGATATTTTTCCACTGAAACACCCATACGGTCCGCGATCTCTTGATCGGTCGGTGTACGTCCAAGTTCAATGAACAACGTGTTAGAGATCTGGTCGATTTCTCGTACACTGCGCCGCACGCCACGAGACACCCAATCTTGTCTGCGGGCGAGATCAATCACCAAACCACGAATACGTTTGGAAACATAGGTCTCAAACTTTACGTTTTTGCTGGGGTCAAATTTATCCACTGCGCCCATCAGTGCAATAACACCCTCACTTATCATATCATCAACCTGCGCAAAATTCAAATAAACTCCGCGCATTTGTAGTGCAATACTTCGCACAACATGGATATAACGCAGAACCAGCTCTTGCTTGATTTCATGCTGCCCAGTACGTTGATATTCTGCGACCAATTCTTCTGCACTCATTTGTTCCCATTCGGACATGTGTCTCGTCCCCTTCCCAGTCAGGCAGTCAATTTACATGGTGATATTGCCAATCGCCTGGATCTGCACTGTATTTACGATCTCATTAAAAGAAAGTACATACATGCTTGGGAAGAACTGCTCGATCAAGCGTGCCAGATAAACACGAATGATATGACTTGTCAGGATGATTGGCGGCTGAGAAAGATTGTTAAACTTTTTCACACTATCGCTCAGCTGTGCAATCATCTTTTGCAGCAGATCTGGGCTAAGCGCCAGATAGACACCCTGTTCATTCTTTGTCAGGCTGGCAATGATCGCGCGCTCGACCTCAGCATCCAATGTGATCACGCGAAGCTGTCCATCCACGCAGAAGCGTCTTGTGATCGTGCGCTTGAGTGCTGTACGGATATTTTCTGTGATCACATCGCTGTCGTGTGTCACCGCAGCGCTTTCAATGATGCATTCCAAAATTGTTCCAAGATCCTTGATGGGGATGCCTTCTTTGAGCAAATTGGCTAGGATTTTCTGGAATCCTGCATAAGTAATCACATTTGGGAAGGCTTCTTCCACGAGTTCTGGAGAGGTTTTCTTAATTGTCTCTACAAGCTGCATGGTCTCTGCGCGGCTAAGCAGCTCGTATGTGTGTTTTTTGATCGTTTCGGACAAGTGTGTCATCATAACAGACAGTGGATCGATAACCGTATAGCCATAGATTTCTGCCATTTCCTTGTTCTCTGGCAAAATCCACTTAGATGGGATACCATACGCTGGCTCGATCGTTTCAATGCCATCGATTTCGCCTGCTGGATTCGATGGCTCCAGTGCCAAATAGTAATCGATCAGGATCTCACCGCGTGCGACTTCTTCATCCTTGATCTTGATCACATACTGGTTTGTGCCCAAACTTGCTGAGTCACGCAGACGAACCGAAGGAATAACAAAGCCCATATCCTGTGCATACTGCCTTCGAAAAATGACGATACGACTAATGAGTTTGCCGCCGCTGGACTCGTCAACCATCGGAATCAAGCTATATCCAAAGTCCATTTCGACTGGCTCAACAGTGAGCAGTGAGTAGACATTGTTTACATCCTTATAGAAATCTGCCTCATCTGGCGGCGCTGCCTCCACTTCTTCCATATCAGTTTGCTGTACCTCTGCCATCAGTGCTTCTTCCTCGCTCTTACGCATAGAAGCTGCACTGTATCGGCTGAGCAGGATCAGACCTGCCGCGATCACAAACAGCTGTAAGTGTGGTGTATTCGGGATTACGCCAAACATAGCGAGCAGCACGCCAGCCATCATCAGTGCCTGCGGCTGTGCCAAGAACTGCTTGATGACATCCTTGTTTAGGCTTCCCTCAGATACTGCACGTGTAACGATCATACCCGTTGCAGTAGAGATGAGGAGTGCTGGAAGCTGAGAAACCAGACCATCACCAATCGTCGCAATGGAGTACATATGAAATACTTCACCAATCGACATATTGCCTTGCAGCATACCAATGATGATACCTGCAATGAAGTTAATCGTGGTAATGATGATGGACATGATGGCGTCGCCCTTAACAATCTTGGTCGCACCATCCATTGCGCCGTAGAAGTCTGCTTCCTTCTGTACCTTATAACGGCGAATACGCGCTTCCTGTTCGTTAATCAGACCAGAGCTTAGGTCTGCGTCGATCGCCATCTGCTTACCTGGCATTGCGTCCAAGGTAAAACGAGCAGCAACCTCAGATACACGTTCTGCACCCTTGGTGATAACAATAAACTGTACCAAAACAATGATAAGGAAGATCAGGACACCGACAACGATGTTGCCCTGAATTACAAAGTTACCAAATGCTTCGATGACCTTACCCGCTTTGCCGCCCTGTGTCAAAATCAGACGCGTGGAAGAAATATTCAGTCCCAAACGGAATAGGGTTGTAATGAGCAAGAGTGAGGGGAAAATAGAAAATTCCAACGCCTCACTGATATTCATCGTAATCAACAGAATGATCAGCGAAAGGGTAATATTAATGATGAACATCGCATCCAACATACCCGCTGAAAGTGGGATCAACAGGAATAAGATGACGACAACCACGAACAGCGATATGATATTGTCAAACAGTCTTTTCATTCACGTCTCCTGGTTATTGTTTTGAAACATTATTGAATTACCTTACGGTTATTGAGCTTATATACATAAACAAGAATATCAGCGATCGCACCATAGTGTTCTGGCGGAATCTGCTGTCCGATCTCAGTCTGTGCATAGAGTGCACGTGCGAGCGGACGGTTCTCAATGACAGAAACCTGATTGTTCTCTGCAATTTCCACGATTTTCAGTGCAATGTGATCTGCTCCCTTTGCTACAACAACTGGAGCCTCATCTTTCTCAAGGTCATAACGGAGTGCAACTGCAAAATGGGTTGGGTTTCTGACCACCACATCCGCTTGCGGCACTGCCTGCATCATGCGGTTTTGTGCCATACGACGCTGCATTTCCTTGATCTTACCCTTGATCTGCGGATCGCCTTCTGTTTGCTTATATTCTTCTTTGATTTCCTGCTTACTCATACGGATCTGCTTTTCATAACTCCACCATTGGTAGAAGAAGTCAAACGCAGAAATCACAATAAACGCCATGCCGACTTGTAAGATCATATCCATTACGATCTTTAAGATATATGCCATGGAGGCATTTAGATTTGTGTCAAGCGTTTTTGCGAACATAGTTAAGTGTTTGAGCACAAAGTTATAGATCATATAAAGCAGGATACTGATTTTAATGATACCTTTCAGTACCTCCATCAGACTTTTTGCTGAAAATAGGCGACCAAATCCTTTTAACGGACTCAGTCTGTTAAACTGTGGCTTCAAGCTTTCCACAGTAAACATCGGTTTTGTCTGTGCTACGGTTGCAATAATTGTTACAATGATCGCAGTTCCCATCATAGGACCTGCACAAATAGCGACCAGATAGGAAAAACGGACAACGAGCTCACGTGTGGTCGTCTCATTGAGCGTTCCGCCTTGCTCGATCATTGCGATACAATCTCGAAGAAATACTGCTGTATTCTCATAGATCATCGGGAAAACGGCTCGGATAATGGCAAAACCAGCGAGCAGGGTTGCGACAACGACGATATCACGGCTGAGAAAGATATTGCCTTTCTTTCGTTCGTCTCGTCGTTTCTTGGGTGTCGCTTTTTCGGTTTTAGAATCAGCGCCTGCCATGCCTTGTCATCCCCCCAGTCCTATGGCGCATCTTAAGGACTATCCCAGCAAGACAAGCTGCTGCTGGACCGCGACAAGCATGTTACTACCCATTTTGTAGATAAAATCTCCCATTGGATAGAACATCATCTGCAATAACAGGAGTCCAACCAGTACCTTAAGTTCAACATTAACGGAAAATACATTGATTTGTGGGATGGTCTTCATAAGGATACCCATTCCCATCTCTCCAACAAATTCTGCGGCGAGGATCGGAAATGCCAATTTTACACCAAGTATCGTACAGTTGCCAAACAACGTTAAAATACTCTGTGCCAATTCATTCCCAAAATGCGCTGCACCAAAGGGTACGATCTGTCCGGATGTCATAAGAATCCGAATCAGAGTCATGTGTCCATCCGCTGTAAAAAACAGCAAAATAAAAAGAATGTTTAACAGCGATGCCACAGAGGAAAGTGATACATTGGAGGAAGGGTCATATACTTTGGACATATTCAGACCCATCTGCATATCGATCACTTCACCAGTCATAACGATTACATAAAAAAACAGGCTTGTTACAAAGCCCACTACATAGCCGATCCCAAATTCCAGCAGCAGTCGCAGCGCATATTCAATGATGGTCGCAGGGACAGGCGCTGTTGGCGGTGCCAATGGAGTCATTGCAGCTGTCAGCACAAAAATCAGTCCTGCCTTGACATAAGCTGGCACATTGTTTCTGCCAAGCAGTGGATTTAATAAGATAAATCCACTCATGCGCATCAAAATATAGGTAAGGATCGTCCATTCTGCCCAATCGATCATGCCATAGACTCCTTCCCGCTACTTACTTAGTATCAAAGCAAATAGCTCATAGGTGTAGTCCTGCATGACCTCCAACATTGTACCGCCAAATACCAGTAATATCACCGCGATCAGAATGAGTTTTGGTACGAAAGACAAGGTCTGTTCATGGATCTGTGTTGCTGCCTGTAAAATCGCAATCAATACACCAACGCCCATGCTGAGAATCAGCATTGGTCCAGCAAGCTTGACTGCAACTAAAATACCTGCATGCATCACATCCATAACTTGCGAATTTGTCATTGCGCACCTCCTCCTGTGCCCATGCTAGTTAAAACCTCGTGCAAGTGTTGAGAAGATCAACTGCCAACCATCAATCGAAATAAAGAGCAACAACTTAAATGGCATTGCAATCGTCGCTGGCGGTAGCATGATCATACCCATAGACATCAGTGTAGAAGACACAATGATATCAATTAGCATAAATGGAATAAATAAGAAAAATCCAATTCGGAATGCTTCTTTGAGCTCACTTGTCATAAATGCTGGAACAATGACGCGCAGCGGAAGCTGTGTTGGATCTTCTGTCATAGTTGTCTTGGAAAGCTCCAAATACATATCCAGCGAACTTGGTCGTGTGTTCGCCAGCATGAACTTTTTCAAGGGAACTTTCGCTCGATTTAGCGCCTCTTCCTGAGTGATTTGTTCTGCAATATAGGGTTCATATGCTGTTTTTTGAATCTGTGTGACCACTGGAGACATAATAAACAGCGTCAAAAACAGTGCGATTCCGACGAGTACATTGTTCGGCGGTGTTGCCTGTGTACCCATTGCAGTACGCAGAAAGGACAGCGAGATCACAATGCGTGTAAAGCAAGTCATCATGATCACAATGGACGGAAGCAGTGCGATCGCAGTCGTCAGGAACAACACCTGAAGCGTTTGCACATTATCTCCGTTTACATTGATGAGCGCATCTGTCATCGTTGCGTTGCCTTCCTTTCCCCCAGCAAGCGGGGTTAATCATGTTTGTCCTTTTTTCCAAGGCTGGACAGTCCCTTGCGCAGGACTTCAGAAAATTGTGGTATTGTTTCTCCTGCTTGTGGTGTTTTGACACAAGCATTCGCCTGTTCTTCGGTAAGTTCTGCGATGAGTTGTATGCTAGCCTGTGACACACCCAGCAGCAAATACCGACCACCAGCTTCTACCACAATAAGCTGTTTATCCTGCCCAAGCGACAGCCGGCTGAGCAAGCGCATCGCAGTCCCAGATGCGCCTGCAAAACCACTGCCGCGGACGGCAATAAACCGGCTGCATTGGTAGCTCAAATAGAGCACGAGCACGACTGCAGCCAGCATCCAAATGAGTTCCATTATCCGAGAATGGAAGTAACAGTCTTCAGAATACGCTCTGGCTTAAACGGCTTTACAATAAAGTCCTTCGCGCCAGACTTGATCGCTTCAATTACCATTGCTTCCTGACCCATTGCAGAGCACATAACGATCGTTGCGTTTGGATCCTTTGCACGGATTGTCTTCAGTGCTTCCAGCCCGTCCATATTCGGCATGGTGATATCCATAATTACAAGGTCTGGATGAATCTCATCATACTTTGCGACTGCCTGTGCGCCATCAGCAGCTTCATCGAGATCAGTATAACCATTCTTGGTCAGGGTATCCTTAACCATCATACGCATGAATGCCGCATCATCTACCAGTAAAATCTTAGCCATTGTTATTAACCATCCTTTTTTTCTATTTTGCTTTCAGCTTTCGCTGATACCGTGACAAAGTTTGTTCTTTATGTAAAACCTTAGTGTGTTAGTGCGCTAAGGTCTGGTTTTTGAAGGATCTCCGTAACACGGATACCAAAGTTATCGTCTACAACAACAACATCACCGCGCGCTACACACTGTCCGTTTACAAACAGATTCACCTGATCGCCAGCTAAAGTATCCAAAACAACAAGCGAACCCTTGGTAAAGCCCAAAATATCCTTAACCAAACGCTTGGTTCGACCAATTTCAACAGATACTTCAAGCGGAACCGACATAATGAGATCAAGGTTCTGTGCCTGCTCCTCTGCAAGCGGCTCTCCAGAAGCAAATTGCGGCATAAACGGCTGGTCGGTTTGGATCACCCTGTTCTGCATCTGTGGCTGCATCTGCTGCATCTGCTGCTGCATCTGCTGCTGCATCGCGATCAAATTGGTCAGCTGTGTCATCAGTGCAGAATCCACCTGTCCGCCCATTGGCATTGCTGCAGGTGCTGCCATTGGTGCTGGTGCGACTGTTCCCATTGGAGCCCCTCCCATCATTGGTGCAGCAGCCTGCTGTATCGGTTGTACTGGTGCCTGTGCTGCTGGAGTCGGTGTCGGAGTTGGTGCTGCTGCTCCGCCGCCATTGATGAGTTTCTCGATCTCATCTTGGCTAAGTGTACCACCAGAGGAAGCTGCTGGTTCTGGCGCCGCCGGTGCTGGTGCTGCCGCACTGCCGCCGCCAATGAGTTTCTCGATCTCATCTTGGCTGAGTGTACCACCAGAGGAAGCTGCTGGTTCTGGTGCCGCTGGTGCTGGTTCCGGAGTTGGCTCTGGTGCTGCTGCACTGCTATCATCATCCATTGGTATACCGATCGCACCAATGAGTTCTTTTGCCAGACCGCAAGGCATTACATTCATAAATTCGCTTTCCATTGCGCCCTCGATTGAGAGCTTAAAGCGAACTACAACCATGGTGTATCCATATGGGAAATAATCGGTGCGGAATTCTTCAAGGTCCTTGATCTCAAATGCAGTTGGAGTAGAGATGTTGACCATCTTGCCCAAGAACTCAGATAATGCAGTTGCAGAAGCACCCATCATCTGGTTCATGACCTCACAGATCGCACTCATGCTCAGCTCATCGAGCACAAAGTCCTCATCTGCTGTTTCCTGTCCCATCAAAATATCAACAACAGCGCGGACATCCTGACGGCGCAGTAACATAATATTTCGACCAGACAGACCAGATACATATGTGATCTCTACGCCGACTGCCGGGTCAACTCTACCTAGTTCAAACTCTTCGGAAGTCAGCACGTGCACGGTTGGCGTGGTGATATCAACACGCCGATTTAGCATATTGGATACCGCCGTAGCTGACGAACCAAGGCTAATATTCAATACTTCGCCGATAGCATCTAGTTCCATCGTGCTGAAGTTTTGCGGTTCCATCATTCGTTTCGCTCCTTTATTCGGCTTAAAATTTAAACATCTTGCCAGACGCTATCAATTTTGACGGCCATTTTATTCTTATGAGTTCCCAGTTTACCAAGGAACCAAGGCTCACCCTCAACATAAAGTGTGACATTCGAATCTTTGGGCTTTGCAAGATTGATCACATCACCCACATGCAGATAATAGATGTCGCTCAAACTGAGTTGGATCTGACCAAGCTCTGCCATGATCTGCATACCAGAATCTCGCACGCTGTCCATAATTTCTTGGCTATCCTTTTCATTGCGTGGCAACATTGCATCACTCACATTACTGCGCCCAATAATATTAAAGATGCTGGTAAGTAGTGTACCTGGCAGACAAATGCTGAAACGTCCGCTTACCTCACCCATTTCAGCATTCAGACCAACGATAATGACCGTTTCATCAATTCCGATCACTTGCATCAGTGTTGGGTTTGTCTCAACACGCAGCAAGGAAAATTTGGCTTCCAAATAATTTTGCCAGCCTTCTGACATTGCTTCAATCAGCTTACTGAGAATGGACTGATAGAGCTGCAATTCGATGCTTGTATAATTGTATGCATAAGAAATATTTGGTGCCTTTTCGTTCACCGAACCCAGCATACGATCCATCATAAACAGCATCATCTGTGTTGTTGCATGCAGAATGATCGGTGTGCTTTCCGTTTGATCTCCGGGAAGCGTAACACTAACCAAGGTCAAAACATCGTTATCTGTAATTGCGTTTATAAATTCATAATAACGCTGCTCTTCGATTGAGTCAACCGACAATTCGCAGCTCAAACGCATCATGCTGTTCAGACGCGCTGTGATCGTGCGACAGTAGCCGTCATAGACACCCTGCAAAATTTTTAGTCGATCCTTAGTGAACTTCTTTGGACTATAGAAGTCATACTTTCTATAATTATCTTCTGGCGTGTCAGATGCCTTTGTCTCTACATCCCCGCCCGCCTGCATGGAGCTGAGCAAGGCGTCAATCTGACTTTGGGATAATACCTCAGCCATTCAGTTATCTCCTCTTTTATTCCGATGCATTGTCTTTCTCATCTTGTGCTTTCTGCTTGGAAGTCGCATCTTCGCCCTTTGCTTCGCGGATATCATAGTACTCATCTATCGCAGTACCCTTGCCCTCTTGCTTGGCGGAAATGAGCATTTCAACGCGTCGATTCTTACTTCTTCCTGCTGCAGTATCAAATCCCGCAATTGGACGATACTGTCCGTACCCAATGCTGACAAACTTTGCCGGATCGATGATATTTTTATCCTGCAAATATAAAAGTACCGCATCTGCACGATTGCTTGCCAAATATCGATCCTGATGTAAATCGTATGCCATCTCTGCACTTGCCTGCGAGGTATGACCCAAAATACGAATTTCATCAATATCTTCTGCTAAAGGCTTGATTATATCTACCATACCATCCAGTATCTGCTTACCAGATGGCTGTATGGTATAACTATTTGGCTGGAAAAATACCGTCGAATCAAATGTTATAAAATCGTAGGTATCTCCCTGTGTTACACTAACAGCCTGCTCCATATTTGTTTCTTGAATATAATTTGTTAGCGCATAATAGAGCGTCTCTGCAAGATCCATTTCTTCTGGCTTATCTACACCGCCATCAATCGGGTAATCGCCAGGAGATTCTGCCATTTGATCTACAATCTGAGAAACATGCTCTGCTATACTCGGATTCATACTTTTAACAAAAATTTCCCATTTTTCCTTATCTTGACTCGATGTTGATAGTAACATAACAAAGAAACACAGTAACAAAGTAACCATATCACCATAGGTGTCCATCCAGTTTGGGCCATCTCCACCGCCACCGCCCTTATCACGTTTTTTTCTGGCCATTTTCTATACTCCTCTACTGCTATTCTTTGATTTTACTTCTTCTTACCTTTTTTCTTTCCGCCGCCATCTCCGCCGTCGTCTTCGCCCATTTGACGCTTCTTTTCAGCCAAGAAGGAAACCAGCTTTTCTTTCAGGAATTTCGGGTTTTCACCTGCCTGAATCGCAAGCACACCCTCAATGATCAGTGTCTTACAGAGCACTTCCTGGTCATCACGAAGGTGCAGATGGTTTGCAATCGGCGAGAAAAACATATGTGCAATAATACAACCGTAGAATGTGGTGATGAGTGCGACTGCCATATTCGCGCCCAAGTCACCCGCACCCTTTTCAGGGTCCATACTTTTAAGCATGTTAACCAGACCAACCAACGTACCGATCATACCAAAAGCTGGCGCGATCGATGCACCACGTTCATACATACCTGCTACGGTTTGATGACGGGCGGACAGGCAGTCCAGATCATTTTCCAAAATTTCACGTACCTTATCAGAGTCATTCGAGTCTACGATCATTGTAAGACTCTGCTTAAAGAACGGGTCTTCAACTTGTTCGATCTCTGCTTCCAATGCCAAAAGACCATTTTTTCGCGCAACCTGTGCAAGTTCGACCAGTTTATCGATATACTCTTCTGGTGCAAACTTCTTGGTGTTCATCATGATCTTGATGTGCTTTGGAAACTCTTTCAACATAGATGCTGGATAGTTGCTGATAACTGTTGTAATCGTACCACCCAATGTGATGAGCAAGCTTGGCGGGTCGATAAAGCTAGACAGCTCACCACTACTCAGAATACCATTTACAATAAGTGCAAAACCGCCAAGTAATCCAATTATAAATGTAAGATTCATTCTACTCCCTCCCCGCGAAGCTGCTCCTATTCTTTTGTGCCTCGCGCTATTCTCTATCTGTTTCGATCCTAAATCTTTTCTTCTTTAAGACTCCCGGTAATCTGAAACGGTAATCGTCCGACCTACGTCGATAATCTTTGCATAATACTCAATAATTTTCTGCATGATTTCCTCGACAGACTCTTTGACAATATAAAAGTCACGGTTCATCATAATAATTTTGCTTTCGGGAATAATTTCGATCGCCAAGATTTGATTACAATTGATAACGACCGGTGTGCCATTTAATCTCGTGAGCTTCAGCATTTCGAGATTTCCCCCTTTCGCTTTACAATGCAGGGTGCAGCAGAAAACAGAGTCTGTTTTCTGCTATGCACATCCTGCTAAGAATACTTATTTTTTACTTATCGCTTCATCGCAACAAGGTCGCTGAGCATTTCATCTGTTACAGTAATAATCTTGGTGTTCGCCTGGAAACCACGCTGGGTTGTAATGAGGTCTGCAAATTCATTGGAAATATCAACATTAGACATTTCAAGGGTACCAGAAACCATCTTAGACGCAAAGCTAACCACAGGACTGTCATCTGGTGCGTTTACAACATTGCCGCAAGTACCCGGGCGCAAGTTACCAGAGTTGCCACCTGCCGCATAGTATGGACCGCCCTGATGGGTCAAACCGCTTGGGTTATCTACATAGCCCAGTGCAATACAGCCAATCAAATGAGACTTACCATCCCCATCAACACCTGTGACCTCACCATTTTCCGAGATCGCAATGCTATTGAGCGCCAAACGGTCACCTTCGGCTGTCGGATCATCTCCAGCTGCTGGCAAGCGCAATGGGACCAAATTCCCTGTATCATAATCATCAGCAGCATCAGCCTTCTTAAAACCATAGACCACATTGCCATTGCCGTCTGTGAGATAACCATTGTTATCCAATCTCAAGTTGCCAACACGAGTCAGCTTTAAGCTAGACAGGGTATCCGTATCTGCTGCATCAATTCCTTGTTTGATTGGACCAACCATCAGCATTCCATCGCCATCCAGCATAATATCGAGCGGATTGTCTGTAACTGCATAGTTACCTGTGCGCATATTCATATCGATGGTTCCAACGGTACAGCCGTAACCGATCTGCGCTGCGTTCACACCACCTGTAGTTGCAGTACCACCGGTACTATTGCGAACCGAGCTATACATCGACTCAGAGAATGTAGTACGCTGGGTCTTGTAACCATAAGTATTAACGTTTGCAATGTTATTACCAATAACATTCATTTTCTGCTGATGTGCGCGCAATCCGGAGATCGCAGCATACATTGAACCTACCATTGGGGAAAATTCTCCTTCCTGAATATCCGACGCTGTCCGGTATGCTGCACGTCGGGCAGCACGCCGAGACATCCGTAAACGGTCCTGTCTCTTCTATATTTATAAAATAACAGCGCCATCTATGTTTGTAAATACATTTTCTTTCATTTCCTCAGTTGTCATAGCTGTAATGACTAGACGACTGGGGACATTGACAATAAATGCCTGTTCTGGGCTGATGACTACAATATCACGTGCGCCTTTTGCACTTGCCTTCTCGACTGAAGCTTCTAAATCGTGCATCAGCCCTGGGGTCATCTGGATCCCTCGCTGCTGAGCACGTTCCTGTGCATGACGAGATAACCGTACGCCTTGTTGTGGCTGCTGCCCGATTCGTTCTTGGAACAGTGACTGAAAAGACGGTTCGCTATGCGCCAAACGCAGCTTATTGAGTTCCGTTTGTTGCTGGCATACAGCGGATACTTGTTGGATCATCACAGAGCTCCTATCTATCAGATCGTTGGACCTGATGTTCCGCTATCTGGCTGCTTTTCGCCTTCCGGTTTTGTTTCATTTTCCGGTTTTTCTGGCTTGATCTCGCCATCTGGCTTTTCTGGCTTGACCTCGCTATCCGGCTTTTCTGGCTTGGCCTCGCCATCCGGCTTTTCCGGCTTGACCTCGCCATCCGGCTTTTCCGGCTTGACCTCGCCATCTGGCTTTTCCGGCTTACCTTCCGGATTCTCAGGATCTACACCCATATTGGGATCTGGATTACCCGGCGTTGGCAATTGAGGTTCGTCTGGTTTCTCTGGCAGTCTACCGATTGCCAAAATCTGATTCAAAGCATACTCCTTGCCATTTACGATAATGACCTGCTGACCATTCATCATACCTGTACCAGTTACAACACCAACAATTTCTTCCATACCTTTTTTGCCCATTACACCAATGGTAACTTCCTTGCCAACCAGGGATGCAGCATATGAGATTGTGCTGATATCATTCATATTGGTCATTGTCTGAATTGTCATCATTTGGATCATTTGATTGAGGAAATCATCCGTAGATGCTGGATTCATGATATCCTGATTTTGGAACTGTGCCAAGATCAGGGTCATAAAATCCTCAGTGGTCATGTCAAACCCAGAGCCTTTTGCTGGTTTTGCACCGTGCTCAAACCTCGATCCTTCCGGCTTTGTTGTTGCCTTTCCACGCGACATTGGGCTAATCAAATCTGTCATTGCCATATGGAGTCCATCTCTCCTTTCTGCCTACATTGCTTGTGCTTATGAAAGCCCTGCAAGTCCTAAACGCAGCTGCTGAATAAAATCATCATTCTGCGGGTGGTCTTGGCGGCGCTCCTGCTGCTGCTGTTGCTGCTGCTGTCCGTTGCCATGACGTTCCTGCTGTGCATATTGACTCTGCTCCTGTTCAACTGAAACAGAAACTGGCCCCTGCTGATTCTGCTCAACGATCGCACCAATATTTGCTGCATGCTCAGCAAGAAGTCGAACCGTCTTGTTGTTTGCACTATGCATAGAGATCTGTGTGCCTTTCTCTGTCACAGTCAAACGAATGGTGATCTTGCCCAGCTCATACGGTTCCAGCTGTACCTCAATGGTATTCTGTCCCTGCATAGCAGCGCTATCGATTCGTGATGCCAGATGTACTGGGAACTCAGGCTGATCTGCGTGAACTGGCTGTGCAACCTGAATCGGCGTTGCCTCCACCTTATCAAACAGCGGACGCTCTACATGTACTGCTGCACTCGCTTCTGTTACAACGGCAGTGCGTTCTTCCTGCCCTTGGTTTGCTGTGTTTGCCTGATGCAAAACTGTCTTATGCTCAGGTTTTACTTCCTGCTCCACAGTTGCAGTCTGCTGCTTGTCAGCATGTACTTCAATTGGCTTTACCTGCTCCTCTACTGGAACTTCTTCTGTCTGCTGCATCAAAGAGCCTGTCTGCACTTCGCCTTGCGGCTGTGTCTGCTGCTCTGTAACGATTGGTGTCAATGCCGAATCGATCACCATTTGAGCAGTCTCTTCTGACATGATCACGTTCTCTTCCGGTATCAAAATTGTTGGCATCATGGTTGCCGCCATCATTGCTGCTACATTCTGCAAATCAACGGTATCTTCCTGCTGTGCAGCACCATTTTCAGACGGAACGCTTGGCTTTTGCATTCTTGGCTTTGTGCTCTGTGCCTTGTTTCCCGGCCGTTTTGGTGTTGTTGCATTTTTGAGTTCCTTACGGAAATCAGAATCCTTTGCTGCGTTATCTGCCTTGCTTGAGATTGGCTTCTTCGGTTGTGTCATTGCTGGCTTCATTTCCAGATGCATATTGAATGCCTGATTAAATGCTTGATTCATTGGTCTCACCTCCTTTCATATTTAAACTGCCATCCAAAGATGATTGTCTTTAAGCGCGTACTGTTGCACGGCTGTTAGACACAAACTCTTCAATAAACTGTTCTTCATTTTTCTGAACCATCTTGTCGTAATTTTCTCGCTCTTTTTCGCGCAGTTTTTCAATAGACATGCTTTCCTGACGCGCTTTGATCATTTCATCGCGTTTTTCTTCCTCTTCTTTGCGATAAATCACAAGCAACTCTTCTTCATGGTGGATCTCACGCTCCATGCTGCGGAAATAAGCATCATATTCATAGGCTTCTCTCGTTGTAAAGCCCTGTTCTTTCTTTTCGCAATAACGCTCGTTTGCCTCTCGATATTGTTGCTTCATATTATTGATCTTGGCTTCCTGTCGATTGACGCGCATCATCAAAGCGGCACGCTCAGCTTTCAAGCCATCCAACAACTGATTTTTGTACCGCAGTACATTTTCCAGTGAGAAAGAGAACTTCTTCATTGGGACCGTCTCCTCTTTGTGTTACACTTTTACTTGTTAACGAAAGTTTGCGCTGTTATTTTAGGATCTCAGACATAATATTCACAACTTCATCGTATCCAAACGCTTCGTCTGTGGACTGCTTTAGGAACGCGTTGACCCGATCAATCTTAGAGATTGCATAGTCAAGCTGTGGGTTTGTGCCCGCTTTATAAGCACCGATCGCGATCAAATCGGCATTCTTCTCATATACGCTCAAAATATCACGCACCTGAGAAGCCAATTTTTTGTGTTCTTGCGGGCAAATCGCATTCATCAAACGCGAAATGCTTGCATTGATATCAATTGCAGGGAAGTGGTTGCTGTTGGCAAGGCGACGTGTCAGCACAACGTGTCCATCCAAGATACCGCGCACGGTGTCTGCGATTGGCTCATTGGTGTCATCACCTTCTACGAGAACAGTATAAACGCCTGTGATTGACCCTTGTTCAAAGTTACCGCTTCGCTCTAAGAGCTTGGGCAGTTCAGCATAAATAGATGGTGTGTATCCGCGTGCAACCGGAGGCTCGCCAACAGCCAGCCCAATTTCGCGCTGTGCCATGGCAAAACGTGTCAAGGAATCCATCATCAAGAGAACATCCAGACCTTGGTTTTTAAAATATTCTGCAATACTTGTTGCAACAGACGGACATTTCATGCGCAGCATTGCTGGCTGATCGGAAGTCGCAACAACAAGCACGGAACGACGCATGCCTTCTTCGCCAAGATCGCGCTGAATAAACTCCAAAACTTCTCGTCCACGTTCTCCGACGAGTGCGATCACGTTGATATCCGCTTTGACGTTCTTTGCGATCATACCCAAAAGGGTACTCTTACCAACACCAGAGCCTGCAAAGATACCGATTCTCTGTCCTTTTCCGATGGTGAGCATACCATCAATTGCCTTTACACCAAATTCCAGTCGTTCTGTGATTGGCGGACGCGCAAGCGGATTGATATAGTCACTATCGACATAGCAGTATTCGGTTGGTTCAAACGGACCCAATCCATCAATCGGCTCTCCGAGCGCATTAATAACACGACCGCGGAGGAAATCACCAACTGGCAAGCGCAAACGCTTTCCAGTATTTCGTACAAAATTTCCCGCAGAAATACCATTCATAGACTCATATGGCATGAGCAGCATGCGATCCTGCTTGAAGCCTACGACTTCGCCTAGGATCTGACGGCTTTCCGCCCCACTATAAATACGGCAGATGTCACCAATTGCACCTCTGCCGCCCGAGGCTTCGATCGACATGCCTACAATATTTTCAATTTTTCCGGTGCGGCTATACGTTTCTGCTGTGCGCACCGCACGAATCATATCGTTCAGCATTTCGATCCTCCTCTGGGATTAATTTTTCATATCCTCCAACATATTTCGGATATTTTCCATCTGTGTAGACGCACTCGCGTCAATAATTTCATCCGGCATTTCGATAATACAAGTACCAGGATCTTCACTTTCCATTGGCACGATCTTCACATGTTCTGACAGACTTGCAAGAGAATTTGCAAGTTCGATATCAGCCTGTACACAGCGCTGTGCATCTCCCTTTGAGATATACACACGCACCCACTCACGCCGCTTGAGCTTTTCTGTGGCGTGCTGCACCATACGTGCCACGATTTCACCACTCGACTGCAAACTGATACGCAGTACTTTCTCTGCCACAGCCAATGCCAAATCGCGCATCTGATCCTCTGCGCGGACAAACATCATATCACGCTGATCTGCGGCATCTCGGAAAAAGCGCTCAACATCATCTAAGATCTGCTGCTGCTGTGCATGGATCTGGTTGCGGCTTTCTTCCATTGCCTGCTCCTGACCTGCCCGATATCCAGCCTCGCGCCCTTCCGTAAAACCTTCCTGATAGCCTTCTTCTTGCTTCTCCTCGCACAAAGCCTGTGCCTCACGCTTTGCCGCAGAGCGGGCAGTCTCTAATATGACCGCTGCCTGCTCTTTTGCATGTGCGATGATCTGCTCTGCTTCACGCTCTGCACTTTCCTGCAATCTTTTTGCAAAATCAGTAGGCTGCTGCTGCATAGGCATTCCAGCGGGCATTCCCATTGGAATTTCTTGTGCAAATTGCTGGGGATGCATCGTCTGCTGTGGCTGCTGTGGTTGCACCGCATGCAGGGATAGATTTTCAGCCTCCTGAAATTCATAGTTCTCAACCGAGCCCTGTTGAAAATATTTGAGGATGTTAAGCAATGATATCGTCCTTTCCACCCTTTACAATAATGATCTGCCCCTGTGCTTCTAGTACGCGGATCACATCAACAATACGCTGCTGTGCCTCTTCGACATCACGAATACGCACATTGGTGCTGACTTCGAGGTCGTCTCGGATACTCTCTGCCATACGGCTGGACATATTGCTGAACAGCTTCTGCGTAACTTCTTCGCCCGCGGTCTTGAGCGCAAGTACCAGATCGCTCTGCTCGCAATCGCGCAGGAAGCGCTGTACGGAGCGATCGTCCATTGTAATGATATCTTCGAATACGAACATACGCTTGCGGATTTCCTGTGCCAGTTCTCCATTTTCGACTTCCAATCCTTCGAAGATGGATTTTTCGCTCGAGCGATCGACGTTGTTCATGACATTTGCAACATAGTCGATACCGCCAACCTTTGCATTGTCGTTCGAGAAGACAGAGGTGAACTTCTTCTGTAACTCTTCTTCGAGCACTTTGATCGCAGAGGAAGAAACACTGTCCATTTCAGCAATGCTTTGTACAACTGCGATCTGTACTTCTTCGGAGAGCTGTGTAATCACATCTGCCGCCTTATCTGGTTCAATATAGGAGAGTACGATCGCAATCGTCTGCGGACGCTCATACTGCAAAACGGAGAAAATATCCTTTGCTTCTGTTTTGCGTAAAAAGGAAAACGCTTGATTTTTAAGCGAGCGTGTGATCTTATCCAGCAGCTGATGCGCTGTCTGGTCACCAAATGCTTTTTCTAGTACGGTGCGGGCATATTCCATGCCGCCGATCGTAACTGCCTTACGAGTCATACACATTTGGTAAAACTCTTCTAAAATCTCTTCTGTATCTTCCATCGAGAGATTGCCCAAACGGGCAATCTCATAGGTCAGCTGTTCCACCTCTTCGCTGGACATGTTTTGGTAAATACGAGAAGCCTTGTCTACACCCAACGCAACAACAACCGCTGCCGCCTTTTGTTCTGGCGACATGCTTTTTGTTACCTCACTCAATCCTCTTGACCTCCTCTTAACCAGCTACTGAGCAAGTCGGCAGCCACTTCTGGGCTTTCTTCAGAGAACTTGCGAATGTTTTCTTTGAGTTCCATACTCTTTTCATTTTGGATATTAAGCAGATCCTTCTGCATATCTGCAAGCTCTTGCTGATGTGCCATTTCTGCTTCCAGCGCAGCGCGGTCAAGCTCCATCTGCTCCTCAGCCGCAAGCAGTTTGCGCTTCTTGCGGTGACGGCGCATGATCATAGAGATCACGATCACGATCAGCAGGAACAGTGCAAAGACTGCACCAGCGATTGCCCACATTGGAATACCAAATACGGTGCTCTGTGCCCACTTCAGGAACGAGTTGCCTTCTGGCTGTACCTCTTCCGGTGTCCAATCGAAGAAGCGAGATGCTGCAACCGAAATCTTTGTCTGCTCATTTTCTGGTGGAATACCAGCTGCACGTGCAACCAACTCTACAATCTGCGGCTGGGTTAAAGAGCCATATCCATCACTGTTGATGGAAACTGCAACTGTGAGATCAACAACTCTTGGTGCATAGATCTCATTCTGTTCCTTAACGGTGTTCAGATTGAAATTTGTTTGTGTTTTATCAGATACAAGGGTATCATTTGCACCCACTGTTCCATTGTTCTGTGCAACATAAGTGTTGATATCAGCATTTGACTGTGTACCTACCACACCGCCAGCCGCATTTGCTTCTGCAGTTGGGCGGAGCACTTCCTGATCCTTCGCAATTTGGCTTGGAATACCTGTGCCAGGTGCTGCGCCTTCTGGTGTGGTATAGGTCGTTGCTTCTTGCAGCGTACGCTTGACATCGACTGTGCTCTTGACACTAACGCGCACATTCTTTTCACCATAGAAGCCCTCGAGTACATCAAGCACCTTACGGCGTGTAGTTGTCTCGACCTTGCGCTCGGTCTCCAGTTTAAGCTGTGTTGCCTTATCCTGTGCCGCATCGTCAGTATCTTCTGCGGAATAGTAGTTGCCATCTGTATCCATGATCGTGATATTCTCTGGCAGCAATCCGCGCACAGAACGTGCGATCAAATTCTGAATTGCGGCAACCTGTGTATGCTGAAGTGTTGCGTCTTCTTTTAATGTCAGTAAAGCAGATGCCTTGGCTGGCTCAGGCTGCTTTGTATTGAGTACATAATTGTTTTCTTCTGCTGGTGTAATATTGACAACAGCGTCTATGATCCCCTCAAAGCATCGCAACGTTGCCTGAATACGATCTTGCAGATCGAACAGTTCAAACTTCTGCTTTTCGAAGTCTGTTGTCATCATGCTGACATTTTCTGTAAAAATCTTATAAGTAAAACCACTTTTCGGATATCCCTCTTGCAGCAGTTTTGCCTTGAGCTGTGGCTCTTGTTCCGTCAAAACCTCAATGGTTCCGTTCCCCTTATATCGATAGGGTGCACCATACTCATCCAGTTTGCCTAAAATCGTTGTTGCTTCGTCTGTGTTGAGTTCAGAGAAAAGCGTCGTATAATCCGATGCCTTGGCGCTATTGTACGCAACCAGTCCAATAATCAGTGCCAGCGCCACCACTGCGACGCCAGCGATCAAAATTTTGGTTTTGCGGTTGAGCGCGCCTAATACGCTCTTTACCTTTTCCAGCGCAGCTGTCGCCCGCTCTTTCACCGCGTTCCCTCCCTTATTTTTGAGCAGTTATAGTTACAGATTGATTCTCATCAGTTCGTTGTAAGATTCCATCGCCTTGTTGCGCAGCTGGATCACGAGTTCGCCTGCTGCTGCTGCTTTGCTCAGCCCAATCGTCAGCGTATGGATATCATCGAGCTGACCTGTTGCGAGCTGATACTGCGTGCGTGCAAGCGCGCTTTCTGTTTCTTTGACATTGTTGATCGCCTGATGAAAAATATCTGCAAACATTCCGCCTGCTGCCTGCTGGGGCTGTTGTGTCTGCTTAGGCGCAGAAAGTTCCGCAGCTGAACGCACCGGAACCATAGGTGTAATAAACATTTCTTAATTTCTCCTTTAATTAACCTTTTCCGATCTCTAACGCCGAAGTTGCCATACCCTTGATCGCATTGAATACAGTTACATTCGCGGTGTATGCTTGCTGCGCAGCCATTGCATCAACTGTCTCCTTGACCAAGTCTACATTCGGAAGCAGCACATAACCATTCTCATCCGCGTCTGGATGTGTAGGATCATAGATCTGCTTGAAATCACTTGTATCTTCAATGATTTGGGTAACGCGCACACCACCCTCATTGTTGTTCGGTGTCAATGTGCGTCCAGCTGCACGTGCGAGTGCCTCCTGAAACGTTTGACGTCCACCCTGTTCCTCAAACACAACCATCTTACGCCGATACGGTCCACCGTTTTCAGTGCGCGCTGTATGCATGCTGGTCACATTCTCAGAAATCACATCCAAGCGAATCTGTTGTGCAGTTAATCCTGAGCCAACGATGCTCATAGAACTTAAAAATGCCATATCCGTTTCCCTCCAAAATCAAAAAATAACCACACAAATCAACCACGGATTGCTGCACGCAGTCGGGTCATTTCTTCAGCAAATGCGCGTGTTGTCAGCTGATACTGAATGTATGTGCGAGATAATTCGATATTTTGTTCTGTCACATTCACGCCATTGCCATCTAAACGTGTTGTTTCATTTTCTGCGCGATGTGTCTCAATGTTGCTACCCAAAATTCCTTCACGCATTGCTGTACGCATACCACGTTCGCCCAACTCACTTGCTTTTTCCAGTCTGCTCCGCAGTTCCTGCTCAAATGTGACATATTTTGTCTTATAGCCTGGTGTCTCGGCATTTGTGACGTTGTCTGCAATGACGCTCTGTTTTTTCCAAAGGTAATCCATTGTTTTTTGGGTAAGTAGCATGGTATTTGATGTAAGAAAAGACAATTCTAAAACCTCCTTGGTTCCCTATTTTTTTACAATATACATCAAAAAAGAACATCCGAATATTCTATGATATATTTCATATATAAAGGTCGTACACTCTCCCACATTCTATAAAGGCTATGTAAAAGCATATCATACACCTTCAAAATACAACGCTGTTCGTTTGGTCAAACTCCACTCCGGCATGATATGACATAATACCCCGTAATCTTTTATTATTTTACTTCATAAAGGTGCTTTTGTCTAGAGAAAATACTTATATTATAATGAATTTTCTGTATATTTTCTATTCTGTCCAAATATCCAGCATTTTTTCAACTTTTTCTATTATTTCTGTAATTTTCTTTGTTTGTTTCGGAAACAATATGAAACACGATTTCCAACTTTAACAACATTTACCGTATACTTTTTTGCATATTTCTGTATATTTTCTATATATATTCCAATTTATTATAGCTGTCTATTCTATATATTTTTAAAAAAGATGAGCACTGCGATATGTATGCAATGCTCATCTTTTTTATTTGATATAAATTCTTATAAAGAATTTAAATATTTATTTTATGAGTCTAACTCAGTTCTTGATTCAGTCAGGCGCGGTATAACCCACGCGCTGCTGCTGTCACCTGATTGTACGCCCAATACTTTGGATTCATATCAGAAAAAACCTGCCCTGTGCCAGCAATCGCAGCTTCATCCGGCTGCCATCCCATGATCCGAAGCACCATATGGGCGGCTTCCGCACGTGTAATGGGTGCACCCGGACGAAATGTTCCATCCGCATATCCATTGATCCATCCTTGCTGCGTACCGTATGCAATCGCCATATAGTATACATTATCCGGACTCACATCTGTGTAGGTGCATGGCACAGTTGTTTTGCCTCCATCGATCTGTCCGATCCAATGAATCAGTTCACCACGTGTAATTTTGTCATTTGGACGGAAATTCCCATTTTTTTCAACTTCATACGCACCGATCTTTTCCAATCTTCCAACAGCCGCTGCAAACCAATCGGATGGCTTGACATCCTGAAAACTTGACTGTACCTTGCTTGGATTTCCGTATGCGATCAAACGATCCAAAATCGCGGAGGCTTCCGCACGTGTAATTGCCGCTTCCGGTGTGATTGTACCATTGCCGTTGCCTTGCAAAAACGCCTTTTTATCCGCTGGATTAAAGGAGTTTTCCTTTGCCTGCACTGGGATCGATGGTCTTTGCGGTGGTGTTGTCGGCTTGGGTGGGGTCGGGGGTGTTGGTTTTGTTGGTGTCGGAGGAGTGACCGGCTTACTTGGTGGAGTCGGTTTCTGCGGCACAGTTGGTTTCTGCGGAACGACCGGCTTGGTTGGTGTTGGTGGAGTCGGTGGGGTTACTGGTTTTGGCGGCGTTGGTGGTATATATGCCTTCTGAGAGGATGCACTCACAGAAACGCTGCTGCCTACATTTGTTACAAATAAGATAACGTCCTTACCTTCTTTGCTAAGTGTATAAGTTTGTCCGCCGATGTTGACCTGTGTCGCACTTGGAGAAAATGTCTTGCTTTCTGTTCCGATCTTCAGTGTAATGCTTTGTAGCGTATATCCGGATTGCGGACTCATTCGGAAACTAACCATACTGCCCTGTGATACATTGGTTCCGCTTGGAATCACACTTACACCAACATCACCGTTTGCCAAAATGGTATAGTGCGGCAGACCGTTGTTTCCATTTCCATTCGAATAGTCTCCACCTTTGATGGAATCTGCCTTGATTTTCATACTGCGACCCATGTTGCGGATGATCAGCACACGGCTTCCATCGCGATCGCTCGAAAGATAATATGGCTGTCCGTCAATGCGAATTACATTTTCGGAAGGTTCTGCTGATGCGCTCTTGTCTCCGATGGTCACCGTAACCGTTCCCACACTGTATCCTGGATCTGGTCGGATGGTAACATTGACCGTATCTCCCAGTTCTGGTCTTGTTCCCTTATCTGATCGCATATCAAGACCTCGTCCCGCAGACAAGGAAAGGTACACATCCTCATTATTGCCCTGATCCGATCCCCCAGCATTTTCATCAGTGATCTTGTCTGCATATAGTGTGACACGATAATCCGATTCAACCGAATACATCCAGAGAGTGACCTTGCGTTTATGAACTTCAAGTTCACAGCTTGTATGACCAGATAGCGCGATCTCATCGCCATCCTTGTTCACATAATAGGTTTCATCCTCTTCACGATCCTCGATCTTGATTTCCTTCAACGCATGATTGTTTTTCAGCTCGAAAACGATTTTACTATCCTTGCCCGATTCTACACGGCTTGGCTTCACTTCTTGGATAACTGCTTGTTCCTCTTTGTCCACATAGACATCGATCCTGTACTTAGACGCAGCTTGTGCTTGTGGAATCTGTCCCAGCAACAGCACTGCCATCAACAGCCCACTGATTGCTCTGCGCATTTGTATGCACTTCCTTTCTTCTGTATGTATCAAAATCCTGTTTCTCGCGGTCTTTCATAGATATGTACGTGATCACCCACATAGAGACGCTGCTGGAAGGAAGCCTCCTGTCCATTGATCTCCAAGCAGACCTCTTGTGTCAAATTTTGGAAATCAATATTGGTATGCTCCAGCAGATCCATCAGGTGATATACCGGACGCTGTGCTGTGAGCGGCAGTTCCAGCGACTGATCATTGAGCACCACATGTAAGGTCTGTGGATTTGCCTCAGCCTGCTGAGCAGCAGATACACTGACCTGTTCCGCGCTTTCTTCCCCCTGCATTGCTTTTGACGAATTTTCAGTACTATTTGTTCCCATTTCATGCCAATTTTCTTCCAGTTTCCCATGAGATACTGCAATTTCTCCGCATACGATATGATCTTCCGGCTCCAGCAGCATTTCACCCGAGCAAACCTTTCCATTGCGCATCACAGGGGTTTCGAGCTCATACACTGAAACGAAATCATCCAGCGTCTGTACCTGAAATGTTTCCACTTCATCGCCGCTGACAATCACGGTATCATTTGGAACGAATTCGCCATTGACACGTGCGACCAAACCAATGTACATCTGCTTATCTTCCACCCAGACGATCTCATTCGAAAGCTCGGGGATCAAATCACGCAAGACCACAATGGCATCGTGACCTGCAACAGCCGGAACAAAAGAAATGTTATCCCCTGCATGTACAAAGTCAGACAGATTGGCTGTTTCTCCGTTCCGCATCAGTTCTGCTGGAATTGACTGTGTGCCACGGATCACGCGCCGCTCTCCATCGAGTGTAAATGCAACACTACGTCCTGAGCGTCCAATGAAGTCACGATAGCGGTATCCATTCATCATGAGCACATCACGCACGCTCAAACGCTCACTGCGGAACAGATTTGCGCGGCGTCCATTGATGAGGATCTGCAAACCGCTTCCTGTGAGCTGCTGCGCTGCGGAAAGCGCGATCCCCAAAGGCGTCGCTAAATCCGGGCTTTTGAGGTCATACGCTTCTTCTGTCCAGACCAAATTGCGCAGATTCGCGCTTCCCACAGCAACACGAGACGGCTCCATCTCCATTTCCTGCTCCACATATTCGCGCAGCTTGGCAAGCTGGCTACCGCCGCCCACAAGGAACAGCGCAGAAGGTGCTTTCCCGTTCAAGATACGTACACCCGCACAGATCTCCTGACTCAAGACACGTGCTGCCTGCTCAGTCGCTTTCGCGACTTCTTCCGAAGACATACAGTGTTCGATTCCCAAGATATCGCAGAAAGTGATTTCTTCCCCTGCGCTGATCGCCAGTTTGACCTGCTCTGCCGTATCAAAATCCAAGAGATACTGCTTCATCAAAGTCTCTGTGATCTCATCACCGGCTACCGTTGCCATCGTATATCCAATTACACTGCCATCCTGTGAAACGGCAATATCCGAAGTGCCTGCGCCGATATCAACCAGCGCCAAGTTGAGCAAACGCAGCTGTGCTGGGATGATCAAATTCATCGCCGCAATTGGCTCTAATGTGAGACTTGCAACTTCCAAACCTGCCTTGCGCATCGCTGTGCACAAGCTCTCTACGACCTCACTTGGCAGGAATGTTGCGATCACTGACGCTTTGAGCTGCTGACCGCGGTGATCGAGCAAAGTGCTCATTGGATAATGATCGAGCTCATATCCGGTCACGGAATAGCCGACCAGATAATACAGGCGGTCACTTTCATCTCCATTTTCATCAAAAGCCTGTTCTGCACGATTGATCGCTCCCGTTTCCAGCCGTGCAATCAGGTCACTGTCAATACTCTGGCTATCTGGGAGTATTATTTCATATTCTGCACGCTGCGTTTTCAGCGAACGTCCTGCTGCCGCAACGCAGACCGCGTGCAGTGGTTGTCCGACTTTCTTTTCCAAGCGTTCACGCACTGCTGCCGCCGCGCTGGCAACCAGACCAATATCTTGGATCTGTCCATCAATCATGGCACGTGTGCCATGATCCTCCCGCTCGATCGCAAGCACATGCAGACCATTCTTTTCTGCATATCCCACAACGCCAATAACGCTGCGTGTACCAATATCCAGAGCAAAAATAAGCTCTTGGTTTTCCGTCATACTCATTCCTCCTGCAAGCCGTACAGCTTCATGCACTGCTATACCTTTTGTATCGTTTCGTTTATCCCTATTATAACACATATAACTGATATGTTTCAGCATAAAACGTCAAAAATTTTTATCGCAGATCGTTATAAAAAGCTCCTCTTAATCAGAGGAGCTTTGAAGCAAAGATTTAAAACAGACCTGTAATTTTTCCGTCTACATCCACATCAATGGAAAGTGCAGCTGGCTTCTTAGGAAGTCCTGGCATCGTCATGATCGCGCCCGTCTCACATACCACAAATCCCGCACCTGCTGACAGTCGCGCTGTGCGTACTGTAATGCTAAAGTCCTTGGGACGACCAAGCTGGGATGCATCATCAGACAGGGAATATTGTGTCTTTGCCATGCAAATCGGTAGATCTCCATACCCCATTTCTGTGATGCTTGCAAGCTCCTTTTGTGCTGCTGGCAGAATGTTCACCTCTGCCGCACCATAAATTTTGGTTGCGATCGCACGGATCTTATCTACAAGTGGCTGCTCGAGTGTATAGATGGGCTGGAAATCAGCTGTGTTTTCTTCCAATACATCCAGAACCTGCTGCGCAAGTGCTGTACCGCCTGCACCACCCTTGGCAAATACCTCAGACAGCGCCACACGCACGCCCTTTTCCTCACAATGTGCACGGATGACTTCCATCTCTTCTTCTGTATCGGTTGGGAACGCATTGATTGCTACCACAACTGGTACACCAAATTTCTGAATATTTTCAATATGTGCATCCAGATTTACAATGCCGCGTTCCAGTGCCTGGACATCCTGCTTGTTGAGGTCTGCCTTGGCAATGCCGCCGTTATACTTGAGTGCACGCACGGTTGCAACCAACACCACACATGCAGGTGTCAGTCCAGCCGCGCGGCACTTAATATCGAAGAACTTCTCTGCGCCAAGATCTGCGCCGAATCCAGCCTCTGTAATCGCAATATCTGCCAATTTCAGTGCCATTTTGGTTGCCTGTACGCTGTTGCATCCATGTGCAATGTTGGCAAATGGACCGCCGTGCATGAGGCAAGGGGTGCCTTCCAAAGTCTGCACAAGGTTTGGCTTGATGGCATCCTTCAAGAGTGCAGTCATCGCACCATCTGCACCCAGCTCACGTGCATAAACGGGTGTACCATCATAACGATATGCCACCAAGATATTGCCAAGTCGCTGTTTGAGGTCTGTGATATTCTGTGCAAGACACAAGATCGCCATGACCTCAGAGGCAACTGTAATCATAAAGTGATCTTCACGCGGCACGCCATTAATCTTGCCGCCCAAACCGATCGTGATATTACGCAGTGCACGGTCATTCATATCGAGCACACGAGTAAACAGGATGCGGCGCGGATCAATGAAGAGCTCATTGCCCTGCTGCAAATGGTTGTCCACCATTGCGCAGAGGAGGTTGTTTGCTGCGGTGATCGCGTGCATATCACCTGTAAAATGCAGATTGATGTCTTCCATCGGCACGACCTGTGCATAGCCGCCGCCAGCTGCACCGCCCTTAATACCAAAAACCGGACCCAGTGAAGGTTCACGCAGCGCAATCATCGCTTTTTGACCAAGATGCGCCATTGCCTGTCCCAGTCCTACTGTCGTTGTTGTCTTGCCTTCTCCTGCTGGTGTCGGATTGATGGCAGTCACCAAAACCAGCTTACCGTCCGGCTGACTTTCCAGACGCTTCCATGTTTCAGCGGACAACTTTGCTTTGTACTTTCCATAGAGTTCCAGCTCATCGGGTGAAATTCCTGCTTTCTCAGCAATGTCTGTTATGGGCTGCATTTGGCAATTCTGTGCGATTTCAATGTCTGTCATCATTGGTGATCTCCTCCATGTGTCCATGTGTGGTGGTATCGGCATAAAGAACCACTTGTCGTTATTTTACCATAGAACGGATCAATAAAAAATAAATCCAGCACATTTTATCCTCGCTTTTCTACCGAAATTATGGTATCATAAGTTGCATCCTTTTATGAATTTTATCAATATCATAAAAAAAGATTGCATGTTTTCCAGAAAATGGGAGGTCGTTTTTATGAATCCGCTGCGCTCTACTGCGCATTATTTTAAGAATACTGATCTATATTTGCTGTTCTTAGCACTCTGCTGTTCTGCATACAGCCTCGTGCTTGTCAATTCTGCAACCGCAACCGATGCCCTGCACGATCGCTTTATGCTCATACAAGGAGTTGCGACAATTATTGGCTTTTTTGTCTTTATTATCATGTCGCTCATCGACCTAGAGTCCATCAAACGATACTGGTATATCCTGCTGATATTCAACGTTGCCTTTCAGCTTTCCATGTTCTTCTTTGGCACAAACCACGGCGGCAACCGCAGCTGGATCACTATTGGACCGATCACCATTCAGCCAGGTGAAATCGGCAAAATTCTGTTTATCATTACCTTTGCTGCTCACTTAATGCTCGTATTTGAGGAAATTAACCGCTGGCAGACGCTCATTCAGCTTGGTATCCATATGATGCTGCCCTTTGCTGCAATCGTGGTCGCACAGCATGATGCAGGCGTTGCGCTTGGTTATATTTTAATTGCTATCATTATGATTTTTGCTGCTGGTATTTCTTATAAGTGGGTATTCGGCGGACTGGTTTTTGGACTCGCCGCTGTCCCAATCGTATTCCAGTTTTTAAGCGGCTATCGCTTGGCGCGTATTTTGGTTCTTTTTGACCCTGCCATTGACAAACTATACAAAGACAAAGACTATTATTACCAGACCGCACAGAGTAAAATTGCCATCGGGGCTGGACAGTTCAGCGGCTCTGGCTATATGCAGGGCTTGCAGACGCAGTATGGCAAAGTGCCTGTAAACGAATCCGACTTCATTTACACCGTTGCAGGCGAGGAATTTGGCTTTGTGGGCGCACTTGCAATCATCATCCTGCTTTCTTTGCTGGTGCTTCGCCTATTCTATGTCAGCTTCCGTGCAGGCTCCACATTCTCCGCTTTGCTGACCGTAGGCATTGGTGGTATGTTTATGTTCCAGTCCTTTCAGAATATTCTGATGTGCCTCGGCATGTTTCCTGTCATCGGTGTCACCCTGCCGCTGTTCTCCTATGGCGGCACTTCAGTTGTTACCATGTACGCCGCGTTAGGTGTTGCCGCCGGTGTGCGAATGCGTGTAAAACCCAGCTGGCTGCAAAAATAATTTTCAATACACAAAGTCCGAGCGCTCTCCTCAGCCTTTTCTGTTTCAAAATCCTGATAAACTTCCCTGTTTTCTATTATGTGTACATGAAAAAATAATAAAGTGAGGCGATGCGCTTGTGAAAGTGATACGATTTTTCTTTGGGAAATCCGGAGATACTCTACAATAAAAATTTATTTCTAAAAAACAACAAAATGAAAAAATAGTATTTTCCTGTTTCAACATATAAAAAGCCCAGCCTTGGTTTCATCCAAAGCTGGGCTTTTTATACAGACAAAGGATTGATTTACCTCTGTCTTTTTTCTTTACTTATCCGCAAAAAAGTCACGGGTCTGCTGTACATTTTCTTCAATGGCTGCACGGAGTGCTTCCACCGAATCAAATGTCTTTTCCGGTCGTAAAAAACGATGCAATTCCACATGGATCAGTTTTCCATATAGATCACCGGAAAAATCCAGTAAATGCGGTTCAATTGTAGGCACACCTGCATCTACAAAGGTGGGCTTAACGCCAATGTTAGTCGCCGCAAGATACGCCTGATCGCCTACACATACACGCGATGCATACACGCCGAATGGTGGGAGTGCCATTTCAGGCGGCAGTGGCAAATTGACTGTTGGCACGCCATAGGTACGCCCGACCTTGCGCCCATGCTCCACAACACCTGTGATCGTATAGGGGTGCCCTAAAAATTCAGAGACACGCTCCATATCACCGAGGGAAATGAGCTGTCTGATATAGGTTGAGGATACCACCACACCGCCAATTTTGACGTCCTCAATGCAGTCATATCCCACTCCCACCTTGGCACATTCTTCTGCCATGCCCTCTGGTGTACCGCGTCCCATATAGCCGAATCGGTTATTGTGTCCGGAAATAATATATTTTGCATGAAATCTGCCAATGAGCAGTTCATGGATAAAGTCGCGCCAATCCATCGTGCGCAATTCCTCGAAGTGACCAAAGATCACTTCATCCACGCCACCGCGCTGCTTGATTTCATCTTGCCGGTATGCATCCACAGTCAGCAGCGGAACGTGCTCACCAGAAACGACCGAAGACGGATGCTGATCAAACGTGAACACCGCAGATGTGCCACCGATCTCGTGTGCACGCTGCACAGCACGCTGCATCAACGCACGGTGTCCCATGTGCACACCGTCAAAGTAACCGAGCGCGATCGCACGCGGTTTTTGATGCTGTGATATCATCTGGAACCTCCAGCGGAAGCGAAATGCTTCCTTTCTCTATTTATCGAATTATCGAAAATTTTTATGGACAAACAGACCGTTTCCACCCTTATCCAGCGTGTCAATTCGTCCCAGCATACAAAATGCATTGTCATGGTAGACGCGGCATATTGTCCCCGGTGCAAATTCGGAAAGTCCGCTTGTCTGGCGTTCAAACACCGTTGCCCCGCGCAACGCACGGTCATTGCCCTCATCGCTCATCGTAACCGCCGGATATGCTGTAAACAGTGTATCTGTGGGACGGAATAACGTGTCCAGTGTACCGGCATCACGTGCCGCTTCGATCTCCTCGAAGGAAATCGCACCCTCCAAGAGATAGTCACCCGAACGGATTCGCGTCAGTGTATGCATTGCCGCATATGTGCCCAGCCGCTCGCCCAAATCGTGTATGATCGTGCGCACATACGTGCCCTTGGAGCATACGACACGAAATGTGCCTTTCTGCGTTTGTTCGTCAAAGTCACATAGTGCGATATCCAAAATCGTAATATCGCGTGCTGGTCGCTCCACCTCTTTGCCCTTGCGAGCAAGGTCATAGAGTTTTTGCCCACCGATCTTCACCGCAGAATACATGGGTGGGATCTGCTTTTGTGCGCCCAAAAATCCTGCGAGTGCTTCCTCCACTTGTGCAGTTGTGGCACATTTTTCAGATCGTGCCACAACTGTTCCTGTGGTGTCTTGGGTATCGGTCGCCTGTCCGAGTGTAAATCCTGCAATATATTCTTTATCCTGTGCCGCCGCATAGTCTGCTGCCTTGGTTGCACCGCCCACAAAAATCGGGAGTACACCCGTCGCCATTGGGTCAAGCGTACCGCCATGCCCAATTTTGCGGGTACGCAGAATGCCTCGGAGCTTTGCCACAACATCATGGGACGTAAAATCTTGCGGTTTATTAAAAATTAAAATGCCGCTTGTCTCCATTTAAGCCAGCTCACTTTCTGCATAGACCTGCTCTGCTGCTTCCAGAATCTTTGCGCGTGCCTCATCAATGCCACAAGAAAGGTTAGCACCTGCGGCACGCAGATGCCCGCCACCGCCGCACTTTGCGCAGATTGCAGAAGCATCCACCTCTTTTGTGGTGCGCACAGAGATCTTGCAAGTGAGATCTTTGTTTTCTGTAATCGTAATACCAACCTGTACGCCCTCGATTTGGCGTGTCAAAGATGCAATGGAATCCAGATCATCCATATCTGCACCCGTCTTGTCAATATCCGCACGGCGAATCAGCGCAAGTGCGATCTTGCCGTCTCGCAGAAACTCCACGGTATCAACAACAATGCGTTCCATTTGGAAACGTGCCCAAGTCTTGACCTCAAACAGCTTGCGGTTGAGCTCTCCGCCATCTACACCAGCTTCCAGACAGCGTGCTGCGGCGCGGAGTGTGTCTGGTGTTGTGTTGGAATAGCGGAAACAACCTGTATCTGTGGAAAGTGCCACATAGATACAAGTTGCGATCTCTGTATCCAGTGTCACGCCCATTGCATCGAGTACATCGAGCACAACTTCAGCATTTGCACCTGCAGACTCACGCACGACACGCACAGAAGCCGCCATTCGATTGGAACGATGGTGGTCAAGTACCACATCAATGCGATCCTCATAGGGCTTTGCATTTTCTGTAAACAGTCCAAAATCTGCAATATCTGTGGTTACAACAAATTCTGGTGCAAAGTCTTCTGGCGCATAACATGGCGCAATGAGTTGTTCATAACGCGCCGTTAAATCGGGATTTGGCAGAATATATGCTGTTTTGCCAAGTTGACGCAAACCGCGGCAAAGCGCACCTGCACAGCCTGTGGTGTCACCGTCTGGACGGCGATGGGTGATAATCAGAATGTTGTCTGCTGCAAGCAGTGCCTGTGCAGCCTGTTCAATGGTTCCACTCATTCATCATTCTCCCCTGTGCCCATCTTACCATCACGCTCCAGCTGGTTGATGACATCATTGATGTGTGCACCGCTTTCAATGGAATGATCGAGTGTAAATACCAGCTCTGGTGCATAGCGAAGCTGTACGGCATGTCCAACCTCACGGCGCAGCCAGCCTGCTGCGGACTTCAAGCCCTTCATGACCTCAGTCGCCTGTGCATCCGGACCCATGACTGAGATATAAACCTTTGCATAACGCAGATCGTTTGTGACTTCACAATGGGTCACAGAAACAAATGCGTCTGAAACGCGCGGATCTTTTACCGAACGGATTGCCTCTGCCAGTGCGCGTCCCACCATTTCTGAAATTCGGTCAATGCGATTATTTGCCATAATTGTAAATTCCCTCCTTTGGGATTCCTAAATGGATACAGGGGTGGGTGTTCTGCTCGCCCTTGTCAGCTTGTCGAAAAAGTCTTTTGACTGTTTTGTTTTGGAGCGAAGCGACCCTAAATTTTCAAAATCCAAGGACATGCGCCTTGGATTTTGCCCGCGACCCGCGCAACGTGCGCGAAACCGAGGGTATCAGAGCCAGTTTCTACTGGAACTGGCTCTGCATCTAGGAGGACTGGGTTCCCCTGGAAAGACTGTCGAAGTTCTTCGACAGTCTCACAGGGGCGGGCGTTCTGCCCGCCCCTGTGTCTAATTGCGATCTGTTATGGGGTCAAGCGGCATGAGAACCGCTCTATATTGTTACTGCTTGATTTCTTCCATAATGAAGGCTTCAAATACATCGCCTTCCTTAATGTCGTTAAAGTTTTCAAATCCACAGCCGCACTCATAGCTCGAAGCGACTTCCTTAACATCATCCTTGAAGCGCTTGAGCGAGGACAGTACGCCTTCGTGAATGACGATGCCATCACGCACGATACGCACCTGTGCCGAACGCTGGATCTTGCCATCCTGTACATAGCAGCCTGCAATGGTACCAACACCAGAAACACGGAATGTGGTACGCACTTCTGCATGACCCAAAATTGCCTCGCGGAATTTCGGTGCCAGCATACCCTTCATTGCCTGCTCCATCTCCTCGATGCAGTCATAAATGATACGGTACATACGCATATCAACGCCCTGTACTGCCGCAGAATCTGCTGCTGCACGATCTGGACGTACATTAAATCCAACGATGATCGCGCCGGAAGCTGCTGCCAGCATGACATCAGATTCATTGATTGCACCAACTGCACTATGGATGACGCGTACACGAACCTCTTCATTGGACAGCTTTTCGAGGGAAGCACGCAGTGCCTCCGCAGAACCCTGTACGTCTGCCTTCACAATGATGCCAAGCTCCTTCATCTCGCCTTCCTGAATGGAAGCAAACAGATTATCCAGAGTAACCTTGTGGAAATTCTTGTTGCGCTCGTCCTTCTCCTTCTGCTTACGTTGTTCAACCAGCTCACGTGCCATGCGCTCGTCATCAACTGCATAGAAGATATCGCCTGCGCCCGGCACTTCGCCCAGACCGATGATCTCAACTGGTACGGATGGACCTGCTGTCTGAATCTTCTTGCCGTCGTCGTCTGTCATTGCGCGGACACGACCAACTGCTGTACCTGCAACCACAACGTCGCCTGTACGCAGGGTACCATTCTGTACCAAAATAGTTGCAACTGGACCACGACCCTTGTCGAGCTTTGCCTCGATAACAGTACCCTTTGCCTGACGGTTCGGATTTGCCTTGAGGTCTGCGACCTCCGCGGTCAGCAGCACCATTTCGAGCAGATTCTCGATGCCCTGACCGAACTTTGCAGAGATGTTGCAAACGATGGTCTCGCCGCCCCATTCCTCTGGAACCAGTTCATACTCCGTCAGCTGCTGGAGTACGCGGTCTGGATTTGCGCTTTCCTTATCCATCTTGTTCACAGCCACGATGATCGGCACATTTGCAGCCTTTGCGTGGTTGATCGCCTCGATCGTCTGCGGCATGATACCGTCATCTGCTGCAACCACAAGGATAGCGATATCCGTTACCTGCGCACCACGTGCACGCATAGAAGTAAACGCAGCATGACCTGGAGTATCGAGGAAGGTGATCGGCTTGCCGTCAACCTCTACGCGATATGCACCGATGTGCTGGGTAATGCCGCCCGCCTCACCAGCGGTAACCTTAGTCTTACGGATCGCATCAAGCAGAGAAGTCTTACCATGGTCAACGTGACCCATAACCACAACGACCGGATCACGCGGCAGGAGATCTTCTTCCTTGTCCTCGTGCTCATCAAACAGACGCTCCTCGATGGTCACATGAACTTCCTTCTCAACCTTTGCGCCCATTTCCTCTGCAACCAGTGCCGCAGTATCAAAGTCGATGGTTTCGGATACGGATGCCATAACGCCCAGCTTCATCAGCTCCTTAATGACATCTGCCGCGGTACGCTTCATGCGCTGTGCAAACTCGCCCACATTGATCTCATCCGGAATGGAAACCTTGAGCTGTACCTTCTTTGCAGCTGCCTGCTGCTGCTGACGCTGCAAGCGGCGCATTTTTTCCTGCTCCTCCTGACGGCGCTTACCAGAAGCCTGCTGCTTTGCACGCTGATCAGATTTCTTGGTGAGCTTCTGCTTCTTCTGGCTGGAAGAAGACATACGCTCTGCCTTTTCCGATACGAGAGAATCAATACGCTCATCGTACTTATCCAGATTTACGTCACCGCCAGTACGGGTATCAATGCGGTGTACCTGCTTTACGCGGCTGTGCTGCTGCTTTTCTGCTGGTGCTTTCTGCTCCTGCTTTGTATCAGCCTGCTTGTGCTCTGCTGAAGCCGCATTCTGCTGCGGCTTTGCAGCTGGCTTTGCTTTCTGCTCCTGCTTCTGTGCTTCCTGACGCTGTGCCGCTGCCTGCTGACGGGATTCCGCGAGCTTCTTGCTGCGCACCTGCTGCTGGTTCTGCAAAGTTTCCTCCAGTGCAGCCACCTGATTATCCTGCGTCATGACCTCAAAAATGAGACTCAGTTCATGCTCATCGAGCACCTGCATGTGATTCTTCGGTACCTTTGCATACTTTGTCAAAATATCTGTAATTTCCTTATTGCCAACTCCAAAGTCCTTTGCGACTTCGTGAACACGATATTTACTCTCTAATGCCATTAGCCTTCACCTCCATAAGAATTTCCACAAGCGGCAGCGACCGCAAGCGGTTTGGAAGGTCGCCGCATGATTTCATGCGGCGAATCTATAAAATCGCGGAATTAACCGCGGGACTTTTTGTCCTTTTTCAGCCCTTTTCTGCTGTCAATGTGTGACTTCTTTTCGGTCACACGCTGTGCCGCCTGTGCATTCTCCGGAGAAGTTTCAGACAGCTTTTTTGCAGCCGCAGCTGCCATGCCAACGTCCTGCATTGCGCACACCGCACATCCGGCAAAGCCGACCGCCTTGCCCAGTACTTCCTTGCTGCAAGGGACTTGGAATACGGGTACACGCGTATCATGGCGCATGACCTTGCGTTTTGTCACCTCTCCGGCATCTTGTGCAAGGAAAATCGCGCGTGCGCGACCTGCCTCCACCAGTTCAGCCGTAAGCGCCTCGCCGACTGCGAGTTTACCTGCACGTCGTGCCAGACCGATGAGACCCAGCAGGGATTCAATCTGCATTCGTTTCTTCCTCCATGCGCGCTTCCAGCGCATCATAAACAGCTTCTGGTACCTGACACGAGAAGGCACGTTCGAGTGCGCGTGACTTGCGTGCTTTTTTCAGGCAATCCGGATTTGGGCACAAATACGCGCCGCGCCCAGGTGCACGCCCCTTAAAGTCAAGGGTGATCTCGCCTTCTGGTGAACGCACTGCGCGAATGAGTTCGCGCTTGGGATACATCGTGCGGCAGCCCAAACATTGCCGCATGGGGATCTTTTTTTGCTGCATGGTTCTGTCCCCCCTTATTTTCTTTCTACTCAGTATCTGCCTGAGAAGCAGCGGCGATATCAATTTTGCAGCTAGTCAGCTTGGCAGCCAGACGTGCATTCTGACCTTCCTTGCCGATTGCAAGAGACAGCTGGTCATCTGGAACAATGACACGGCAAGCCTTTGCCTCAGCCTGCATCGTTGCAGACACAACATCTGCCGGTGCAAGTGCCGCGGAAACGAATGCCGCAGTGTCCTCGCTCCACTTGATAATATCGATTTTCTCACCGCCCAGCTCGTCAACAATGTTGCTGACACGTGCGCCGCGTGTACCAACGCAAGCACCGATCGGATCTACATTCGGGTCGTTAGAGGTCACTGCGATCTTGGTGCGGCTGCCTGCCTCACGTGCAATGGACTTCACTTCCACAATACCGTCATGGATTTCTGGTACTTCCAGTTCAAACAGACGCTTTACAAGACCCGGATGGGTACGAGAAATGAGGATCTGCGGACCGCGTGTGCCCTTGCGCACTTCGATTACATAAACCTTGATACGGTCGCCTTCCTTGAATTCCTCGTTGCGTACCTGCTCGGATACTGGGAGGATCGCCTCAGTCTTTTCGCCCTGCGAGATCATCTCCAGAATATAGCCGCCACGTGGATCAATACGAGAAACGGTTGCAGTCAGAATTTCGTGTTCCTTGGACTCGAACTCAGACAGCACCATGCCGCGCTCTGCCTCACGGATGCCCTGAATGATAACCTGCTTTGCAGTCTGTGCTGCAATACGTCCGAAAGAGCGGGTCGGGATATCAATATCGATGATATCGCCCAGCATTGCGTTCACCTTATACTCACGTGCTTCTTCCACGCTCAGCTCCTCGTATGGCTCATATACGTCATCTACAACGGTCTTGCGCACAAACATACGGATTTCCTGATTCTCACGGTCGGGAACAACATAGACATTATCTGTCATTCCATCATTCTCACGCTTATAGGCGGTAATCAGTGCCTGACCCACGCGGTCCAGCATGTAGTCTACTGGAATCCCCTTCTCCTTCTCCAGCTGTTCAACAGCGGCGAAAAACTCTTTGTTTATCATTGTGGTTGTGATTCACTCCTTACGATCCTGCGTGCCCCACCGGACACAATTCCCTTATTGCTGTCTTAAACCTCTATGGTCAGACGGACAGCAGCCACATCCTTTGCCTCATATACAACAGTCTGCCCATCAGCTTCGATGGTAACATCACCATTGTCATAGCCTCTGAGCGTACCCTCAACGATTTTTGTACCGTCAATTGCCTTATAGAATTTGACTTCAACGGTCTCGCCCAGATACTTTGCAAAGTGTTCTGGTTTTTTGAGACGACGTTCTAAGCCAGCGGAGGACACGCACAGTGTATACGGCGGCAGTGCGTCGAACTCCTTCGCGTCCAGCATGGGGTCAATTGCACGCGAGATTTTCTCGCAGTGGTCAATATCCACACCACCTTCGCGGTCGATGGTGATGGTCAGCATATACTGGCCGCCTTCTTTTTCAAACTCCACATCCCAAAGGGTGACGCCGACCTGTTCGCACAGGGGCAGTGCCATTTCTTCGACTCTGCGGATTCGTTCTTTCGTCTGCATCCTTACCTCCTCATTTGCAACAAGCAATAAGAAAGAGTGGGTCACCCCACTCTCCAAAATTACATGATACTTTACTGTTCTTAGTATACCATCTTTTATGACTCGATGCAAGCCATCTGCAAAATTTTTTATACGCTTGCCGCAATTTTCAGACCATTCTGCCGGATATCTTGAAAAAAATGAATCTTAAAAGGGAACCTTGCCATATTTAGGACTATCCCCAAAACGATTGGCACCCGTGCTATCCATGAGAAGCAAGATAAACACGAAAATGCCGCCGAATGGAATCAGGGCAACAACAAGCCACCACCCCGACCAGTTGATATCATGCAGACGACGTACTGACATTGCAGCCCCTGGTATGATGCTTATGACGGTATAGACAGCGCTTGCATATGGGAAAAAGCTCAATAACACCGAGATAAAAAAGTTCACGACCACCGCCCCCCAATAAGAGACACGTCTGGTACGTCCAGAAAAATCAAAAATATGTGTCCACATTTCCGCAAATGCGCGAATGGGGTTAGTTTCCATTGCCTGATGCTCCTTTTTATCTGATTGGTTTATTATATCATTTTGCAGATTACTTGTGAAGCCATGAGATTCAATTACGATATCCATGCTGTAAAATCAAAACCACCCGTTGAACGGGTGGTTTGAACAGACCCTATAAGGGTCTA
>JAHHRJ010000049.1 GCA_020025885.1 Butyricicoccus sp. | reverse complement strand
AAAACATTATACTACTATTTTTCATCTAATACAAGACAATACCCTCATGAACAGGAAATCTATGTGTGCCTTATATCCCCATGCCTAAAGGCAGGGGATTTACGGCACTTTTGGTAAACCGAACGCTGCCTATGTGGTGGCACGTCCAGTTGATCCATTTTCATTTTAAAGCAGCAAGTAATATCCTGCTCTTTGTATCACGATCCCAGAGATCTCCAGCAGCACGAGCGCTGACCCTATTTCAGCCGCAGGCAGACCCGTTTTCTCACTGATGGCATCGACGGTATCTGCCCCCTCCGCAATCGCCTCTGCAACTTGCCGTTCTGTGCCATCCAAGGTATCCGGTAGTTTCTTTGGAACTGGTTTTGCTGCTTCTGGCTCTTTTGTTTTTTCCAGCTCCTGTTTGTGCTCTCTTCTAGGTGCAGCTGAACTGCGCTCAATGCGATAGGGTTTTACAGGCTCTGGTGCTGGCAGACTTCCATAACCACCGAGTTCTCTGAGCCAAACTTTGCGGATCAGCGCCTCCTGTGGTTCGGTTCGCAACAGATGTGCCAGCCCATGCACAAGATCCATTGGCTGTGTTGCGATTCGTGCAACTTCATCTCGTATCAGCTGATTGCAGCCCACTGATCCGAGCACATCGAGTGCACCCGGCACGGCAAACACCTCACGTCCCTGCTCAAATGCAAGCTTTGCCGAGATCAGCGCACCCGAACGCACTGGTGCTTCTACAATAAGCGTTGCTGCACACAAACCAGTGATGATGCGGTTTCGGATTGGGAAGCGGAAGCCCTCATTGGCAGTTCTTGGTGGGTTCTCGCTGATGACCGCACCCGAGATCATAATATCGCCCATCAGATATTCATTTCCTTTTGGATAGCAGATATCCACACCACCTGCAAGCACAGCGACCGTTTTGCCGCCTGCTTTCAGGCATCCACGGTGTGCCGCCGTATCAATGCCGCGCGCCATACCTGAAACAATGGTAAATCCAGCCTTTGCCAATGCTGCGCCAAAGCGTTCTGCCATGCGCAGACCATACGCCGAGCAAGAGCGCGTTCCAACGATCGCAATGGCTGGTGATTGGTCAAAATCTGGAAGCGTGCCGCGTACATACAGCACCGGCGGCGGGTCATTGATCTCCCGCAGGATATCTGGATATGCACTGTCCTCGATCGTGAAAATCGTGATTTTCTTTTCTTCGCAAACTCGTAAGATATGTTCTGCCTGTGATAAATCTTTGTCGCAAAGCGCGTCCGTCTGTCGTTTGGGCAGTCCCGCAGAAAGTAAAACATCCCGCTCAGCACCATAAAGGAATTCTGGTGTTCCAAACGACTGGGTAAGTTTACGAATGACAGCTGCATCCAGATCGGGCTTGTTCGCAAGCCACAGCCAGTATACGCGCTTTGACATGATTTATCCCCCTTTTTTTGTCATCTCCCAGATGAGAATGGCAGCAGCAACGCCTGCATTGAGTGATTCCGCATGCCCTGACATCGGAATTATAATTTTTTCATCGCACAAAGTCAATGCATTTTGTGTCACACCATTTCCTTCATTGCCGATAATCACCGCCGCACGTTCGGGCAGTCCTTCAGCTGGAATGGGTACACTGTCTGCTTCCAGTGCCGCCGCATAGACTGGGATCTGCTGTGCCTTCAGGGCTTCGATCGCTTTCCCAAGCGGCATTTGGCACACACCCTGCCGGAATGCCGCCCCCATTGTGGCGCGGATGACCTTGGGTGCAGTCGGGTCTGTGCAGCCCTCACATAAAATCACGAGATCGAGTGCAAACGCATCTGCCGTGCGCAAGATAGTTCCCAAGTTTCCGGGATCTTGCAGTCCATCAAGCAAAACGGCACGGCGCACCTTGGTAAAGTCCACTGTGTGCTGTACAGGACGCATACAGGAAAAGAGCACTGGCTGCGATGCTTCCACATCACTTGCCAGCGTAAAGAGCTTTTCTTCTGCCGAAAAGAGTGCCGCCCCTTGGGCTTCTGCCTTAGTCAGCAAATCAGTGTCCCATGCAGCGCCAGTACGCGCCAAAACGCTGTTGACCTTGACGTCTGACGAGAGCGCCTCATATAGCATCTTCTCGCCCTCACAGACCATTTCTCCTGTTGTCAGGCGATATTTCTTTTCACGTGCCAGCCGTGCCAGATGTTTGAGCGTGGCATTCTGCCGGCTTGTAATCTCAGTAAATTCCATGAACTTCCTCAAATGAATGTATATGCCGAAAGCCTGTGCATCGCAATACAATACACAGGCTTCTTGTCATTTTTACTCACCCAGCGGCTTCATCGTAGGGAACAGCAGTACATCGCGAATGGATGCAGAATCGGTCAGGAACATAACCAGACGGTCAATGCCCATGCCCATACCACCCGTAGGCGGCATACCGTACTCCAGTGCGGTTACAAAATCGGTATCCATCATATTTGCCTCGTCATCGCCTGCCTCACGCAGTGCAACCTGACGTTCGAAACGCTCACGCTGGTCGATTGGATCGTTTAGCTCAGAGAATGCATTGCACAGCTCTCTGCCGTAAACAAAGCACTCAAAACGCTCAGTCAAACGTGGATCAGAAGCCTTACGCTTTGCCAGCGGAGAGATTTCAACTGGATAATCAGTAATAAAGGTCGGCTGCATGAGCTTTTCCTCTACGTACTCTTCATAGCACAGTGCGAGCAGATCGCCCCAGCTATTCTTGTTCTTCTCAATTTCCAGACCACGCTCCTTAACAGCCGCGAGCGCCTCTTCTGGGCTCATTGCCATAAAGTCCAGACCAGAATATTCCTTAACCGCGTCAGCCATGGTCATGCGCTTCCAGCCCTTAGAGAAATCCAGCTCTGTGCCCTGATAGGTTACCTTGGTTGTACCAAGTACCTTTTCGCATACATGCACAACCATATCCTCGGTAATGTCCATCATACCATTATAGTCGGTATATGCCTGATACAGCTCGATGGTTGTAAACTCAGGGTTGTGGCGGGTATCCATACCCTCATTGCGGAAGATACGACCGATCTCATAAACCTGCTCCATACCGCCAACGATCAGGCGCTTGAGGTGCAGCTCAGTTGCAATACGCATGTACATATCAATATCCAGCGCATTGTGATGGGTCACGAATGGGCGTGCAGCTGCACCGCCCGGGATGGTGTTGAGGCAAGGTGTCTCAACCTCCATAAAGCCGCGGCTATCCATAAAGTTACGGATTTCGCGCACGATTGCGGAACGCTTTTCAAAGGTATCACGTACATCAGGGTTGATGATGAGGTCTACATAGCGCTGGCGGTAGCGCATATCGGTATCCTTCAGACCGTGCCACTTCTCCGGCAGCGGAATGAGGTTCTTAGAGAGCAGGGTCAGCTCCTTAACCATAACGGATACTTCGCCCTTCTGGGTGCGGAAAACCTCACCCGAAATACCGATGAGATCACCAATGTCCATCTTCTTGAATCCCTTATAGGTCTCTTCGCCCAGTTCATCGCGCTTGATATACAGCTGCAAGCGACCATAGCGGTCAGAAAGATCGGCAAAAGAAGCCTTACCCATGATGCGCTTGGACATCATACGACCAGCCAGACGGACGGTCTTGCCCTCCATCTCGTCAAAATGCTCCTTGATATCGGTTGTAAAATTGGTGCGCTCAAAGCGTACCTGCTCAAATGGGTCTGTACCTGCGTCCTGCAAGTCCTTGAGCTTTTCGCGACGAATGCGCAGGAGCTCGTTCAGTTCTTCCTGCGTCTGTTCTGTCACAGCCTTCTGTTCATTTGCCATGCGGATTCCCCTCTCTTACTTGCTGATCTCAACGATCTTGTACTGAATCATGCCTGCTGGTGCTTCTACTTCTACCACAGAACCAACCTTTTTGCCAAGCATTGCCTTGCCAAATGGAGATTCGTCAGAAATCTTACCATTCATCGGATCTGCTTCCTGAGAACCAACAAAGTGATACTCTTCCACGTCACCAAATTCAACATCTTCTACCTTAAAGCGGCAGCCAGGAGAAACCTCGTCCTGACCGTACATATCGTCGGTGATCACAACTGCATGTGCAAGGATATTCTCAACCTCTGCAATACGGGAATACAGTTTGCCCTGCTCGTTCTTTGCTTCATCATACTCGGAGTTCTCCGAAAGGTCACCAAAGGAGCGCGCTTCCTTGATCTGCTCTGCAACCTCCTTCTCACGGACGGTTTTCAGATACTCCAATTCCTCTCTCAGCTTGTCCAAGCTCTCTTGTGTCAGCTTAAATTCCTTCGCCATGAGATCATTCCCTCTCTATCATAAATTTTCTAAATACAAAATTCGGTATGGTATCAAACCATTACTCCTTATTATATGAAGATATAATGCCCCTGTCAAGCAAGCAAGCGGCATCTTTCCGAACTTTTTGCATTTTTCCTACTTTGATGTGCGAACTGTGCGATTACTTCCCATCCGTTACCGCCTTCCAAGCGGCAGCAAGCTGTGCATCCTCTTCCAGTTTCATGAAATAAAAATAATTGATTTTTTCTTGCGGCAAGGAGACTGGAATATCGGGCAATACGCCAGTACCAATGAGGCTCTTTCCCTTCGGTGTATAGTATGCATTGTCCGATAAGCGCAGCGCAGATCCATCGGACAGTTCATAGGTGCGCTGAGAGTATCCCTTGCCAACCGTCTGTTCTCCCACGATCACCGCTTTGCCATATTCTTGCAGCGCCGCCGCAAAGAACTCTGCCGCCGAATAGGAATTTTGATTCATAACGACCGCCATGGGCAGATCCAATTCCTTTGCATCCGAGGAATATACTTGTTCCGTTCCATCCTTTGCGCGTAAGGTCATGATCGTGCCTTCTGGCAGAAGTGGGTCAAGCATTTTGGATAAGACTTCAACTGCGCCGCCCGGATTTTCGCGCACATCAAAAATGAGCCGCTTTGCGCCCTGCTTTAACAGATCATCCAGCACTTTCTTAAATTGTTTGTCTGCACCCAAGTGGAAATTATAGATTAGGATATATCCCGTATCATCTTCCAGCATTTTTCCGGTGACCATTGTGGCTTCCACTTCACCGCGTACCGCTGAAACGGTATCTGTTTTTCCAGTGTCCGCATGACGAACCACAAGTTCAACCGATGTTCCCTTGTCGCCAGCAATGCTGTCACGCACTTCCTGATATCCATGCTCCCCCAATGTTTTGTCTTTTGTGCCCAAAATTTCATCGCCGCGTTTGAGTCCCGCACGTGCCGCACCCGAATCCGGATACACTTCGATCAGACGCAGACTTTGTTTCTCTGGATCATACAGCGTATATACGCCGATGCCCTGTGCCTGTCCTTTGAGGGATGTCTGATATTCTTCATATTCCTCTTTGGAAAGATAGCCGCTCCATCGATCTCCTACACCAAGGATAAACCCTGTGCTTGCCAGATCCACCGCTTTTTTGATATCATACTGCCCTACATAGAGGTCATCAATGAGCTGTCGGATCTCCCCCAACTTTCCATAGATCGCATTGTTTGCCTGATAGTCGGGCATTCTTGCCTCATTCTGTCTCTGCAACACAATGTATGATGCATTAAACGCAGTTGCCGCGCTCAGTACACACAGCACAGCCGTTGTCACTTTGGAAACACCATTACTCATAAAAGTTACTCCTTTTTACACAATAAAAAAGTCGGGGACAGCGGATTCCCCCTGTACCCCGACCACAGTCGCCCATCTTTATGGGCTGACGTAGTTTCTTGGATTTACGACCGATCCATTGACATAAACCTCAAAATGGAGATGGTTGCCCGTGGAGTTTCCGGTCGAGCCGACTGTACCGATCTGCTCACCTGCTGCAACGGTATCACCAACCGATACCATACGCTTGGACAGATGTGCATATGCAGTCATAAGTCCGCCGCCATGGCTGATTACAATATAATTTCCATAAGAAGAAGACAGATAACTCTTGACTACTGTGCCGGACTTTGCCGCAATCACTGGATTTCCCTTACTCGATGCAATATCAATGCCCTTATGTCCGGACTGCCATTTGCCGGTGATGGGATGATTTCTTCCTCCAAATTCCGAGCTGATGTACGTATAGGTCGGACATGGCCACAACATCGAGCCGCCGCCGGATGATACCGAAGCTGTGCTTGGTGTGCTTGCAGAATTGTTATTCCTGCGTGCCCGCTCAGCTTTTCTGTGCGCTTCTTCTGCACGTTTCCGTGCTTCTTCCGCCTCACGGCGAGAGATCTCTGCGATTTCCTGATTGATTTGATCTCGTTCTGCATCCATCTGTGCCGCCATCTTCTCGGCAGATGTAATATCTTTTTGTACCTTTGCAAGCATGGCACTGAGTTTTTTCTTGTCTTTTTCCAGTTCATGCTTGTCTGCTTCCAAAGTTTCCTTATGATTCTGCTGCTGCTGACGATCGGATTCCAGCTGAATCTTCATCGCATCAATGCTGTCACACACTTCCTTAAACTCGCGCACAACATTCTTGTCATAGTCCATAATCTGGCTTACAATCTCCATATTGGACAGCATATCGCTAAAGTTCTCGGAGTTGAGCAGAACTTCCATGTAAGAAGTCTCCCCGTTTTCATACATCACGCGAATACGGGTTGCAAACAGCTTCTGCTTTTCTACCAGATCTTCTTCTGCCTTTGCCAGATTTTCCACGGTCTCAGCGATCGACTTGTCCAGCTCCCCCAGAACCTCTTTGGTTGCTGCGATCTGCTCTTCGGTCAAGTTGATCTTATTGTTGAGTGTGCCGATCTGTCCAGCATACGCATCCTTATCTTTCTGGTATGCAGCAAGCTGTCTTTCCACTTCTGCTTTCTGGGATTTGATCTGTGCCAGCTTGTTGTTCAGCTGACTTTTCGAGGCAGCGGTTGCCATACTGAGCGCACCAAAGATGGTCGAACCCAGCATCAACACCACCAAAATCCCCGCAATGATTGCCGCAATGATTCGATTGCGTTTGTTATGGTACATGGGAAACATTCTCTCCTTGCTTGTTTAACTAAAATAATTCATCGGGTTTGTGGTCGAGCCATTGATGTACACTTCAAAGTGCAGATGCGGTCCTGTTGAATTGCCGGTAGAACCAACGGTACCAACTTGCTGTCCTGCGGAAACTTGCTGTCCAGCAGATACCATACGGCGTGTCATATGTGCATACGCTGTCATCATACCACCACCATGGCTGATTACAACATAATTGCCATAGGAAGATGAAAAATAGCTCTTTACAACGGTACCAGATGCCGCTGCAATGACAGGATTTCCCTTCGAAGATGAGATATCCACTCCTTTGTGCAGCTTACGTGTGCCAGTCATTGGGTGTGTGCGGTAGCCATACGGCGAGCTGATGCGGTTATAGGATGGGCAGGGCCATGTGAGCGAACCACTGTACGCCTTACCACCGCCGGAATGAGAACCACCGCCAGAGGAAGATGAGCTGCTCGCGCGTCTCTTTGCCGCTTCTGCTTCACGCTTGGAGATCGCCTCAATTTCTGCGTTGATGGACTCCTGCTCCTTGAGCATACGTGCCGCCTCAGCCTCTTTGAGTGCAATATTTTTGTCTACCTTTGCCTTCAGTGTTTTGTACTCTTTTTTCTGAGATTCAATTTCCTTCTTGGTCTGTTCTAGGCTATGCGCATAGTTTTTCTTGTCGCTGCGATCAGATTCTAAGGAAGCCTTCTGCGTCTCGATGCTGGCTTTCAGGTCTTTATATTCCTGTACAACCTGTTTGTCATAGTCCATGATCTGGCTGACGATTTCCATATTGGACAGCATATCGCCAAAGCTTTTTGAATTGAGCAGCACCTCCATATAAGAAGTCTCTCCATTTTCGTACATCACACGAATGCGGGTTGCAAATAGATCTTGCTTTTCGTCCAGTGTTTCAATGGTTTCTTCCAGCTCTTTTTCCTTTTTGGTGATATCTCCCGTCAGGGTCTTAATGATCTGGTTGGTTGCATTCAGCTCGGCACGTGTCGATTCAATTTGGTAATCAAGCGCCGCAATCTTCTCGCTGTACTTTTCCGCTTGTCCCTCCAGTGCCTTAACTGCGGCATTTGCCTCCGCGCGTGCACTTTTCAGCTCAGATAAGCGGCTCTTCAGCTGAGATTTCGAAGCTGCCTCTGCTGTCTGTTCCACACCCGTGCTTGAAAACAGGACGCCTGCCAGCATTACTGCCAGCAGGCTTGCCACGGTGATCCTCTTTGCAAATTTTTTCCTCATTGCAGATAAAATCCCCTTATACGTCCATAAATCTACGAATTGTCAGCGACGAACCAGAGACACCAACAACGATGCCTGCTGCGCCAAAGACACTCAATACAAAATACATCAAATCTTCAAACTTTGCCATCGTAAACTGCGGCAAGTTTCCAACAATAAAACCGGTCAGCTGGTCATACAGCAGCCATTCCAGACCAAATGCAATACCACCCGCGATCAGACCGAGCACCAGTCCTTCAATGATGAACGGCCAGCGGATAAACCAGTTGGTCGCACCCACCATTTTCTGGATAGAAATTTCGCGGCGGCGTGCCAGCATTGCGAGCTTTACTGTGTTTGCGATAATAAAGATGGAAATGAGTCCCAGTGCAACCACCAGCGTAAAGGAAATGACCTTAAACATGCGCTGGATCTGGATCAGTCTTGCAACCACAGCCTCATTTGCGACTGCAGCGCCAACGCCATCCACACTTTCGAGCGCCGCCTTGGTCGCTACGACCTTGGACGGATCTTTCATCGTAATGTGATATGCATCACGCAGCGGATTGTTTTCCGAATCGAATCCATCGAGCAGGTCTGCATTTGGACCAAGCTGTTTCCGATAATTTTCCAGCGCAACATCACGCGATTCGAATTCCGCCTCCTGCACATTATCGACCTGCATGATCGTGCCATGCAGATCACGTGCCTGTTCGTCGGTGTATGCATCATCAATATAGATGATGATCTGACTTTCGTTTTGCAGTTTTATGATGTTTAAATTGATGTTATGGGAGACCAGCGCCGTCGTGCCCGTAATAATCAGGCAGACCACGATGACGCTGACCGCCGCAAAGCTCATAAAGCCATGCAGAAAAATGTTTCGGAATCCTTCCCCCAGGAAGAATCCGATACTGCTAATTCGGTTCTTCTTCATATGTGTAATACCCACCTGTCTGGTCACTGGCGACCTCGCCCTTATCAATCACAATGACGCGCTTGCCAAACTGGTCAACAAGCTCTTTTTCATGGGTGACAATGAGGATCGTCGTACCAAGTTGATTGATCTTTTCAAACAGGACCATCAGCTCCAAGGAGCGTTCTGGGTCCAAGTTACCAGTTGGCTCATCTGCGATGATTAGGCGCGGATTGTTGACAAGCGCACGTGCGATTGCAACACGCTGCTGCTCGCCGCCTGATAGTTCAACTGGTTTGCAATCTTCCTTGCCGATCAGACCAACCAGTTCAAGCACATAAGGCACGCGCTTACGAATGGTCTTGCCGGACGCGCCAATGGCACGCATTGCAAAAGCAACATTTTCATAAACTGATTTATTGTCGATCAAGCGGAAGTCTTGATACACAACGCCGAGTGTACGGCGCAGATACGGAACTTCGCGCTTTTTCAGTTTTCCAATATTAAAGTTGTTCACGAGGACTCGTCCTTCCACCGGACGTACCTCAGCGGTCAGCATCTTAATGATCGTTGATTTACCCGAGCCAGACGCACCTACGAGAAAAACGAATTCGCCTTCCTCAATTCGGAACGAAGCTTTGTTGAGGGCGCGGCAGCCGTTGTCATAAACCATGCTGGCCTCTTTCATGCTAATCACAGTATCAGTTCCCTCCTCAGCGCAGAACACACCTTACTTAAGACGTAATTCGTTCCAGATTTGTTCCCAATCCCGAAATGAATTACGAATTTTTTCAGGTATTTTAGAAGCTGCCCTGTTCGCGGCTTGTGAGGTATTTGCGTACCATCAGCGCAACCTTAAATACGATCGCGTGATCGAATTCACGCAAATCGAGTCCAGTCAGCTTCTTGATTTTCTCCAGTCGATACACAAGCGTATTACGGTGTACAAACAGCTTACGCGAGGTTTCCGATACATTCAGATTGTTTTCAAAGAATTTCTGAATTGTAAACAGCGTTTCCTGATCGAGTGATTCGATGGAACCACGCTTGAATACTTCTGTCAGAAACATTTCGCAAAGTGTGGTTGGCAGCTGATAGATCAGACGTCCAATGCCAAGGTTTTCAAAGTTGACAATGGATTTCTCGGTATCGAATACACCGCCGACCTCAATTGCGATCTGCGCCTCCTTAAAGGACTTTGCAATATCCTTCATCTGAGAAGAAATCGAGCCAATACCAATAATGCTCTTGACTAAAAGCTCAGAGGACAGTGCCTCTTCGATCTGCTTTGCAATCTTAACAAGCTCCTTGCCTTCGCAGTTTGCCTTGACTTCCTTAACAACAACGATGTCCGACTCACTGATATGCAGCACAAAGTCATGCTGCTTGTCCGGGAACAGACCAGACACAACATCAATGGACGCAATATCCACGCGCTCGAGCTGGCGCACAAGAAATACAACGCGCGGTACATCGTTTCCGAAATGCAGCTCACGCGACTTGATATAAATATCACCCGGCAGGATGTTGTCCAAAATGATATTCTTAACAAACGTTGCCTTATCATGCTTTTCGTCATACAGGGTCTTGATATTGTTGATTGCAACCGCAGCAAGTGAGCACACGGAGCGTGCCAGTTCATCTTCGCCCTGTACGAATACCGCATACTCAAAGCGAGTCGATCGATCTGCCGCCGAGCGGTACGTATATCCGCCAAAGCGGACCATATCGCCTGCATATCCCAATTCTGTTACCGCATCCTCACGCATTTCCCCAATGCGCGGCAAATCTGTGCATGCAACGACAGCGCCTGTTGCATCCACAATACCAATCGTGCGGTCTACCGTATCTTTCATTTGCAGAATAATCGACTGGAACAATCTGGAAGCCATAGCTATCACCTTTCCTTTTTTGAAGATCCATCTTTAATTTCATCTGCCATCTGTGTTATATTCTTTGAGCATCCTATACAAGAAAGATTTCTTATCTTCGTCTATTTTAAGAAATTATACCACAGATTCAGCAATTTTTACACAAAATTTATGAAAAATTTTTGTTTATTTTTTATCAAATCATTCTGAAATATAGTATTTTAGAATAAAACTCATCCTTTGCACACCACAAAAAGTGTCTCAATTTCCGCTTCTGTCAGTTCCCGATATGTGCCTTGTTCCAAAGCAGGGTCGAGCACAAGCGGTCCCATAGAAAGCCGCTCAAGACGTTCCACATGTCCGCCAAGTGCCGCGATCATACGTTTCACCTGATGATACTTTCCCTCATGCAGAACCACTTCCACTACTAAGCATCCATCCGCCTGCTGTTCCAGCACAGTCAAATCTGCCGGAAGGCATTTCGTGCCATCCCGCAGTTCGATCCCTCGTTGAAACTGTTCTGCCGCATCATCTGCCAGTGTTCCAGAAACAAGTGCACGGTATCGCTTGTCCACATGGTGGCGCGGCGACGTAAGCGCATGATTGAGCGCCCCATCATCGGTCACCAAAAGCAGACCTAGCGTGTCTTTATCCAAACGCCCAACCGGTGCAAGCCCCGCCCGCTCAGATTCCGGAAAAAGTTCCAGCACGGTTTTCTGCTCTACATCCTCAGTTGCAGAGATCACACCCGCTGGTTTATTGAGCATAAAGTAGCGTTCTTTTCTTGTACGCAGCGGGACTCCCATGACACAAACGGCATCTTGCTCAGGGCTTACTTTACGCGCCGAATCTCGGCAGGGCTGCCCATTGACCGTCACGCGTCCTGCACGAATCAGCTGTCCCACTTTCTTGCGCGAACCTGCCCCCCGGGAAGCAAGCATTTTGTCCAAGCGCTCCTGCGCCATGACTCTCCCTCCTTTTTCTCAGTTAAACATAGCGTACCACTTTTTTGCAATTTGCACAATAGGTCTTGCAAAAAAAACCGTTTTTTTCCGTCTTGTCTTGTCAGTTTTTGACAATAACATGCAAGAAGCTTTACAATAATGCACAAATTCTTATGAATTGTTTCTAACAATATGTCCATACGCTTTGGCACACTTTGATACAAAAAAGACAATCGCCCGAATTCCTTGAATTCGGGCGATTGTCTTTTATTCTTCTTCTGGCTGCCCATTCGGGGAGCGGTCCGTAATCGCACGCACAAACCCATCGGCATTTTCCGAACAAATATCTGCCGCGATTAAACGATCTCGATAGAAGACCAAGTTCGCTGTTACCCCCTGTTCTCCGCTCGGATCATTCTGCACACGGTATACATACAGCTTGCACTTGCGCCCCTGATACTTGGTTAAATCGAGTCCCTGCGTTTTTTGCAGTTCATTGTAGCTCTCATACGCCGCATCGAACGTATCTGGAATGCGCACTTCTTGTTCCGCCGCTGGACTTGGATCGATTTCCCATCCATAACCGCGCAAAAAGGCGACACGTTCCTCATTATTCTTTAACTTGCAGGAAATACTGGTTTCTGCCACAGCACTTGCAGTATCTGCTCTGCCCCCGAAGATCCAGCATCCCGTGCCCACGATCACCGCACATAGCGTAATCAGCCCCACTGCGATCTTGCGCTTGGTTAATTTTGTTGTATACATGACCATGTCCAATGCCTCCCATTTGTGTCGAATCACCACACCGCTCTGTGTGTCCTTTTATTATAAGGATATGGACTTACCGCACCAAATAGAACACCAAAAGAAAGAGAGACCAAAGGTCTCTCTTGAGACTGTAAAAGAACTTCGACAGTCTTTCCAGGGGAACCCAGTCCCCCTAGATACAGAGCCAGTTCCGGTAGA
>JAHHRJ010000048.1 GCA_020025885.1 Butyricicoccus sp. | reverse complement strand
TATATTCGCATATCTCTGCTGTTTGTGCAACTTTTATTTTTCAGACAACCCCTAAGTAAATTCGTTCCCAACACTTAATAATACTATTGTCGTTGATTTCAAACCTTCTCATTGTTTCGTTAAGGCTTAAATGTTCTGCTCGCATCGTTCCTACAACCATTTTTTTGAATTCTGGTGTGTAGTGTTTGTTTGGTTTTCCATTTGACATATAAAATCACCCCATCTGTTAGATAGTATATCATACTTGTCTAACAAATGGGGTGCAGTTCAAAAAGACTGTGGTTTTCTTATTATGCCTTTGGCTTTGTCGCACCTTCTGCAACCAAAGCCCAGTTACGGTGCATATAGTCATATCCAGAATAAAGCGTGATTAGGGTTGCTGCCCACGCACAAACATCTGCCAAAATGGTTGGCAGTGCAGTTCCCATTCCACTTACAATGCTGAACACAAATAGTCCAATGATCGCTGCAATCTGCACACAGGTTTTCACCTTGCCCGACCATGCCGCCGCCATAACTTGTCCTTTTGCCGCCGCAACATTGCGCAGGCTGGTGATGATAAATTCACGTGCCAAAATCACAAACACCATCCACGCTGCAAACAGACCGCGCTCCACAAAAATCACAAGTGCCGCTGTTACAAGCAGTTTATCCGCCAATGGATCAACAAATTTTCCGAAATCTGTTACCTGATTGTACTTGCGTGCGACATAACCGTCCAAAAAGTCGGTCACAGACGCAACACAGAACAAAACCAGCGCAATGATATCCCCCTCTGGGGTGCTTTGTATTGCAAACCAGATAAAAAATGGAATGAGTGCAATACGCGCCAGTGTAATTTTATTGGCAGTCGTCATATTAGCCTCCTACTCTCACACCAGAAAGATCCGCACCAAGGCTGTCATCAATGCGCACGCGCACAAAATTTCCTGCTGTACATGGTGTTTCTGAGACAAACCACACCTTGCCATCGACCTCGACCGAATCTGCGTATGTACGCCCATAGTACATATTTGCATCCTCGTCAAATCCTTCACATAGCACATCCATTTCTTCATGTACACGTGACAGGTTGTACTCATCGATTACACCAGACTGCAATTCTTCCACGATCAGGCGGCGATTTTCCTTGACTTCAGCTTCGATCTGGTCAGGCATTTCCGCTGCAATAGTGCCTTCTTCGGGTGAAAACTCGAATACACCCACACGCTCAATGCATACTTCCTGCAAGAATTCACACAGTTCGGTAAATTCTTCCTCGGTCTCTCCCGGCAGACCCACAATGAGACTTGTGCGCAGTACCAAACCCGGAATGCGGTCACGCAGCTTGTAAATCAGCTCTGTGAGGCTCTCGCGGTCACCCGGACGACGCATCGCACGCAGAATACGCCCCGACACATGTTGGAGCGGAATGTCCAGATATTTTACGATCTTATCTTCACTTGCGATCACATCAATGAGTTCATCGGTCATCTGGTCTGGATAGAGATAGTGCAGACGAATCCAAGTAAAATTCATTTTGCACAGTTCGCGCAGAAGCTCTGGCAGACGGCGCTTCTTGTAAAGATCCATACCATACTTTGTGATATCCTGTGCAATGATAATAAGTTCCTTTACACCAGCGTCGGACAGAATACGGGCTTCTTCCAGCAGTTCATCATATTCACGGCTGCGATATTTGCCGCGCAGTTTTGGAATAATGCAATATGCGCAGGTGTTGGAGCAGCCCTCTGCAATCTTAAAATATGCTGTATAGCCCGGAGTCAGACGGCTTCGGCTTCCACCAAGTTCCGCCATGTCCATCGCGCCAAAGTATGCACGCTTTTCGTGTCCATACGCCGCTTCGACTGCTTCTACAATGTTTTCATAGCTGCCCGTACCGCAAATGACATCTACTTCCGGCAGATCTTTTTCAATTTCTTCGCGGTAACGCTGTGCAAGGCATCCAGTCACGACCAGACCCTGCATGTTTCCGGTCTGCTTACACTGTGCTGCCTCCAGAATGGTCTCGATCGCCTCGGTCTTTGCTGATTCGATAAAGCCGCAGGTATTTACAATACCAACCTCAGCATCTTCCATATCCGTGACAATCTCATGTCCAACCTCGCGCAATCTAGCCAGCATATGCTCGGAATCGACCAGATTCTTTGCACATCCCAGTGAAATCAATCCAATTTTCATAGAATCTTCCTCTCTTGTTCTCGATCATTTTGCCCTTACAGGATCAGTAAAATCCAACGTACCAGTGTCAGTGTGTAGAGCACCAGCGCCCAAAGTGCCACGCGTGCATGCCGCTCATCATTTCGGCTGCGTGCAGACATGCGCGCAAGCAGACAAAATGCGATTCCGACAATGGATAAAATCGCGCCAAAATGCTGCATCATCGGCAGATTAAAAATCTCTGCCACAGCCAGCAGACATGCCACCAAAGCGGCGGGCAAGATCAGTTTGTGTATCATGGTGCATTCCTCCTGTGAGACAGTTGGTCACTTCTATTATAACAGAATCTTCAGCAATGAGAACATCTGAATGCCCCAAATTGTTTCACTCAGGAGAAAAATTACAAGCGCTATGGTTGCTGTTCGAATCGCGGCATCCTCATACGTCCACTGTGCTACGATCCATGAAACTGTACTCATACATACACCTGCCAATACAATGACTGGTGTTATGAGCAGGATATTGCTTGTAAAAATAGCACCAGCTTGTATGACCGCCAAGATGATGCTGCAAATGCATAATCCTTTATTTACTTTCTGCAACATAGAACACCTCTTAAGCCGATTGGGATTTCCCCACGCCCTCAGTCAAAGTCCTCTGTGAGCGATGCACCATACCGATTGAGTGCTGTGCGGATATCTTCCCATAGAAAGCCGCGCCGCTGCAACGCCGCGACTGCCTTATTGACTTCCTTGCGGTCAGATAGATCTCCATGCAAGCGTTTTTCGAGTAATGCTTCCATTGCTTCCCAGTCAGGCTCATAGTCTTCCATAACCTCGCTCGCTTCCTCACCTTCCACACCACGGCGGCGAAGTTCCTGCCGAATGCGCAGGGCACCATATCCACGTCGCTTGTAGGAACGCACGGTACTTTCCGCATATTTCAGATCGTCTAAAAATCCGTGTGCCTGTAAATATGCCAGTGCATAGTCTACTGCATCTTCCTGATAGCCGTGGGACAATAGTTTATCACGCAGTGCACTGACAGAAAGGGCGCGGTAAGACAACTGTCTTGCCGCGACCTCCAAAGTTTCCTGATACAGTTTTTCCAGTGCTTCCTGCGTCATCTGTGCAGGTTCGTTCTGTTCGAAAAATTTTGGGTTTCTCATACATCAATTCCGTCGTCATCTTCATCAAAGTCGTCTGCATCAATTGCAACCGCCTTGGACTTTGCCGCCTTCTTCTCCGGCTCTGCTGGTGCTGCTGGCTTTGCAGGCGTTTCTCCCTCTTCCTTGTCCTTCTTCTTGCCCTTTGCAGCCATCTTACTGGACTCTTCCGCAATCGCTGCCATGATCTTCTCGTGCAGGATCTCCGCTTCTTCTGGATGCTCCTTAAAATACATCTTGGCGTTGTCGCGTCCCTGTCCAAGGCGCACACCATCCATAGAGAACCATGCACCCGACTTCTGGATAAAATCATATTCTACGCCCAAATCGACAAGCTCACCAGTAAATGAAATGCCTTCACCATACATAATATCAAATTCTGTCTCACGGAATGGCGGTGCAACTTTGTTTTTCACAATCTTGCAGCGTGTGCGGGAGCCCAGCAGCTCCGTACCGTTCTTGATGTGCTCAATGCGGCGTACATCAATGCGCACAGATGCATAGAACTTGAGCGCACGCCCACCTGTTGTGACTTCAGGGCTTCCATAAATTACGCCGACTTTTTCGCGCAGCTGGTTGATGAAGATGGCAACACAGTTGGACTTTGCAATCGAGCCTGCCAGCTTACGCATTGCCTGACTCATCATGCGGGCATGCAGACCCACAAAAGAGTCGCCCATTTCACCCTCAATTTCCTGACGCGGTACGAGTGCGGCAACCGAGTCCACGACTACAATATCGAGCGCACCCGAACGCACAAGCGCCTCTGCAATTTCCAATCCCTGCTCACCAGTGTCTGGCTGAGAAACCAGCAAGCTATCAATATCTACGCCCAGCGCACGTGCATACACTGGATCAAGCGCATGTTCTGCGTCAATGAATGCCGCTTCACCGCCAGCTTTCTGTGCCTGTGCGATGGCATGGAGCGCAACAGTCGTCTTACCAGAAGATTCCGGTCCATAGATCTCTACGATACGACCGCGCGGCAGTCCACCGATTCCGAGTGCACAGTCCAGACCAATGGAGCCCGTCGAAATGTGATCGACTGCCATACCGCTGTTTTCGCCCAGACGCATAACGGCACCCTTTCCGTACTGCTTTTCGATCAGTCCCAATGCCTTTGCCAGTGCTTCCTGTTTGTTCGTCGCTGGTGCAACAGGTTCCAACTTCTTTTTATTATTCGACGCCATAGCGATACTTCCTCCATGCGTTAGATTGATTGGTTCTTTCATTATAAAGCAGTGCCCTTGCTTTTGCAAGCCCTTACCGAAAATTTGTTCGATTGTCAATGGGTATGCTGCGTTCGTATTATGCGGGGCACACCAGCATAATCAGTTTCGATCTGTGTATTCCTCCAACCGGCTTCCATACAGATTTTTGCCACTTCTTCCCCTTGTTTCCATCCACATTCGAAGAAAAGAACCCCATCCGGGCGCAAAACCTGTGCCCATCCATAGATAATTGCCCGATAAAAGTCCAGCCCATCCGTGCCTCCATATAGTGCCAAATGCGGCTCATAATCTGCTACGCTGCTGTCAAGCTCATGCATTTCCTGTTCGGTAATATATGGTGGATTGCATACCATCACATCGAACACCCCCAGATATTCCTGCGGTGGTAGTTCGAGTGCATTTCCACTTGCACACTGATAGCGTTCGGTAAGGCCGAGCCGTTCGGCATTCTGCTGTGCAAGTTCAATGGCTTTCGGGGATAAATCCACGCCCACCGCACGTGCCGTAGGAACTTCGTGCAGAAGTGCGAGCGCAATGCATCCCGAACCGCTGCACAAATCGAGTACACGCGGATTTTCACAGGCACGCGCATGCTCGATCGCAAGTTCACAAAGCCGCTCGGTGTCACTTCTTGGAATGAGCACATCGGGCGTTACGCGCAGGGTGATGCCATAAAAATCCCATTCTTCCAGCAAATACGCGAGCGGTTCTCCCTGCAAACGGCGTTCCATGAGCCATTCCAACTTAGACGCTTCCTGTGCACAAACGGTTTTGGTCTGCGGCATACGCCGCAGATCTTCCCCCATTGCACAGGAAACCAGCTCCCGTGCCTCTAGTTCTGGCATCGAGATATCCTGTGCCTGTAATGCCTGACAGATTTTTGTATACCAGCCTTTGACTGTCATTTCATTATTTCCATGCATCGCTGTCATCCTCTGGAATTACGCGCTCCATTGCAGAGATCGCCACCTCGATCATGCTGTCATCCGGTTCAAATACTGTGAGCTTCTGCATTTGCAGCCCCGGCCATCGAATCGCACGACAAAATATATTGTCGCACCGTCCTGCCCAGCGGTTGCACTCATACGCAATACCGACCACAACTGGCAACAGCACCAGGCGCAGCAGCATACGCATCCACACATTGTCCATTTGCACAAACGCAAAAATCAAAATTGGAATAATCATCATTACAATCATAAAGCTTGTACCGCACCGCGGATGAAAACGCGGCATCTTACGCACATTTTCCACAGTGAGCGGCAGTCCAGCCTCATAGCAGAAAATCGTCTTGTGCTCCGCACCATGGTATTGGAATGTGCGCTCAATATCTTTCATGTGAGAGATCGACCACATAAAAATCAAAAACAGAATAATGCGCACAACGCCTTCGAGCAGACTGCGCACAAAGTAGGGCGCACCTTCTGGAAGCACGCCTACGATCAGTGTTGGTGCAACCAAAAACAGCGCGATTGGCAGCAGCGTGCCTAGGATCATTGCAAACCCCATGAGTAGTTTTTCCATTTTTTCGGAAGAAATATGCTTTTCTATCCATTTTTCAAAGCGGGATGGCTCTGTATCTATACTGTCATCGTCCTCAAAGAACTGCGCCGAGTAGTTTACGTCAGCCACACCGTCTTTCATTGCGGTAAACAATGTATATGCACCGCGCACGATTGGCAGTTTCCAAAACCAGTGCTTGGGTCTTGGGGTTGGGCGCTCCTCAAAGGTCATTGTGCCATCTGGTTTGCGCACCGTCACGCAGGTCTTTTTCGGACCTCTCATGCTGATGCCCTCAATAATTGCCTGTCCGCCGATCGTGGTTTTCCGCACACAAGGCGGCATTTCATAGTGCTTCATTTGTGTTCTCCTCAGTTGCAATGGTTGTTTCCACACCCAATGCGGTATGGACATCAATCGCCGGCACAGAAACATAAACCGCAGTTCCCTCGCCCGGCTTGGAACGAATCATCAACCGACCGCCGTGCAGCTTGACAATCTCATCGGTGATAGACAGTCCAATGCCGCTGCCGCGTTCCTTGGATGATCCTTTATAAAATCGTTCCTTCACAAATGGTAATTCGGCTTCTGGAATACCCGCACCAAAATCGCGCACGCAGACCACGATGTCTTTGCCTTCATGGCGCAAATCGACTTCAATGCGCTTACCACTCTTTCCATACTTTGCCGCATTGTCAATGATATTGAGAAATACCTGCTTCATGCGGTGTCGGTCACCATTGATAAAATAGGTTTCCAGTTCTTCTGCATGATATACCAATGTCATCCCACTGCCTGCAAGCAGGTTTTCATACATATAAACCGCCTCATACAGTTCCATTTCGAGATCAAATGTCTCAACTTCCAGCTTCATGCGCCCTGATTCAATACGTGCAAAATCCAGAAGCTCTTCTACGAGGCGTGTCAAGCGGCGGCTTTCCTTGTGAATAATTTCCAGTCCCAGCCGCACTTCCTCCGGCGATGCATCGCCGCCAGTTAAGAGTGTCTCACTCCAGCCGTCGATTGCCGTCAGTGGTGTGCGCAGTTCATGGGAAACCGAAGAAATAAAATCATTCTTCATGCGTTCCGTGCGGGAAATCTCATCCGACATATAGTTGATTGTATCGCATAGCTCGCCAATTTCATCGTCATACACCTTTTGCAGACGCATTCCATAGCGTCCCGCCGCAATTTCCTTTGCAATGACATTGATTTTGGTCACTGGTTCCAAAATAGATTTGATAAAGTAACGGTTGGATAATACAACCATCGAGAAAAATAGCAGACTTGCCGCAACCGACAGCAACACAAAATACATCGTCTGCTTTTCTGCAATCGCAAGTGAAGTCACCATACGAATGCCGCCGACCATATGCCCATCATCGATATACAAGGGGGTTGTCATGCTGAGTACACGCTCGCCTGTCATGGGGTCTTTGCCCGTCCAAACCTGAATGACTGCCTCCTGTGGGTACTCATTGTCCGGAAGTATGACCCCATGATCTCGAAGTGCACGTTCTACATCCCCCGTTGCTGCCATCGTGCCGTCATTGAGGCCAGAGGACGATTTGACGATCGTTCCCTGTTCATTAAGGAACTGAAACTCAATCTTGTCGCGCATATTGATATCAAAATCGCCAATAGTTTTTTCCATGCCATAGTAGTATTCTTCCAAACTGCTCATCCAACCACCATTATAAAAATTAGTGGTCATCGCGCTCATGCGATAGCTCAGCATATCATGGATGCTGTTATAGTAATAGCTGGAAAATCCCATGGACACGGCAATTACAACCGCCGCAAGGATGACGACCACAAACGATAGGGAGTTCATCAGCCATCGCCCGCGCAGACCGCCGGGTGAATGCTGAATGCGTGTGTGGTGTACGGCTGGTTTTGTTTTCGGTTTTGGTGTGTGCGGCACCTGGGTTCTGCGGTACTTCATACCTTACCTTCCCACATATAGCCATAGCCGCGCACGGTCACGATATAGCGCGGCGATGCCGGATTGTCCTCAATTTTGATACGTAGGCGACGGATATTGACGTCCACGATCTTGAGTTCTCCTACAAAATGGTGTCCCCAAACCATTTCTAAAATGTCATCGCGTGACAGTGCACGATTGATATTGGTCATAAAGGCTTTTAAAATTCCATATTCGATCTGTGTCAGCTCAATTTTGACTCCATCTTTGGTCACTTCTCTTGCACGTGTATCCAGACGGAACGGACCGGAGCGAAGGCTGTCATCGTCTTGGAAGCCACTGCCCGCAACGCGGCGCACCAATGCTTCCACGCGTGCGACCAGCTCCACAACGGAAAATGGCTTGGTCACATAATCGTCCGCACCAGTCATCAGTCCCGTTACCTTATCGCTCTCCTGTGTTCGCGCGGTCAGCATGATAATACCCGCACGGGAGCCATGCGCACGAATGGAGCGGCACACTTCATATCCATCAATTCCCGGCAGCATCACATCAAGCACTGCCACAACAATATCTGGATTTCGTTCAAACAGCTCCAGTGCACTCTCTCCTGTATCTGCTTCAATCACTTCAAAACCCGCACGTTTGAGGTTCAAAACCACAAAACTGCGAATATTTTCCTCATCTTCTAAGACAAGCACCTTGCGATTCATGTTCTCAAAAAACCTCCTATCACGACTGACTCTCATTCCAATGTACTGTGATGGGCGAAAAGCGTTCTTTCACCTGTGTCTGCGTTAGCGCAAGGCTGCTCTTTGCTGCCTCTGGCGGAATAGATGCTGCAAATGTGCCCGAAGGGACACGTTCAAGCGGAAACAGATTTTTCTCCTGCATTTCCTGTTTCACATCATCCGCTGTTCCAAGCAGATAGTAGATTGTCAAAAGTGGGATTGGCTTTCCATCTGGTACATATACTTCAAATCTCGTATAATCTGTGCCATCGCTTGTTCCCTTGACCGCATGCACCGTATCATACCAAGCCTGACTAATCACAAAATCCCATTCTTGGCTGACATTGCGGTATGTTGTACGCACATATGTGGGCTCATGATCTGCCGCATACAGATACCAGTCCAGCATATACACTTCATCATTCCCCGGATGCACAGAACCCACCATGTGCACGGCACGTGGGATCTCCGTCAAACCATCCCCGTTGATGTCATATGCATTGGCAGGCACGGTTCGATAGGTCTCTCTTCCGGCTCCGCTTTCTGTGCTCCGCGCCAAATTGCGCAGTCCACCTTGCTTCTGCCAGATAAACACATCGGTCTGCTGACCATTTCCACCCTGCACGGTTTCTTCCACAAAGACCGCTGGGGTCCGGTCGGCAATATATCCGCTGTTTACCCGCTCAATAATTTTTGCTGATGCAGACAGCGGGCTCTCGCTCATCATTTTGAGCGCATGATTCGTTTCATCATATGCATAAATAGATGCGATCCGGCGCGTATCCGGTCCAGAAATCAAAAACAGTTCACGTGTTCCGTTGCTGTCCAAGTCCACCGGGAGCATGCTAATATAGTCAGCTTCCAGCATAACATCGACACTGTTGTCTGTATAATCCGCTGCAATCAAATGATTGGACTGTTCTCCAACCTGTTCCATGCTCAAAAAAATGCCACGGCGTCCCTCTGGTGTGATAACGGGATAGCTGACTGAATCGATTCGCGTACCAATTCCATGCACACGACCCACATAGGTATATCGCTCATCATCCTGTTTGCTGAGCACCACTGCCTCATAGGTATTGCCATTTGCAGGTGTGCGGAAGAACGCGACCACTTCCTCAATCCCATCGTTGTCCAGATCCACCATCTGTACTGTGTTGCGGTTTTCCCCTTGGTAGGGTGCATCCTCTACCGCATCTGATGACTTGACACGTGCAAGCTCATCCGTAATTGCCTGACGATCCTTATTGGGCTTAGGCAGCTGCATCAGATCCACCCCTGTTTTGAGAGTGCATCCGGTCAGCATGGATAAAAAACAGAACAGAGTAACGCCTGTTAAAATCCTTTTCATTCCTGCCTCCTTGCAGTATTTTATAATTCTCGTGATACGTTTTCAGTGTATCATAAAAAGCAAAGTTTGAACAGCACAAACCCTATTCTGCGCACAAAAAAGATACAGGAAAAATCCAAAACGCGGATTTTTCCTGTATCTCTTATTATACGCTTTACATTTCGTCTGTGTTTTCCTGACGCAGCCAGCGATAGAATGTACTCGGTGCAACGCTTAAAAGTCGAGCGGCTTCCTGACCAGTCACTTCCTGTGCTTGATACATCTCTCTCACACGGCGGAAGCGCTTATCCTGCTTGCGGGTCGGGCGACCGATCGCAACACCAGCCTGCTGTGCACGTGCAATCCCCTCGCTCTGCTTCTGACGGAAACGGCGGCGATCCTCCTGTGCAGCCTGCTCGATCAGATGTGCAGTCAGCTTGCCAACGAGGTCTTCTACTGTCATCTTTCCATCAACCATGGTGGAAAGTGCGTTCTCTGACAGACCGAGCTCTGATAGATACTGTTTCATTTCATCATGGATCTGATTGTTATCATATTCCTGAAGGGTTTTGAATAGCATAATGTCGTTCTCCTCTCAATTTTCTGTGCACATGGAAGTGCACAACATCTTCAACTGAATTAGCTTTCTTCGAAGTCAAGTATATCACATTAAGAGAGAGATTGCTACAATTTTTTGCGAATATTTAAAATATATCAAAATTTCTATGAAATGAGCTGTACTTCAGTCTAGTATTTTGCAAGCCTTCCTGCATACCCTTTAAGCCTCTCCCAGCACACCGCAGCGATATAGGGAAAGCAGCTCCTGAAGTTCATCAATACGTCTCTTGAAGCGCTCTCCAGCGTCTGTATCCTCCACCATAAGGCGGCGCGGCATGTGTTCTACAATATGAACCGTGGTATAAGTTTCCGGACTTTCTAGGTCATTTCCTCTGTGGAATGGACGATGTTCTGCAAGTTGAATTTCATGTGAGGATGAGATAAGGGTATAACCCGCAATTCCCGTTTTAGAATGATATGCTTTGGAGATACCGCCATCGATGACAAACAGACGTCCGCCTGCCTTCACAGGTGTTTCACCGTGTTTCACGGGCACATGCCCATTGATAATATGGCTAATTTCTGGATTCAACCCAAATTCTCGCATCAATGCAGCACAAAACTTTGGATCATCATAATGTTTATAATATGGGTTCATATGCTCTTTTTGTAGTTCTTTTTCTTTGATAAAATAGCGTTCAAAGGAGGTCATGCGGTCTTTTCCAAAGAGCGGAGATACGGCGCCACACCATAAATACCACAATAAATCCACAGAATCCGGAGCTTCCGCATGATACGCACGCCGTACATGCATTTCCAGCTGATCGAGCAGCTCACGCCCCTTACATTTTTCCCCAAACAGATCCACTTCTTGCAGCGAACCATCTGCATTGATTGGTATGCATCCATGATACAAGAGCTTTCCGTTTGCCACTTTATACATTGCGCCATGGTTGATAATGAAATCAATATGGGTGCGCAGGCGTTCCGAATGACGGAAAGACGCTTGGAAACCATCCAAAATATTCTGTTCTTCTGCAGTCAGCGCATACGGATCTTTGGGATCGATCGTTGGGAAATTGGTATCGGTCAGCGGATACTCCTTACCACCAATTTTGATCGTTCCTTTTTCATAATCTATTTTGTCTAGCAGCAATCTACCCTGCATTCCGTACTCTGGATGCCGCCCAATGAGCTGCCCTTCCAACTTAAACATCATAATCGCAACCGCTTTATGCATCTTTGCTGCAAGCGCTGGATCGACCGGATCAAACTCATTTTCGTCTAGTACATGTGGCATAAAATGTGCACATGGATCATTTGCATAAGTGGTTGCCGCAAACATGGAAAGTGGACGCAAATTGATGCCATATCCATCTTCCAAGCAGTCAAACCCATTATAGCTGATGGCGATGCGCAACACACTCATCAGGCAAACCGGATTTCCGCACATCGCACCAATCCAAGAGACATCATGGTTGCCCCACTGGATATCCACATCGTGATGCTTCATCAGTTCATCCAAAATACGGTCTGCACGTGGACCACGATCAAAAATATCGCCGATGATATGCAATTGATCCACCGTCATCTGCTGGATCAGGTGGCAAAGTGCTTTAATGAGTCCATCTGCACAACCGACCTGAACCACGGACTCGATCATTTCGCGGTAATAGGTTCGCTTATCCACATCTGTTCCATCTGTGTTCATCAGCTCTTCGATCATGCCTGCATATCGTGGGTCCATCGTATGGCGCACTTTGCTGCGTGTATACTTCGCCGAAACTTCACATGCAACGATCACAAGCTGGTTAATGGTGATCATGCACCAATCATCATAGTTTTGCTCTACCTTACGTGCTCTTCCAAGCTGGGTGGAGGGATAATAAACCAGTGCCGCCAGCTCCTCACGATCTTTTTCCATCACAGAAGAACGGAATAAATTATCAATTTTTTCTCGAATCACGCCCGAACCAGAGCGCAGCAGGTGAATAAATGCTTCATGTTCTCCATGCAGATCGGAAAAATAGTATTCCGTTCCCTTGGGCAAATGCATAATTGCACGCAAATTTACCAGTTCATTTGTTACCGATTCAATCGTGGGAAATTTCTCAGCCAATAAACGCAAATAATTGATATCGTAATTCAAAATAAGCTTCCCCTCTCTTAGGGCGTATCTGAAAATAAAGAAATCGACGAATTTTTCGCAGTGCGTGCGTAGATGCAAGGCAAAAAACGCAGGAATCCTTGATGGATTCCGCGTATTTTTAACGCAGCAGATGCCGCTCATTGTAGAAAAAGACCAGAATTTCGACTTTTCAGATAGTCCCTAGGGGCTGTCTGAAAAATATAGATTCTTGTCCTATATCAACAAAATAAAC
>JAHHRJ010000047.1 GCA_020025885.1 Butyricicoccus sp. | reverse complement strand
TCTGGCATAATCTCCATTTCTATGATGTCGATGTGATATTCATTGCAGACTTCCCCTATGAGAGCCTTTAATCGTATATCAACACCATTGACCAAGACTTTTCTCCGATATTTTGGACACCAAACTACATGATATTTGCACGAGTATACCACATTGTTATTGTTTTTATATTTCATGAAAACATTATACTACTATTTTTCATCTAATACAAGACAATACCCTCATGAACGGGGAATCTATGTGTGCCTTATATCCCCATACTTAAAGGCAGGGGCTTTACGGCACTTTTGGTAAATATCTTTATTTTCCACAACGCTTCTTAGCCAAAAACTTCCTGATACAATCGATTTTGCCGGATATATGCTGCAACCTCAGGCGGTGTCAGTTCTTCAAACGCCCGCTGCTGCCGCACATCTGTTGAGGAAATCGGAAGAACCGGACAGTTTACCAATGTCACCCTTGCTCCCAATGTCTCTCTGAGCTGTTTTGCCTTTGTTTCGAGTGCTGGGAAGTCCTCCGTGCCGCGTGCAATGGCTGCAAGTCCTGCCAAATGCACGATCTCATCTGGTGCATGCCAACAGCGGTCAAAGGACAGCAGCATATCGGTTCCCACGATCAGGGTCAGGTCATCCTGTCCGCTTTCATGCAGTGTACGCAGCGTGTCCACCGTATAGCTTGCACCACCGCGCCGAATCTCCACATCACAAAATTCTGCCCATGGGTATGGCTCCGTCATCAGGCGTACCATGTCGCATCGCTGCGCCGTTGTCGCGCTGCCCTTTGGCAATCGTTTATGGGGCGGCAAATTGGTTGGGATAAACAACACCCGTTCCAGTCCCAATGCTTGCCGCACCGCATCTGCTGCGGCAAGATGCCCTTTATGCGGTGGATTGAACGTCCCGCCCAGTACACCTGTTTTCATACGCTTACTTCTCCAAAACGATCTTGCGCTTGTCCGGATCAGAAGACTGACGGTACAACACAAACTTTGTACCAATGCACTGTACACCGTCCGCACCAGTTGCCTCGCAAAGTGCCTCGGACACAGTACGTGGAGTGGTCAGCGCATTTTCGAGTACCTTGCCCTTAACCAGCTCATGGTTTTCGAGCAAAACTTCCAGTTGATTGATGACGCCCTCCGTCACGCCCTCTTTGCCGATATGCAGGGTAACTGCCAGCGGATTGGATAATTTACGCAGAGATGCGCGCTGTTTGCTTGTCAACATAATTTGTTTTCTCCTGTTTCTTGTCCAAATTTTAACTTCTTACGGAGCACCGCCGCCAGCTTTTCCAGTGCCTGCGCACGGTGCGAAATGCGGTTTTTCACTGCCGCAGGCAGTTCTCCAAAGGTGCAGTCATACTCTCGCACATAGAACAATGGATCATATCCAAACCCACCTGTTCCATGCAGTTCAGTCAGGATCTCACCCTCACACTCGCCGCGCACGGCGATCTCCTGTCCATCTTCGAGCACACAGCAGATGGCACATACAAAACGTGCCTGACGCTCACACTCATCCACACACTCCATATTCTGGAGCAGGAACGCATTGCGGTCATCATCTGTTCCAGCACAGTAGCGTGCCGAGCGCACACCCGGTTCTCCCGACAGTGCATCGACTGCGAGTCCTGAATCGTCCGCGATCGCAGGCATACCTGTAAACTCTCGTGCTGCCAATGCCTTGATGCGTGCATTTTCCTCGAAGGTCTGTCCATTCTCTTCTGGTTCTGGCGCATCCTTCGGAAGCGGTATGACCTCAATTCCCAGTGTGCCCAAAATCGCAGAGAGTTCTTCCAATTTTTTCTGATTGTGCGATGCTAGTACAAACTGCATGACTTAGCCCTCCATTGCCGCAAGCTGTGCTTTACGCAGTGTCTCATTACCGATCTCACCCAGTGCAATGAGCTGTGCCAGCTCATCCTTACGGAATGGGCGTCCTTCACCAGTCCCCTGAATTTCCACAAATTCACCAGAACCGGTCATGATCAGGTTGCAGTCCACGATTGCATGAGAGTCCTCGATGTAATTGAGATCCAGCACTGCTTCATCCTCAAAAATTCCGGCAGAGACCGCAGAAACGGTATCCGTCAGCGGCATTTTTTCAATGACACCTGCATCCACGAGCTTCCTACATGCGATCCACAGGGCTACATAGCCGCCCGTAATGGACGCACAACGTGTGCCTCCATCTGCCTGAATGACGTCACAGTCCACCACGATCTGACGCTCGCCCAGTGCTTCGCGGTCTACCACGGCACGGAGTGCACGCCCAATCAGGCGCTGAATCTCTGCTGCACGCCCATTAAGTTTGAGCTTGCCAATATCACGTGGGGAGCGGGTATTGGTCGCACGCGGCAGCATGGAATACTCTGCTGTCACCCAGCCAAGTCCAGTATCTTTGAGAAATGGTGGGACTCTTTCTTCTACGGTCGCATTGCAGATCACCTTGGTATTGCCGCAGGAAATCAGGACTGAGCCTTCTGCATGCATGGTAAAGTCACGTACAATCTGAATGGGGCGCATTTCGTCTGCGCGTCTTTTATCTGGTCTTGTCATGCTTATTCCATCTCCTCTACTGGCGGCAGCAGCGCCTCTAAAAATTCAGAACGGTCAAAGTCCATTAAGTCATCCAGCCCCTCACCCACGCCAACAAGCTTAACTGGTACGCCAAGACCTGCGGAAATGGCAATGACAATGCCGCCCTTTGCAGTACCGTCCAGCTTGGTCAAAATGATACCCGTCAGCTTTGCTGCCTTATTGAAAGCATCTGCCTGATGTACGGCATTCTGTCCGGTGGTGGCATCGAGTACCAGCAATGTCTCACGGTCAGCATTTGGCAGCTCGCGTGTAATGATACGGTCGATCTTGCCCAGCTCATTCATGAGGTTTTGCTTGTTGTGCAAGCGACCTGCGGTATCAATGATAATCACATCACTGCCGCGCGCCTTTGCCGCGGCAATTGAGTCATACACAACTGCCGCCGGATCTGCACCCTCGCCATGTCGTACAATATCTGCACCCGCTCGCTTCGCCCAAATTTCCAGCTGGTCTGCTGCTGCCGCGCGGAAAGTATCCGCTGCTGACAGCATCACCTTTTTGCCCTGCGATACATAGCGTGAAGCGATCTTGCCAATGGAGGTTGTCTTGCCTACACCGTTAACACCAATGACCAGAATAACTGCCGGCTTGGTATCCAGATGCAGTGCGGTGTCCTGCTGCATCATGTCGCTCAGTACATCCTTGAGCACACAGCGCAGTGCAAGCGGGGTATCCACACGCTGATGCTTTGCGCAGTCCTCCACCTTTTCGGTCGCTTCTGCGGCAACGTTCGCGCCCAGATCAGATAGAATGAGTGCTTCTTCAAGCTGTTCGAGCATTTCCTCATCAATCTGGACGAAGTTGCTCATGATGTCATTGAACTGCTCACTCACTGCCTCTGTCGTGCGCTTGAGCCCCATTTTGATTTTGTCAAAAAATCCCATAACTGTTCTCCTTCTTGGATATTCTAAAATCAGTCAATCATTCCCTGAAATTTCTCCTCTGCCTCTGCCAGATTCAGCATCAGCATACGAGAAACGCCCTGCTCCTGCATTGTAACACCATATAGCATGTCCGCTTGCTCCATCGTACCGCGGCGGTGCGTAATCGCAATAAACTGCGTTGCACCGGATAGCTTGCGCAGATACGCCGCATAACGCGCTACATTGACGTCATCAAGTGCCGCCTCGATTTCGTCCAGCACGCAGAACGGGGTCGGACGCACTTTGAGGATCGCAAAGTACAACGCAATCGCGACAAAGGCTTTTTCTCCGCCTGATAACAAGGTCAGCGTCTTGACTGCCTTTCCAGGTGGGCACACACGAATCTCAATGCCGCAGTTTAGAATATCTGAGGTATCTGCAAGCTGCAACTCCGCGTGTCCGCCGCCAAAGATCTCCACAAATGTTTCGCCAAAATAATGGTTGAGCTTGGCAAACTCCGTCGCAAATATCTCTTTCATATGCACAGTCAGTTCATCAATGACCTTCTGCAACTCCTTCTGTGCCGTTTCCAAATCCTCTTTCTGCTCCCTCAGAAACAGAAAACGCTCTTGCAGAGCCCTATATGCTTCTACTGCATCTAGGTTGACATTGCCCAGTGCGCGCATCTTGCCGCGCAAGTCATCTGCTGTGCGCTGTGCTGCTGCGGAGTCTGGCAATGCAATACGCAGCTCCTCTGCGGGCGTGGGAGTCAGTTCATAGTTTTCCCACATTTTATCTAAAATCTGCGTTTCCTCATTTTTGAGCTGCACCATCTGTGCAGAGAGTCGTCCATTTTCGCGTTCCAGACCAAGGATCTCTTCGTTCTTTTCCTGTGCCGCGCGATCGACCTGCGTGCGCTCGGCTTCGATCCGCATGCGCTGCTGTCCTTGCGCAGTCAACAAATTCTGCAAGCCTTTCAAATCCTCCGCGCCATGATCACGCAGATGTCTTGCTTCTTCGAGCTGCTGCTGCATTTGTTCGGCTTCCTGCTCAAAACGTGCGATGGTCTGCGCATTGCTGTCCAGCCCTGCTGCCATCTCCACACGCAGCCGCTCCAAATTTTCTGCCGCACGCTGTTCTGCTGCAAGTTCAGTTCGGTTCTCCGCCTGTGCAGTGCGCAGCTCCTGCATTTTGCCAGTGCGCACATCTTGTGCCACATTCCAATTCTCCTGCTCCACGCCCAACTTCGTATAAGCTATCTGTAACGCTTCTTTTTCCTGCCTACAAGTGTCTAGGATTTTTTGTGCCTGCGCAATTTCTTCTTCATAATGCACACGTGCAGCGTCCAAGTTGTTTTGCTCATATAGCAAACCATCATGCCGTGTGCGCAAACTGTCTACACGCGCATGGTGTTGTGCTGCTTGTGCTTGCAGAGCAGAGTGATGTTCTTGCAGCTTTGTCTGCTCGCCCTCAAGTGCATTCTGATCATATTGCACCGCGGACAGCTCACTCTTAGCGCATTGCAATTCTTGTTCGATCTTTGCCCGCTCACTTTGGAGCTGTTCTGCCTGTTCCGTCAAAATATGCAGCTGTGCTGTACGTGCCAAAATACCAGTGCTCTTGGACACCGAACCGCCTGTCATTGCACCGCCTGCTTGGATCATTTGTCCATCCAGCGTTACAATGCGGAAGCGATTGTGATACTGTTTGGCAACTGCCAGCGCCGCATCCATATCCTCTGCAATAACCGTCCGTGCGAGTAGGCTCTGCATGACTGACTGATATTGCGGTGCATATGTTACCAGCGTATCTGCTGTACCACATACGCCCGCGCAGTTCTCCAACTCCTGCTCATTTAGCGTCTTTGCCCGAATGGTATCAAGTGGCAGGAAAGTTGCTCTGCCACTGTCTGTGCGTTTCAGATAGTTGATCGCCGCCTTACCATCGTTTGCAGTATCGACGATCAGATTAGACGCCGCCGCACCGAGCGCAATCTCAATTGCGGTCACATAACGCGGCTCTACGGCAAGGCATGAGGACACCGGACCATGGATTCCGGAAAGCCGTCCACTGTCTGCCTGCTGCATGACACGCTTGACTGCACGGGAAAATCCCTCATAATCCTTTTCCAGCTCCCTGAGCATCTTGATCCGGTTCGCGATATCCGTCTGCCTTGCTGTCATGTCCGCAAGTGCTCCTGTGCACTCCTGCACACGCACCTGTCGGCGTTCCAGCTTGAGCGCCATGCCTGCCAGCTGGTTTTTAAGCGTCTCTCTTTCCTGCTGACAGGCTTGCAATTCATCCTCACAGGCTTTCAGGGCAGTCTCTTGTGCTTGCAGTTGTTCTGCCGCCTGCGCAATCTCTTCCGCGATATGATCCTTGCGGCTGTCCATCCCGTCTAAACCGGTCTGTGCTGCCGTGCGTGCAAGTTCTGCCGCAAATCGTGTCTGTTCCTGTTCTGCCTGTTTCTGATCTAAATTTGCACGGTTCCGTTCCAGCTGTTTCGCCTGCTCTGCCGCACAGGCTTCCTCCTGTTGTATCGCTTGTACTTCTTGCACCAGCGCTTCATATGCCGCTGCCAGTGCCGTCTGACGCTCCGCATGTGCCGCCGCCTGTTGTACGAGCGACTGCTCTTGCTCCGCCTGTCGTACCCGCTCCTGACGCGTGCGCTCTAAGTTTTCTGCATTGTTTTTAAGGTTCGCTTCCAATACTGCACAGCGGCTAGATAAATCCGCGCGGCTTTGCTCCACTGCCCGCATCTGCTGGCGCAGTGTATCCGCCGCTGCATCTGCTTCGTGCAGTTCTTTGGTCAGCCGTTCCGACTGTCCATAGAGCGTTTCCTGCTCCGCGCGTGCTTTTTGCAGCTGCTCTGTACATGCCGCTGTGTCCTGCTGATTCTTTTGCGCATTCTCACGGATACGCGCCAAACTCTCCAGCCATAGGGAAACTTCCAGTGTACGCAGTTCATCTTTGAGCGCAATATATTGCTTTGCCTTCTCTGCCTGTTCGGCAAGCGGACCTGCCTGACTTTCGAGTTCTGTATAGAGGTCACGGATGCGCACCAGATTGTCCTCTGTCGCATCCAGCTTGCGTGTAGCTTCTTCCTTGCGATAGCGAAACTTTGTAATGCCTGCCGCTTCCTCAAAGATTTCGCGGCGGTCTTCGCTTTTGAGCGAAAGAATTTCGTCAATGCGTCCCTGCCCAATCATGGAATACCCATCGCGTCCCAAACCAGTATCCATAAAGAGTTCATGGATATCTTTTAGACGACAAGTTTTTTTATTCAGTGCATATTCGCTTTCACCTGATCGATAATACCGTCTTGTGACCATAATCTCGGTATAGTCTGAGCGAAACGCATGGCTTGCATTGTCCAAAATCAAAGAGACTTCCGCAAAGCCCACTGGACGGCGCTTCTGCGTACCACTGAAAATGACATCTTCCATTTTCGCGCCGCGCAGACTGCGTGTAGACTGTTCTCCCAGTACCCAGCGAATAGCGTCTGAAATATTCGATTTTCCGCTTCCATTCGGACCCACGATTGCAGTCATCCCGCCCGCAAATCGAATTTCTGTGCGGTCAGGAAAAGACTTAAAGCCCTGTAAAATCAAGCTCTTTAATATCATGCAAAAACCCCACGAGATATATTCTCAGTTATTTTATATTCTAACACCAATTGGTATTTGTGGCAATGCACCGCCCACATATTTTGCCATTTATTCAAAAATACACAGCTTCCTGTGCCGAAAAAAGGCGAACCGCAGCCGGCTCGCCCGTGTTTTCGCGTTTATGCTTTATGCACACCCATAAGCTGAAGTGCCTGCTTTGCCGCCATCTGCTCGGCTTCTTTTTTGCTCCGTCCCACGCCCTGTGCAAACACATTGCTGTTGAGCAGAAGCTCCATGGTAAATTCCTTTGCATGGTCAGGGCCCGTTTCTTCCGCCAGACGGTACTCCAGCGTTTCCTGTCGATTCTTCTGTACAATCTCTTGCAGCTGTGTCTTGTAGTCTGTGAACGCGCCGCCCTTGCGTGCTTCGTCCGCCTTACGGGGAATAAAGCTGAGGACAAATGCACGTGCCGGCTCAATGCCGCCGTCAAGGTAGATCGCACCCAGAAGTGCCTCCACCGCATCGGCAAGGATGGATGGGCGCTGCCGTCCGCCGCCCTGTTCTTCGCCGTGTCCTAGACAGATCTCCTGATCAATGCCAAGTTCCTTGGCGATTTCGCACAGCGCACGTTCACATACCACAGCCGCACGCAGCTTACTCAGCTGACCTTCTGGCAACTCTGGAAAGTGGTTGTAAAGATAATCGGCTGTAACAAAGCCGAGTACGGAATCGCCGAGAAACTCGAGCCGTTCATTGTTCTGCAAGTGACGCATACGCTGCTCATTTGCATAAGATGAATGTGTCATTGCCTTATGGAACAATGCCGGATTGCGAAACTGATATCCAATTCGTTCTTGTAACATAAATGAGAATCCTTTCTTTTGTTGTTTTGATGCTTCAAAAATAAGAGCCTGCTTTGGGCGCAGGCTCTTCCATTTTATTCGTCTTGGCTGCCAAGAAAATCGACTACATCGCCCACTGTTTTGAGCTTGCGTGCGGCTTCTTCACTGATTTCACCCACATCAAATTCCTCTTCCAGTGCCATCATCATTTCCACCAGATCGAGAGAATCCGCGCCGAGATCCTCGTCAAAAGAGGTCTCGAGGGTGATGGTTTCAGGCTCCACGCCAAACTGTTCGCTCAGCAGCTCCACCAATTTCTCAAATACCATTCAAACTTCGCCTCCTCGCCACTCAGGATATTTTGATAATAGTGAGGTTTTGCCTAATTGTCAAGTCCTTTTGAGAAAAATCAAGCCTGTGAAATTTGCGACACACTTTCTGTGATCGCCTCAATCATGCCACTCTTCTTGTATTCGATCGCCTGACGGATGGCATTCATAAATGCAATTTCGTTCGAGGAACCATGTGCCTTGATGACCGGGCGAGAAATGCCAATAAATGGCGCACCACCCACTGCATCCTGATCAAAGAGGGCTGCAAAGTTATCCATACCCTTTTTGCATGCAAGATATGCCACCTTCGTTCCGAGATTTGCAAGAAAGACCTGCTTGATTTCGCCTGCCATAAACTTTGCAACACCCTCAATGGTTTTGAGCATGACATTGCCCGAAAAGCCGTCACACACCGCAACGTCGCACGCACCGAGTGGGACATCGCGTCCCTCTACGTTGCCAATGAAGTTAATCTGTCCTGCGTCATGTGCCGCTTTGAGCAGCTGATATGCCTCTCGGCGCAGCGGATCGCCCTTAGAGTCCTCCGCACCATTGTTGACCAGACCTACACGTGGATTCTGGATACCCTGAATGAGATTCATATACAGCGCACCCATAACACCAAATTGCAGCAGATATTCTGCCGTACATTCGGTATTGGCACCTGCATCAATGAGCAGCACCTTACCGTCCTTACATGGCATCAGCGGCGCGAGCGCACCACGGCGCACCCCCTTAATGCGCTTGCAGAACAAAGTCGCACCAGCAAGCAGCGCCCCCGTCGAGCCAGCACTGACGATCGCATCTGCTTCTCCCTTTTTTACGAGATTCAGCGCAACCGCCATCGAGGATTCCGGCTTTGCACGCAATACGGTTGCCGGATCATCATGCATATCTACCACATCAGGCGCATGCAGAATTTTGACCCCTTTGGTATCCTCCGCATTATGCGCACGCAGTACCGCACGGATCTGCTCTTCCTGTCCAACCAGTATGATATCTTCTTGATACGCCTTTGCTGCGCGCACCGCGCCGCAGACAATCGCCTCCGGCGCATTGTCACCGCCCATTGCATCTACTGCAATTCTCATGCAAGTTCCAACTCCTTTTTGATGCTATCGATAACTTCGAGCGCCCGCTCGGAGATTTTTGCATTCTTCTCGCGTTTTCCCTTGATTTTATAACCCAGTGGGTCAATAATGCCAAAATTCACATTCATCGGCTGGAATTTTGCCACAGTTTCATTGGAAATATAGCGTCCCAGCGCACCGATTGCCGTTGTAGAGGGGAAATCCGGCGCACTCTGTCCAAGCAGCTTACGCGCAGTGGACAGTCCAGCCAAAAATCCAGATGCATTGGACTCCATATAGCCTTCAACGCCAGTCATCTGTCCCGCAAAGCGGATACGATCTTCGGTACGCAGTGCAAAATTATGATCCAGCAGGCGCGGAGAATCCAAGAATGTATTGCGGTGCATGACACCATAGCGTACAAACTCGGCATTCCTGAGTGCTGGAATCATGGAGAAAATACGCTTTTGCTCGCCCCATTTGAGATGCGTCTGGCATCCGACCAGATTGTACAGGCTGCCCTGCGCATTGTCACGGCGCAGCTGCAAAACTGCGTATGGGTCTTTGCCTGTCTTGGGGTCTGGCAGACCGACTGGCTTCAAGATACCAAACAGCAGGGTATCATGTCCGCGGCGTGCATTGACCTCGATCGGCATACAGCCCTCAAATACCAGCTTATCCTCAAAGCCATGCACTTCCGCTTCCTCTGCCACGGTCAGTGCTTCCCAGAACGCATCAAACTCCTCACGGGTAAATGGACAGTTGATGTAGTCTGGTGTGCCCTTATCGTAGCGGGATGCAAAATAGGCATGCTCCATATCAATGGATTCAAAGGTAACGATCGGTGCCGCTGCATCAAAGAAATGCAGGAAGTCACCCCCTACGCGCACATGAATGGTATCAAACAGTGCATCCGAGGTCAAAGGACCAGTTGCAACAATGACTTCTCCCTCCTGCGGAATCTCGGTTACCTCTCCATGCACGACTGTAATATTCGGATGGTTTTCAATGCATGCTGTAACCTTTTTTGCAAATGCCTCACGATCTACCGCAAGCGCACCGCCCGCTTCTACCTGTGTTTCATCCGCACAACGCACGATAAGTCCACCCAAACGGCGCAGCTCTTCTTTGAGCAAGCCGGAAGCATTAGAAAGTTCATTCGAGCGCAGAGAGTTTGAGCAAACCAGCTCTGCAAAGTCGGTCGAATGGTGTGCTGGTGTCATCTTCTCCGGCTTCATCTCATGCAGTACAACGGAAATGCCGCGTTCTGCAAGCTGCCAAGCCGCTTCACAACCTGCCAATCCTGCACCGATTACTGTTACCTGTTTCATACTTCCTCCGTTTCGGTTTTCTTTTTGCGTGTGGTTTTTTTTGGTGCTTCTTCCCTCTCAGCAGTTTCTGCTTTCTTCTTACGCGTGGTCTTCTTCGGTGCTTCCTCACCCTCAGCAGTTTCTGCCTTCTTCTTACGTGTGGTCTTCTTGGGCGCTTCCTCGCCCTCAGCAGTTTCTGCCTTCTTCTTACGTGTGGTCTTCTTGGGCGCTTCCTCACCCTCAGCAGTTTCTGCTTTCTTCTTGCGCGTGGTTTTCTTTGCCGCCTTCTTCTCTGCTTCTTCCGCTTCCTTCGCTGCCGCACGCTCCGCTGCCTTTGCCGCGCGTGCTTCTCTGCGCTGGCGGTTCTTCTCTGCTTCCTCTGGCGATACGCCTTCCTTTACGAGTTCCTTATAGGTGCAGCCTTCACGCAGACAAATATCTGTGACTTCCTTGGAATCGCGATCGGTATGACGGAACAAAGAGGAGTCACAAACCGGACATTTTGTCTTGAGCGGCTTATCCCATGTAATAAATTGACAAGTCGGGTAGGTATCACAAGAATAATACACATAGCCGCGTGCAGATTTCTTCTTTACAACCTTTGCGCCGCAAGTCGGACAGGATGCACCAGTATCCTCAGACATTGCCTTGGTGTTGCTGCATTCTGGGAAACCGGGACACGCAAGGAACTTGCCAAAACGTCCAGATTTAATAACCATGTTGCGTCCACACTTTTCGCAGACCACATCAGTTTCTTCATCCGGAATTTTAATGCGGGTCTTGTCCAGATCCTTTTCTGCCTGTTCCAGTGCACCCTCAAAGCCATCATAGAACGAATGCAGGAGTTTTACATAGGAAATCTTGCCCGCTTCCACTTCGTCTAGCTGATGCTCCATATTTGCAGTAAACTCATAGTCTGCCACAGACTTAAACTTGTCTACCATGAGTCCCGTAACACCCTCACCCAGCGGTGTTGGACGCAGACTGCGGTTTTCTTTGTTTACATAATCGCGATCAATGATGGTTGCGATTGTCGGCGCATAGGTGGACGGACGACCAATGCCCTTTTCTTCCATCGCACGAATAAGCGACGCTTCGGTGTAGCGTGCTGGCGGTTGGGTAAAGTGCTGTGCTGGCTCGATCTTGTCCGCACTCAGTACATCGCCCTCAGCGAATGCTGGAAGTGGCTTGCCTGCTTCGCTCTTTTCGCCCTGTTTTTCGTCGTCCGTGCTCTCCTCATACACTGCGGTAAAACCGGGGAATGCAACGGTATGACCAGATGCACGAAATACATGTCCTGCACTTACGATATCTGCTGAAATGGTATCTAAAATCGCGTCTGCCATCTGGCATGCAACAAAGCGCGACCAAATGAGCTTATACAGCTTGTACTGATCTGGGGTGAGCTGTCCACGTACTGCATCCGGCTCGATCTCTACATTGGACGGGCGAATGGCTTCGTGCGCATCCTGTGCGCCGCCCTTGGTCTTAAATGCACGCGGCTTGCCCGGGTAAAATTCATCGCCATAACGTGCCTTAATGTAAGACGCCGCCATTGCAGTTGCCTCATCCGACAAACGCAGAGAGTCCGTACGCATATAGGTGATGAGACCGGTGAGACCATATTCGCCGCCCAAGTCCACGCCTTCATACAGCTCCTGCGCAACACTCATCGTGCGGCGCGGCACCATATTCAGCTTGCGGGAAGCTTCCTGCTGCAAAGTCGATGTGGTAAACGGAGGTGCAGCAGACTTTTTCTTCTTGCCCTTTTTGATGGTGGAAACCTGAAATGGCTGTCCGGTCACAGACGCAACAATCGCCATGGTCTGCTCTTCGGTTTTCAGCTCCACCTTGCCGTCTCCCTCACCATAGTAGCGAGACTGGAACACACCGCCAGCTTCTGTGCGCAAAGTTGCCTCGATCGACCAGTATTCCTCCGGTTGGAACGCACGGATCTCATTTTCGCGGTCAACGACCAGACGCGTTGCAACCGACTGTACACGACCCGCGGACAGTCCACGCTTGACCTTGCGCCACAAAAACGGTGACAAACGGTATCCTACAATACGGTCAAGGATACGACGTGCCTGCTGTGCGTCCACCAAATCAATATCAATATCGCGCGGATGGTCAATGCCATACCGCACGCCTTTTTTCGTAATTTCGTTAAATGTTACGCGCTTGAAGTCACCCTCTTCGAGGTTCAAAAGCGCCTGAAGATGCCAAGAAATCGCCTCACCCTCACGGTCAGGGTCGGTTGCAAGGTAAACAAAATCAGACTCTTCCGCGGTCTTGCGCAGGTCATTGATGATCTTGTCCTTACCCTCAATGGGTGCATATTCGGGCTTAAAATCGTGCTCGATATCCACACTCATTTTCTTCTTTGGCAGGTCACGCAGATGTCCCATCGAGGCTTTCACCACATAGTCACTGCCTAGATATTTGCCAATCGTTTTTGCCTTGGCGGGGGACTCTACGATTACCAGTTTTGACATAGTATTCCTCCAGTGTTCTATTCTATTTGACACTCCCCATGTCTAAAGACAGGGGATTCTCAGTTCGCTGACCGTAGCCTGCACCGTGCGAGGTCTTACATGATCTCCCTGAGCGTATTGGTTCGGGTGTGTCCCACCCTACCATATTTACGTCTACGCCAGTTGGCGCAGTCCTTCGTTTAAGATATTCTTTGCAGCATTGCGGTCTCTATCGTGAACAGTCTCACAACCAGGACAAATCCACTGACGTACAGCCAAATCCTTTACCCCTGACCACTGTGTACCACATACAGAACAAAGTTGACTGGATGGATAGAAACGGTCTATGACAATGATTCGTTTTCTGTACCAATTTGCTTTATATATGAGTTGCCGACGGAACTCTCCCCATGACGCATCAGTGATAGACTTTGCTAACCTGTGATTTTTCACCATGTTTTTCGGTGCTAAATCCTCAATACAGATGACATCATTCTTCCGAATAAGCTGAATAGATAGCTTATGCAGCATATCGTTTCTCTGATTCGAAATATGCTCATACAGTCTTGCCACTTGTATCCGTGCCTTTTCTCTTCGCTTGCTTCCCTTTGTTTTTCGGGAAAGCTGATGCTGAAGTTTTGCTAGGGGCTGTTTGAAAAATCGAAAATTTGTCTTTTTCTACAGGGAACGGCA
>JAHHRJ010000046.1 GCA_020025885.1 Butyricicoccus sp. | reverse complement strand
ATATTCGCATATCTCTGCTGTTTGTGCAACTTTTATTTTTCAGACAACCCCTAGTTCAGAAAATCTTTCAGTTTCTTGGAACGGCTTGGGTGACGCAACTTGCGCAACGCCTTAGCCTCGATCTGACGGATTCGCTCACGGGTGACATTAAACTCCTTGCCAACCTCTTCCAGTGTGCGTGTATGACCGTCCTCAATGCCAAAGCGCAGACGCAGTACCTTCTCCTCACGTGGTGTCAGTGTCTTGAGCACTTCTACCAGCTGTTCCTTAAGCAGCATAAAGGACGCTGCTTCTGCCGGTTCTGGCGCATCATCATCCGGAATGAAATCCCCAAGGTGAGAATCTTCCTCCTCACCGATCGGGGTCTCCAAGGAAACTGGTTCCTGCGCGATCTTCAGAATATCACGTACACGGTCAACTGGCATATTCATCTCTGCCGCAATTTCTTCTGGAGACGGATCATGTCCCAGCTCTTGCAGCAGCTGACGGGATACGCGGATCACCTTATTGATGGTCTCTACCATGTGCACCGGAATACGGATGGTACGTGCCTGATCAGCAATCGCACGAGTAATTGCCTGACGAATCCACCAAGTTGCATAGGTGGAGAACTTAAATCCCTTGGTACAGTCAAACTTTTCAACTGCCTTAATCAGACCCAAGTTGCCCTCCTGAATCAAATCGAGGAACAGCATACCGCGCCCTACATAACGCTTTGCGATTGAAACAACCAGACGGAGGTTTGCCTCTGCCAGACGCTTCTTTGCACGCTCACCAGCCTTGACTGCCTTATTGAGTGCTGCAATCTCATCTGCGCTGACTGAAACCGCCCCCGGCTGGGTCATTGCATCCAGCTTCTCTGCTGCCTGATTGCCTTCCAGCATTTTCTGTGCCAGATCCACTTCTTCTTCCGGAGAAAGCAGATCAACCTTACCGATTTCCTTGAGGTACATACGAACCGGATCATCGATCGCAAAGCCTTCTGCCAGTGCCGAGGTATCAACCAGTTCTTCTTCTGGTACTTCCTCTACGCTGGTTGCTTCAAACTCCTCGTCCTCGCCGATCGGCACATCGAGTACACCTGCACCCTCAATTTCAATGCCCTCATTTTCCAGCATCTCATAGATTTTATCGATCTGGTCGGTATCCAATTCGAGCGGAGACAGTGCATCTGCAATCTCCTTGAGTGTCAGCTTGCTGTTCTTCTTTCCCTTTGCCAGCAGATCCTTTACGACCTGCATCTGCTGAGCCAACTGTTCTGCACTTGCCATATCTTATTTGCCTCCCATTTTTTCTGCTTTCATTTTGGAAAAGGTAATCATTGGATCTTCTCCGCCTGCGGATGGCGGCTGTTCCAGCATACGCTGAGTGCGCCGCTCCTCCATGATTTCTATGTAATCATCAAGCGCTTTCTGCCGTCCCTCTAATGTGGTCAAGGGTCTCGATAGGATCTCGGAAAGCAGTGCCAGCTCTCCATCCTCTAAATAGCCCTCAAATCCGGCAATAGAAACTGGAATCCCTTGTGCTTCCAGCTTCAGCGCATGTGTATAGATCTTTGACAGCACCGGTGCGGAAAAATCCGCAGGTCGAAGCTGTTTCGTGATCACAGGCACCAGTGATGGCTCTGTGAACAAAAGCGCAAGCACACCTTCCTCAGCGCGTCCCGCTCGGATGTCGGGATACCGCAGCATTCGATCTCTTGGCTGCACATTCTGTGCAACTGCACGTACTGTGCGGTGTTCTGCACTGGATTGCTGCTTGCGGCGAACGCCAAGCGCACGCCGTACTTCAATGTTCATTGCTTCTTGTGTAATGCCTGCCATCTTTGCCGCACGCCCAGCATATACTTCACGCTCCACCGCGCCGTCAATTGCTGCGAGCATCCGTGCAGTTTCCTGTACAAATGCGACCCGCTGATCATCTTCTGTCAGATCAAACTTGTCCGCAATTTGTTCCAAGCGATAGGCGTTGTGTCCTTCACTATGCTCGATCAAGCGCCGAAATGCATCTGCTCCTTTAGTCTTAATCAACTCATCAGGATCTTTTGCCTCTGGAATGCGCAAGACATTGACTTGCAGGTCTGCACGTTTGAGAATATCGATCGCACGCTGTGCCGCGGCCTGTCCTGCGCCGTCTGCGTCATAAGAAATGATAACCCGCTTGGTATATCGAGCGATCATGCGAGCCTGTTCTTCTGTCAGTGCTGTGCCCAAGCTGGCAACCGCACTGTCAAAGCCTGCCTGATGCAGTGCAATGACATCCATATAGCCCTCTGCCAGAATAAAATAATCCTGTCCTGTTTTCTTCGCCAGATTGAGTGCAAACAGATTGCGCCCCTTATGGAAGATCATCGTCTCTGGTGAGTTTAAATACTTGGGCTTAGAGTCATCCATCACACGTCCGCCAAATGCGACCACCTGACCGCGCACATCAATGATGGGAAACATGACGCGTCCGCGAAACTTGTCATAGATCGTACCCTTCTCGTTCTTGACCGCGAGTCCCGCCGCAACAAGCTCCTCTTTAGTATATCCTTTTTTTTGCATTGCGTCCATCGTTTGATGAAAAGAATCTGGTGCATATCCCAAACCAAAGCGATTCATGGTTTTTCTTGTCAAACCACGTCGAGCAAAATACTGCTGTACTGGTGTGTATTCTGGTTGCCACAGCGTATCATAGTAAAATCGCCCTGCGTCTTTCATCAGCGCGAGCAACCGCTCTCTGCGCTGTGCCGCACCTGTATCCATTTGATTTTGGGGCACTTTAAGTCCGGAGCGGTCTGCCAAGAGCTGCACGGCATCCCGAAACTCCAGTCCTTCCGCGCGCATGATAAAGTTGATCACGCCGCCGCCCGCGCCGCATCCAAAGCAATGATAGATCTGCTTATCTGGAGAAACGGAAAATGATGCAGATTTTTCATTATGAAATGGACAAAGACCAAAATAGTTTGTTCCCTGACGCTTAAGCACCACATAGCGCGATACAACTTCCACAATATCATTGCGTGCGGTCAGTTCATCCAAAAACGCATGATCGATTGCCATCTCTCCAACCTCCTTCGGGATAAAAGACACTGCACACAGCCTTGTCTTAGGTATGATTCCATGTACGCGGTAAAAATATTTCTTTACAGCATGTGATCGCATAGCGGTCGGTCATTGACGCGATATAATCGCAAACGCTGCGGTCTTGCCTGTCATCATTGTCTGCCAGTATACGATACGTCTCAGGCAGCTGATCGAAATGCGCCTGATAATATTTATAGAGTGTATGCAGCATCCAAACGGATCGCTGATCCTGCTCCACGCCTTCTGTGTCGTATACCCGCTCGAATAGAAACCGCCTGAGGGATAACATCGCATGTTGGGTATCTGCATCCATTCCGATCTCTGCATGCGCTTGCCCATACGCGATCACCGCACGCACTAGCGTGTCCACACGTTTTCCATGACTTGTACCCAATACTGCTTGGATCTCCTGTGGGATCTCCTGCTCCGTCACAAGCCCTGCACGCATCGCGTCATCCAGATCATGGTTGACATATGCAATGCGGTCTGCATAGTGAATAAGCCGCCCTTCCGGTGTGTCTGCCCTCTTCTTGCCAGTGTGGCACAGAATGCCATCCAACACTTCATGCGATAGGTTCAGCGGTTCGATCAGACTCACCACTCGCACACTCTGTTCATTGTGGCGAAATCCTTCTTTGCAGATGGTGTCGAGCGCCCGCTCTCCAGCATGTCCCATTGGTGTGTGCCCGAGGTCATGCCCCAGCGCGATTGCCTCGACTAAATCTTCATTGAGCCGCAACGCCCGTGCGATCGTGCGCGCAATCTGTGCAACCTCTAATGTATGCGTCAGGCGTGTGCGATAATGATCCCCTTCCGGCGCAATAAACACCTGTGTCTTGTTTGCCAAGCGACGAAATGCTTTGGAATGGATAATGCGATCTCGGTCTCTCGCAAAACAAGTACGGATCGTACATGGCACAATGGGCGTCTGTCTGCCTTTGGAAGCGTCCGCATACGTTGCCCAACTGCATAAAAATTGATGCTCAAATTGCTCACTTTGCTCTCGTATGGTCATAGGGTATTGCCTCCCTTCCCATCATTGCGAAAAAATCCTCTATTATATAGATACGCATTCCCTGCAAAATCATGCAGAGTTTTGTTAAATTTTTCCTGCATCATCATAACTTTGTGTGAATCAACAAAAGTTTTCGCCTGATTTGTGCATATTATACATGGTTTTCTATTTGATTCGGCGTCCACGGAAAGAAACATCCATAAGCTCCGCATAAACGGTTCCAGATGTCACATCTGCAAGTGCCTGATTGAGTGTATCGAGCATCCCAACCGGCTGAATGACTGTGAGTGTGACATCTACACCATAGTCGATTTCGTCTACGGAACATGCATGCTCTTGCAGCACTTGCTGTACCACGCCCAGCAGATTGTATGGACACGCAATCAGGAGCGTTGCAAAGCGGCTCATCTGCTGTACACCAGCCGCCGCAACTGCGACCTGTACGCCCTTGGTATATGCGCGTACCAGTCCACCCGTTCCAAGCAGGATACCGCCAAAGTATCGTGTGACCACGCAGCAGACATTCACAAGTCTTTCATGGCGCAGCACATCCAGCATAGGCATTCCCGCCGTTCCCTGCGGTTCTCCATCATCTGAGTAGCGCATGAGATTGCCTTCCCGCAAAATATATGCATAGCAGTTGTGCGTGGCATCCCAATACGTTTCCCGCATTTCCTTGATCTTTGCGGTGGCTTCTTCTGGTGTTTCGACGCGCCACAATCTGCCGATAAACTTGGAGCGCTTTTCCACAAAGCTATCCTCTGCATATGCTTCAAAGGGGATCAGATAATCTTTTTCTTCTGCCGTCATATCTCACTCCACCTGATATTTTTGCAGCTTGCCGCATAACCTGTCGTCCACGATCACCGTTACAAGTGTTCCGTTTTCCCCATATTCCAGTGCCGCGACCTGTGCCTCACGGTGCAGCACATCGAGTACAGCACTATCGCTATATGGAATACACAGCTGCATTTCATGTTTACCGCGTCCCAATGCCTGCTCAATCGCAGAGAGCAGGGCATCCGTGCCCTCTCCCGTCTTTGCCGAGAACAATACACCATCACGTGCTGGTGGCAGTTCTTCGCACTTATCCGCTTTGTTGAAAACCATCACGCGCGGGATTTCCTGTGCACCAAGCTGCTCAATGACTTTATCCACAGTCTGTGCATGAAGCTCCCACTGTGGGTCAGATACATCTACCACATGCAGCAGAAGATCTGCATATACAAGCTCTTCCAGTGTTGCCTTGAACGCAGATACCAGATGGTGCGGCAGCTTGCGAATAAAACCAACGGTATCAGACAACAGGATCTCCTGCGTGTCCGAGATTCGTTTTTTTCTTGTTGTTGGGTCAAGGGTATCAAACAGGCGATCATTTGCCTCAATGCCGGCATCGGTCAGCAGATTGAGCAGCGTAGACTTTCCAGCGTTGGTGTAGCCTACGATCGCAACGAGCGGCAGCGCGGTTTTCTTGCGCTGACGGCGCTGGACGGCGCGTACTTGCCGCACCTGTTCCAAATCTGCTCTCAGCTTATCAATGCGGCGGCGAATGTGACGACGATCAGATTCCAGCTTGCTCTCACCCGGACCACGCGTACCGATACCGCCGCCCAATCGACTCATCGATTGCCCCAGTCCAGCCAGTCGCGGCAGAATATATTGATACTGTGCAAGTTCGACCTGCAATTTACCTTCACCTGTACGTGCACGTTGTGCAAAGATATCCAGAATCAGCCCTGAGCGATCCAGAATGGTCTTTTTGGTCATCTCTTCGAGTACACGCATCTGCGATGGGGACAATTCATTGTCAAAGATAATGAGGTCTGCCTCATTTGCCTCAGCCAACAGGCGGACTTCCTCTACCTTACCCTCACCAATAAAAGTTTTGGCATCGGGCGCTGGACGATTTTGCAGCGTCATTGCCACCACTTCGCCGCCAGCGGTTTCGGTCAGTGCCGCAAGTTCTGCCAGCGTTTCCTCGTCCGCATTTTGCTCTATGGTAAAGTTATGGCATGCAAGCCCTACCAATACCGCACGTTCGATGTGCTTCTGCTCTGTTTCCAGTACATTCATCATAGATCGATTCGCCTCCTTGTTCCCAAGTATTTATGGAGTCGTAACAAAACAAAGTCTCCAACATTTCCCACCACACACGGACGAAAAATGCAACAAAGTGAACTTTACAGCCCTAAGAAAAGAAAAACCATCGAAGTGAATTCTTCGATGGTTTTGATCTTACTTGTCCAGATTGAAACGCTTCTTAAAGCGATCAACACGTCCGCCGGTATCTACCAGCTTCTGCTTACCGGTGAAGAACGGGTGACACTTCGAGCAAACGTCAACTACGATATTCTCCTTGGTAGAGCCAGTTTCGATGACATTGCCGCAAGCGCAACGAATGGTCGTCTGCTTATAGTCGGGATGGATTCCCTGCTTCATGTTGTTTCACCTCTTTCCGGTTATGCCTTACAGTCGTATTCATATAATACCATGCTTTGCTGCTAATTGCAAGTACTATTTTGATTTTTTTCGATTTATTTTTTGTAGACCAAATCTGCAACGGTCCAGTCCTTCAAAACAGGCTGCATGGTGCGTGCCATCTGCTTCGCACCCTCCAGATTGTGCAGCAGATAATTTCCACATTCAATGCGGCTCACGCCCGGAATCTCACTTTCTGCGTAGTCTGCAATAAAGTCCAGTGTCTCCTGAACCAGACGAATGGCATCTGCTGGCTCCAAATCTCTTACTAGAAAATAAAATCCTGTCTGGCAGCCCATCGGGCCTGCATAAATGATCTGCTCTGCAAAATCTGAATTGCGCACATAGGTTGCAAACAGGTGCTCAAATGTATGGGATGCTGCTGGCTCCAGATAAACACCACCATTTGGTGTCACCATGCGCACATCATAGGTTGTAATATCGCCATCGATTCGAGAAGTGTACATGCCGGGTGTCAACAAATCGTGGTTGACTTCAAAGCTTGCAATTCGCTTCATAAGAAATGCTCTCCTTTTGCTCAATGATTCTTTTCTATTATATCGTTTTGTAACCAAAATAACAATCTGTTTTTTTCTTGACTTTTACATAGCACTATGTTATTACTATAAACAATTCAGCAAATCATTTTTTAGGAGGCTTTTCTATGATGCGCATTCGCTCTCTCACGGCTGCCGCACTTTTCGCTGCGCTGACAGCCGTATTTTCTCAGATTGCCATTCCGACCCCTTGGATGGTTCCTGTCAATCTTGCAATTTGTTCTGTGTTTCTTGCTGGCGCAGTACTTGGCGCACGTTGGGGCATGGCATCACAGCTTGTCTATCTTGCTCTTGGCGTGTGCGGTCTGCCTGTATTCTCTGGATTTCGTGGTGGTGCGCAAGCTTTGCTCAGTCCAACAGGCGGCTATCTGACAGGTTATGTGCTCGCTGCACTTGTTGTAGGTATCCTAGCCAATCGTTGGCACTTCTGCGGTGGGCGAATGCTTGCGATGCTCTGCGGTCTGGTCTTGTGCTATGGGCTTGGCACTGCTTGGTTTATGGTATCCACTGCTAGCACACTATCTCACGCCTTAACGCTGTGTGTCCTGCCCTTCCTTCCCGGTGATGCTTTGAAAATTGCTGTTTCCGCTGTGCTTGCCAAGAGACTCACAGGGATCTTCCAACCCCAGCATACCTAACAAAAAATCCCTTGACTTCCGGTCAAAGGATTTTAATTTGCCTCAAAGCATTTTTATAGCGCAGATACAATGATCTCTTTCACCCGCTCGGGCAGCGCCTTGATCTCATCGCGGGACAATCCCTTGGTTTCGATCGCAGGATGAATCGTCAGATTGATTTTCCCTGGCTTGATCAAAAAATGATTGGACTCCATCAAGCGATGGGAGCCATCAATTGTCACCGGCACAATGGGCACGCCAGCGCGCGTTGCAATGCGGAACGCGCCTGCCTTAAACTCATGCATCTCACCACCACGAGAGCGTGTCCCTTCTGGAAAAATGGTGACGCTGCGTCCACTCTTGAGTAGCTTTTCTCCATCCAAAATAACCTGTGCCCCTGCGCGTGGAGAGGATCTGTCCACAAATAAGCAGTGCAGATGCTGCATCCAAGTGCGAATACCCGGCAAACGGTCAATCTCTTTTTTTGCGACCAACCCATGCGGCTCGCTCAAACAGGTCAGCATAACCGGGATATCAAAATAGCCTTGGTGATTGGCAACATAGACAGCAGCGCCTTCTGGTAAATTCTCCTGTCCAGTCACATGTACAGAGGCCCCCGCGAGCCGCATCAAGCGACGCGCCCAGCGTTCCACCATTCCCTGCACGACCTTGTCTGCCTTCTCATCCAGCCCACGCTTTTCGAGCACCCAGATATAAATGCTCACAGGCAGTGCAAACAGCAAATACAGCCAAAAATAAATAAACCAGATAATTGTCCGCATCTTTGATTTATTCCTCCTTTAGTGGCACCAGCTTACGTAACTGTCGACGGTCGATCTGCGTCAAAATGCCCCACGACAATATGACCGCAGCGATCTCTGCAATTGGGAATGCATACCATACTGCTGTCAAACCAGCAACCTTTGCAAGCACTACCGCAACTGGTAGAATAATAAACAACTGGCGACATACTGACACCAAGAGTGACGCCATACCATGTCCAATTGCTTGAAACAGTGTAGAGTTGATAATGCCAAAGCTTGCACAAACAAAGGATAGGCTAATGGTGCGCAGCGCAGGCACACCCAGCTCGACCAATGTTTCCGTTGCCTGCGGATTGTTCGGATCAGAGAAAATACGGATCATGGGCTCTGGGAATACCTGAAAAACGCCCATACCGATCATCATAATGACAACGGCATAGAATACCGTAATGCGATATGCCCCCAAGAGTCTATGGCGATCTCTCGCACCAAAGTTATATCCCATAACAGGCAGAGAACCCTGATTGAGTCCAAATACAGGCATAAACACGAATGTTTGCAGCTTAAAGTAAATGCCCAAAACAGTCACAGCCGCCTCAGAGAACTGGATCAAGATCACATTCATACCCGCGATCATAACCGATGAAATGCTCTGCATAATAATACTGGGCAATCCGACTTGATAGACTTCGCATACAATATCGCCGCGTAATTTCCACCCCAACAAGCGAATTTTGAGCATCTTCTGGTGACAGAAGATCCCCCAAAGACCAATCAGCATACCGACAACTTGTCCCAATACGGTTGCGATCGCCGCACCTCGTATGCCAAGCTCAGGAAATGGACCAATACCGAAAATCAACAACGGGTCTAAAACAATATTGACGATCGACCCACCAAGCCCCTGACACATCGGAACGATCATGTCACCTGTTGCCTGCTGGATTTTCTCGCACATGATGTAGACCATAACAAATGTGCTCAACCCTACTACGATATAAGAGTACTGCACTGCCTGATCCAGCACTTTTGGATTGTTGGTAAATGCACCCAAAAATGGACGGCTTCCAAAAAATCCAATCATCACAAACAATAAACCAGCTAGTACTGAGAGTGCGAGTCCATGCTCTGCTGCAAGTTCTGCCTTTTCCTGATCCTTCGCGCCCAAGGAGCGCGACATCAGCGAGTTGACACCGATTCCGGCGCCAACTGCAACCGCAATGACCAGCTGTTGCAGCGGAAAGACCAACGAAACCGCAGTCAATGCATCTGCTGAATAACGTGCAACAAATGCACTGTCTACGATGTTATAAAGCGCATTGATGAGCATAGATGCGATTGCTGGCAATGACATTTTCAAAATCAGAGGTGCCATGTGCATGCTTCCCATTTTTTGTTGTGACTGCAAAAAAACATCCTTCTTTCTTGATATAATCTTGCCTATTACCCCTGTGAACAGAAAACTATTTTCTATTTTACCCGATATAAAATCAGTTTGCAATGCAACATTTCAACAAATCTAGCAGGAATACGCACTTTTCTTCTTGTTTCAGCTGTCAAATACTTTACTGCGCAATATATTCTGCACGCATCTTGGAGTAGAGGATCTTCTGTGCGCTATACAGTCCAGAATATCCTGAAAGCATGTAAGAGACTGCACAAGCCAAGGCAATCAGCGCCAATCTTGCGCCGCCAAAGAGTTCATATGCCAGCAAAATTGAGGTTAGCGGACAATTTGTCACCCCACAAAATACCGCAACCATGCCAATACCCGAAGAGAAAGACGCAGATATCCCTAAAAATTTTCCATAAAAGCAGCCAAATGTCGCGCCTGAAAAAAATGCTGGAACGATCTCACCGCCCTTAAATCCTGCCCCCAGTGTGATCGCTGTCAGAACGATTTTCAAGATAAATGCAGCTGGATGTGCATTGCCCACAAACGCACGTGTAATGACTTCCATTCCGGCACCATTATAATCCCCTGTTCCTATAAGCAGACTGATTCCAGACACAATACAGCCACCAACTGCAATGCGCAGATATGGATTTGGCAAGTATCTTGTATATAGATGATGGACATTGCCAAAAATCCAGCAGAATAACATCGCTACAAATGCACACAAAATCCCCAGCACGATTACCTGTATTAAAACCACAAATGTAATCGTTGGAACACCTGTGATCAAAAATGCTTCTGGATGTCCTCCGAGTGCTCCTGCGGTGATCAAGGCAACCAGTGCAGACAACAAGCAAGGGAAAATCGCTGCATAGTACATCACGCCTACGCTCACAACTTCCATTGCGAATACCGCAGCTGCTAATGGTGTTCCAAATAACGCCGCAAATCCTGCCGCCATACCGCACATCTTGATAATGCGTTCGTCTTTGTCATCCAGCTGTATGATCCTTCCAACCCATGCAGAAATTGCACTGCCTAGCTGTAACGCCGCACCTTCTCGCCCAGACGATCCGCCAAACAAATGTGTCATAATCGTTGTCACAATAATGAGTGGTGCAGTACGCAAACGAATTGGCGCATTGTCACGTACTGAGACGATGACAAGGTTTGTTCCACCATCGCGCTCCATGCCGCTGACGTGATACAGCCACACGATCAGCAAACCAGCGAGCGGCATTCCAAATAAGATCCATCTATGCGCCTTGCGGAAACTGGTCACCCATAAAACTGCATGATGAAACCCTGCCCCAATCACACCAATAGTAAAGCCTACCACACAAGCAAACACGATCCATCTGATAAACGTCCAGCCGTTTTGTATGGGGATTGGCGGTATACTGGTCTCCTGACCACTTTGTTTTCCCGATTGTTTTGTTCCTTGCTTCATGAAATACCTCTTTCCAGTTACACACATACTTCTTCTGATACGATGTGCCCTGTTTTGTTCTTCTTGACCACAAAAAACGTTTCTCTTTTTATCTGATATACTCGATGTATAAAGCCCTCCGCAGTGCGGAGGGCTTTTCCAGCTTTCAAACGCAGTATAATTTTACTTGTGAGAAGATACCGCTGTATCCTTGAGCACAACATCATGTGCGCCGCCTTCTACGATGGATGTTGCGGAAACCAAAGTAATCTTCGCCTTCTCCTGAAGCTCTGGGATGGTCAGCGCGCCACAGTTACACATGGTAGAACGTACCTTGTTCAGAGTTAGTGTAACATTGTCCTTAAGCGAACCAGCATATGGCACATAGGAGTCTACGCCTTCCTCAAAGGAGAGCTTACTTGCGCCGCCGAGGTCATAACGCTGCCAGTTACGTGCACGCGCAGAGCCTTCGCCCCAGTATTCCTTCATGAATGTTCCGCCAATATTTACCTTGTTTGTCGGAGACTCATCAAAGCGGGAGAAGTAACGACCCAGCATAATGAAATCAGCACCCATTGCCAGTGCCAGTGTCACATGATAGTCATGCACGATACCGCCATCCGAGCAAATCGGGATATAGATACCAGTTTCCTTAAAGTATTCGTCACGCGCAGCTGCAACTTCAATGACAGCCGTTGCCTGACCGCGACCGATGCCCTTCTGCTCACGTGTGATACAGATGGAGCCGCCACCGATACCGATCTTAATAAAGTCTGCGCCAGCTTCTGCAAGGAAGCGGAAGCCTTCACGGTCAACAACATTGCCTGCGCCAACCTTAACGGTATCACCATAATGCTCACGAACCCAAGCGATTGTGCGAGACTGCCATTCAGAGTAGCCTTCTGATGAGTCGATACAAAGTACATCTGCACCAGCTTCTACCAGTGCCGGAACGCGCTGTGCATAGTCACGGGTGTTAATACCAGCGCCGACGATATAACGCTTGTCCTTATCGAGCAACTCCAGCATATTTTCCTTGTGAGAATCATAATCCTTACGGAATACCATGTAAACCAGATGCTGATCCTCATCTACGAGCGGCAGAGCATTCAGCTTATGATCCCAAATGATGTTATTTGCTTCTTTGAGGGTGGTATCCGCTGGTGCTGTGATCAGCTTTTCAAACGGAGTCATAAAGGAAGAAACCTTTTCCTCTGTGGACATACGAGAAACGCGATAGTCACGGCTGGTAACAATGCCCAGCAGCCTACCTGTTGCAGTGCCATCTTCTGTAACAGCCACAGTAGAATGCCCTGTCTTTTCCTTGAGCTCCAGCACATGAGCCAGTGTCTGATCCGGCTTGATGTTGGAATCTGAAACGATAAAGCCAGCCTTATATGCCTTTACACGTGCAACCATTGCTGCTTCACTTTCAATTGTCTGTGAACCATAGATAAAGGAAATGCCGCCTTCACGCGCGAGTGCAATTGCCATCTTATCATCTGATACAGCCTGCATGATTGCCGAGACGAGCGGGATATTCGCATACAAAGGGGACTCTTCACCCTTTTTAAACTTCACAATAGGGGTACGCAGGCTTACGTTTGCGGGGACACACTCAGAAGATGAGTAACCTGGTACCAACAGATACTCGCTAAAAGTACGAGAGGGTTCCGAAAAATAATATGCCATAATGTCTTCTCCTTTACCGTACAGAACTGTTTCCATGTTATCTAACATTATACCGTTTTGTTGCGGCAAAGTAAACCTGCGTTTTGCTACAATTTGTACCAATTCCAAGAAACAAGTGCTATGCAATTCGCCATTGGGTATTTGACCAAACAAAAACACAGAATTCCACAACTTTATTATGCAGATTATATCGTTTGAAGCGAATATCGCACACGACCAGAAATGGTTACTGCTGGGTCATATGTTGCGCTTGCAGTTGTTGCAGCTTCATCCGGTAAGATATCGAGATATGACAAGCTGTTTACCTCTTCATCGGGGATATTCTCAAAAATCAACAGTGTTGTGTTATACTCTCCGTTCCAAACGAGCTTTGCTGGATACAATTTGCCTTCATCAGAAATAAGGTAAGCCATTGTTGGAGGAGTTGTATTTTCATTCTGCACTCGTGTTGTATGACACACCAAAGAAAGTGCCTGTGGATAATAGTATGCCCCATAAATCATACCATTATTTTGTTCATCCTTTTGATTTTTCCAAATCATTTCTCGTTCTAACTTGCCATCCACTTGGCTTGAAATCCTACTCATTTCCACCGTATAAACATCTGCATGAATATACTCATATTTCTGCACAAAATAGAGCATTGGCAAGCATAACAATAGTATAGTTAACAAAAATTGTGCCACATATGGACGGTGTTCCTTTAGGTTCAACACATTGATCCCTTGCTTTCCTAGATATAGATGTTGTATATTTTTATTATACCAGTGTCTCTTATAAAAGTATATTGGGCAACTCTGCTAATCCACATGTACAGTTTTTGGACATATTTTTTGCTTGCGCCGAGCTCCAGCATAGCTTATAATAACATTAAAAACTGTGCTTAAAATCAAAGGAATCTATCTGCATGTCAACTTGTAAAGACTGTGCGTATTTTGTAATACGTGCAAAGCATATCGCATACAAAACCAAAGTATTAGGGCATTGCACAATGCCTCGAATCAAAATTCGCAAACCAGATGACCCTGCCTGTCTTCGTTTTTGCGAGAAAATAGAAAATAAATTATAAAATCACAAAAAGAGTAGCTCTGACAGAGCTACTCTTTTTATTCTTCTAAAATATACTATTTGACAATTATCGAACAAACAAAAAGCAAATTCTCTCGAACCTGCTTTGTGTGCGCGCTGTGTTATCTTCCCGGGCCGTCGCCAGCCAAGTATTTTTACCGTTAATGAGCTTAACTACTGTGTTCGGAATGGGAACAGGTGTACCCTCATCA
>JAHHRJ010000045.1 GCA_020025885.1 Butyricicoccus sp. | reverse complement strand
GCTACGGTCAGCGAACTGAGAATCCCCTGTCTTTAGACATGGGGAGTGTCAAATGAAGGGGTTAAAGCCAAAGGGTCGTGTAGGTCTGCCATATGGCTCCTACGGCTGGAGCGGTGAGGCAACCAAGGAAGTTTGCGAGGTCATGGAAAAGCTGGGCTGGGAAGTTCTGCCGATCCGCAAGCAGGTTTATCGCGGCTGATTTGTTACGCCGTGACAGGCTGAATTAAAGTAAGTTTGCGCGCGCCGCTTGTCGGTGCGCGCTTTTCTATGTATGTGGAAAAGGATAATACTATGCAGATGGAATGGATTTTGATAATGGCAGTTGCTGCATGTGCAGCGATGCTCCTTTTGGTGATCCGACGAACCGCGCGGATGTGTGCCCGCACGATCTTTGCGCAGCCGTATGAACCAACGCAGGAGGAAATCGAGGCATCCCAAACGCCGCGCACCTTGCCGGAAGCTGCTCAGAAATTGCCAAAAGAACTGGAACGAGACGCGATCCAGCGGGCAGCGGAGCAAGCTGTGCTTCATTGGATGCAGGCGGTCAATGACAGAAATGAGACACATCTGATAGAAGCGGCGGGGGGACTCAGCGAAGTATTGACACAATTGCAGAAAAAGCAAACGGCACGCGGCGAGCGCGAACGCTTTGAACAGCCAAAAGTGCATCAAAGTGTGATATCTGCGATCGATGGGCGTATACTCACGGTCTGTGTCAGTGCACAGGCAATTCACTATCTGGTGTGCGGTGGTCAGGTAGTCGGTGGACGTGAGGATCTGCCAGAACAAATGCTGTGGGAGCTTGTCTGTACTGACCATACAGCAGCACCATTGCGGTTTGCAGCCATAAAACAGGTAAATTAAAATTTGAGAGTGGGGGACACAATGGAATTTTTAGAACAATATGGACAGGTTTGGCTGGTGGTCTTGCCGCTGGTCTTTCTCGGTGCGGTCGTGGATTCGATCGCGGGCGGCGGCGGACTGATTTCTCTGCCTGCATATATGATGGTGCTGCCGCCGCATATTGCAGCAGCGACCAATAAGTTTGCCGCAAGCTTTGGCACGCTGTCTTCATTGGTGCGTTTTTTGCGTTCGGGCAAGGTGCACCTCAAAGTCAGCTTGATCGCCGCAGCAGGTGCGCTCATTGGTTCTCCAATCGGCGCACAGATCCAGCTTTTTATTCCGGCGGTATGGCTCAACCGTATTTTGCTGGTGGCGCTTCCATGCATTGCGATCTTTTTGGTGGTACGGCGTGATTTGGGGGCAGATGATGGAGAGGCCGACTTTATCTTTACGACAAAAACTGGGGCGCAGACATTCCTGATCGGTCTTTTGATCGGCGGCTATGATGGACTGATCGGACCGGGAACAGGAACCTTTTTGATCCTTGCATTTTGCTCTATTTTGCACTTTCCGCTGCTCTTGGCATCAGGAAGCGCAAAAGTTGTGAATTTTGCCTCCAATATCTCGGCACTCGTGGTGTATGTCATGCATGGACAAGTGCTGTTTGCAGTTGGCATTCCGGCAATGCTCTGCGCGATCTTAGGCTATCAGGTGGGCGCACATATGGCACTGCACGGCGGCGGAAAAGTCGTGCGGGTGCTGATTTTTGTGGTATTGGGCATTTTGCTGGTCAAAACTGGATATACCGTATTCATGCCCGCAGCATAAGCAGGAAAACATTGTACATTGTGTGAATATCATTGCATTTTATAGCAAATCCTGCTATAATCCTTTTAGATGAAAATCGTTTTCGGAGGAAGATACGTATGAAGTTAGGCATTGTGGGTCTGCCGAATGTCGGAAAATCGACCCTATTTAACGCCATTACCAATGCAGGCGCAGAAAGCGCAAACTATCCGTTCTGTACCATTGACCCAAATATGGGCATGGTTGCGGTTCCAGATTATCGCTTGCAGCCACTGACTGACCTCTATCATGCAAAAAAGACCACACCGGCTGTCGTTGAGTTTGTAGACATTGCAGGTCTGGTACGTGGTGCTTCTAAGGGTGAAGGTCTGGGCAATAAGTTCCTGTCTCATATCCGTGAGGTAGATGCAATCGTCCATGTCGTGCGCTGCTTTGAAAATGAAAATATTGTCCATGTAGATGGCTCTGTTGATCCGTCTCGTGATATTGAGACCATCAATCTGGAATTGGTGTTGTCCGATATCGAGCATATTGATCGCCGACTCGATCGTGTGCGCAAGGCGGCAAAGGCAGACAAGAAGCTCGCAGCCGATGTACAGATTCTGGAAGAACTCAAGACACATCTGGAAGAAGGGAAGACTGCACGTACATTCCCTGGCTTTACAGATGATGACGAAGTACGCCGCGTACTAGGCGAATCCGATCTGCTGACCGCAAAGAAAGTCATCTATGCAGCAAATATGGACGAGTCTGGCTTTACTGGCGATCAGGCAGAAAATGCACGCCTCAGCGCAGTGCAGAAGATTGCAGAAGAGGAAGGCGCAATGGTGCTTCCGATCTGTGCAAAGCTGGAAGAAGATATCACAAGTCTGGAGCCAGAAGAAAAGGAAATGTTTTTGTCTGATCTGGGTCTTGAAGAGTCTGGACTGGATCGCCTGATCCGTGTGTGCTATGACCTGCTTGGTTTGATGAGCTACCTAACTGCTGGTGAGCAGGAAGTGCGTGCTTGGACGATCGAAAAGGGTACCAAGGCACCACAGGCAGCTGGCAAGATTCATACCGATTTTGAGCGCGGATTTATTCGCGCAGAGGTCGTATCCTATGACGATCTGATACAGTGCGGCTCTCTGCCAGCGGCAAGAGAAAAGGGTCTGGTTCGCTCCGAAGGCAAGGAGTACATCATGCAGGATGGCGACGTTGTTCTATTCCGCTTTAATGTATAATGTGGCAAGACACTTTGGGGGATGCGCAGGCGTCCCCCTTTTTCGGAGAATATAGGCGGTTTGTTGTAATTTGCCTACATATCGAATACAATAAGAATATATGCATTAATCAAATATAAAATTGAATGGGGGACAGGTGAATAGCATGGATAGACAGAAGAAAAATATCTCTGTTGACGATATCTTGAACGAGTACGCTGCAATGGAACAGAATGATATACCAAAGCCGCGCACGCGTGCAACCATAGATACAAGCGGGGATCTGGTATGGAGACCTGTAAAACAGCAGACTGCTTATTCACAGGATATGCAAAGCCAAGCAGTGTTCGCAGAACAGCAAAGGGCAAGCAGCGGCGGCAAAGAGAAAACACAGCCAAAGGTGAAAGCGGGCGGACAAAAGAAAACGACGGGAAAACCAAACAAGCCAAAGAAAAAGAATAAGACAGGTTTGGTCGCGCTGTGCACAGTGTTGATTTTGGGTGGTGTTGGTGCTGGCGGTGTGCTGGGATATACATACATGACCAATACTATTTTCCGCGGCGTCACCGCAGGTACAGTGGATGTCGGTGGCTTGAGCCTTGCACAAGCGGCAAATAAAATTGCGGCAGAAGCGGGTCCTATGGTGGAAAATGGAACACTTTCGGTACAGATCTATGACAAGCAGTATGATTTGAAGATGAGCGAGGTAACAGACGGTCTGGACCCACTGGAAAGCGCACAGGCGGCATTTGATGTCGGTCACAAGGGAGGCATGGTTGAGCGTGTGTCCAAAGCAGTTGGCGGACTGTTTCACAAGCAAGAAGCAAAACTGGTGATGAAGCTCAACCAAGAGGCACTCAAAATAAAACTTGATGCGATTGCGGCGGAGGCGCTCACTGAGCCACGCCCAGAAACTTGGGAGCTGAACGGCACAAATCTCATTTTGACCATGCCAAAGCCGGGGATCAGCTTTGATCGCAATAAAGTGCAGGATGATATTGTAAACAAGATCAAAACAATGGATTTTACGCCTTATGCAGTAGAGACCCGGCGTACAGAGCCACAGCCTTTAAATGTTGCAGAGCTGAAGATGAAGGTAGATCGTCAGCCAGTCAATGCGATCGTAGATAAGACCGATGGAAAGACGATCATTCCAGAGCAACATGGTATTGTAATGGATGCAGCGCAGGCGCAGATCATCATTGGTGACGGCAGCGCAGCACAGTATACCATTCCGGTTAGCGTGATACCTGCAACGGTCACCAAGGAAGTGCTGGATCGCGCATTGTTCCGCGATGTTCTCGGATCTGCATCCACGAACCTGAATACAGGAAACCGAGATCGCACAAGCAATGTAACGCTTGCAGCAAAATATATGAATGAGACTATCCTCAATCCAGGCGAGGAATTTTCTTACAATGGCACTGTGGGACCACGTACCGCAGAGCGCGGCTTTAAGGCGGCTGGTGCATATGTCAATGGTAAGGTCATTGATGATGTGGGCGGCGGTGTCTGCCAGCCATCCTCTACGCTGTATATGGCAGTTCTGCGTGCAGACCTTGAGGTAACAGAGCGAACCAACCACTCCATGACGGTTGCATATACCCCGCTCGGACAGGATGCAACGGTAAGCTATGGCAGTCTGGACTTTAAGTTCAAAAATAATACCGCTTATCCAATCAAGATCGTGGCTGTGCGTGAAGGCGGCGAGATGAAGACTAAGATTTACGGTACCAAAGTGAGCGATAAGGAAGTCAAGATCGAGACGGAAGTGCTGGAAACCTTAGAGCCGACAACTGTGGAAAAGAAGGACAGCACACTGAGTCCTGGAACGAAGAAAGTCGATCAGACCGCTACAACTGGTTATCAGACCGTCACCTATAAGTATGTCACAGAAAATGGAGAGACCAAGAAAGAGGTTGTAAACCGTTCCAACTATCGCAAGCGTGATAAGGTCGTTTTGGTGGGACCTGACAAAAAGGAGCCTGTGGTAGCACCTGAAAAGCCAAACGGTACAACAAATGATACCACTGGACACATGACAGGTGGAACCAGCAATGGCACAAATAATGGTACCAATGCAGGTGGAGCAACGAGTGGCACAACAGAACAGACCAATTCACCAGAGCCAACGCCGGCACCACAGCCGGAAACAGTGCCGCCAAATACAACGATCGACCCAGAAGGGCAAGCGTCCTGAGAAAGGAAGAAATAAAATTTGGAATCAAGTAATTTGCGCAGACGAGCCAAGATGATCGCAAAACAGTGTGTGATGCGCAATCTTATGCAGGTGATGGGAGCCATGCTTGTGTGTATGCTTCCACTGATGCTTGTAAGCAGCCTCATCAACACCTATTTACTAACAACGGGAAAGGTACTTGTACCGATCGTGCTGTATGTTGGCAGTATTGTGTTTCTGGTACTGCCGCTTCTATATGGTGTGATGGCGTTTCTTAGTGAATTGCTGCTTGTTGGCAATGCATCCATTTTGCGGGCGTTTGATACCTTAGCCAGTGTGCCAATGTATCTGCGCGGTATGCGGATCGGTGTGTGCATTTTTGTGCACACAGTGCTGTGGCTCACTATCCCATTTGGCATTACGACGGCATATATTTATATGGTAGTCAGCGGAAACCCTGAAATGGTGGGAACACCAGAATTTTTTTCAATGATGATCAGTCAGGCAGTTGGCTTGTATACCATCATTAGTATTCCATTTATGGCGCGTGTGATTTGCTATCTGGGCGCATACCCGCTTATGATGCGTGACCCGAATCTAGGGGCATGGCAGGCAACAAAGCAGTCTGTGCGTACGCTCAAGGGACACTGGAAAGCCATGATCGTCTTTTTGGTTAGCTTCCTTGGCTGGGAACTGTTCGGCGTTTGGACGATGGGGATTGGTATGCTCTTCTATTGGGGATATCTTTTGTCCTCGTTCCTCATCTACTTCCAAATCGTTGAGCAGGGAGATACTTTCCCGCCCAAAGGAAACGATATGCAATAAATAAAAAATGTCCGCTTTGCTGCGTTTTGTGGCAGGCGGGCATTTTTGCTGTTTTCAGGAATTTCCATAAAATATATTGATTACATATCGAAATTCCGTTATGATATAAGGTAGATTGAACAAGCACAGGAGGAATGAGAGAAAATGGAGAAAAAACCGTATTATATCTCAACAGCCATTGCTTATACCTCGGCAAAGCCGCATATCGGTAACACATATGAGATTGTTCTTGCAGATGCGATCGCACGTTATAAGCGTATGACTGGCTATGAGGTTTACTTCCAGACTGGTACAGATGAGCATGGTCAGAAAATTCAGGATAAGGCTGAGGCAGCAGGTATTACACCACAGCAGTATGTGGATAATGTTGCAGACCAGATCAAGACCATCTGGGATCTGATGAACACAACCTATGATCGCTTTGTACGCACCACAGACCCAATGCATGTGGAAAAGGTACAGAAGATCTTTAAGAAGCTCTATGAGCAGGGTGATATCTATAAGGGTTCCTACAAGGGCAAGTACTGCACTCCTTGTGAATCCTTCTGGACCGAAAGCCAGTTGGTAGACGGTAAGTGCCCAGATTGCGGCAGACCGGTTGCAGATGCAGAGGAAGAGGCATACTTCTTCCGTATGAGCAAGTATGCAGACCGTCTGATGGCGCACATTGAAAGCCATCCAGATTTCATTCAGCCAGAGTCCCGCAAGAACGAGATGGTAAATAATTTCTTAAAGCCGGGCTTGCAGGATCTCTGTGTATCCAGAACCTCCTTTAGCTGGGGCGTTCCGGTTACTTTTGATGACAAGCATGTTGTATATGTATGGCTCGATGCACTCACAAACTATATCACATTCTGCGGATATGATCCGGACGGCAATCATGACGAGTGTTACAAGAAGTTCTGGCCAGCAGATGTGCACCTCATCGGTAAGGATATCATTCGTTTCCATACCATTTATTGGCCGATCTTCCTCATGGCACTCGGCGAAGAGCTGCCAAAGCAGGTATTTGGTCATCCGTGGCTTCTGGTGGGCGACGGCAAAATGTCCAAGTCTGCCGGCAATGTGATCTATGCAGATGACCTTGTAAAGCACTTTGGCGTAGATGCAGTGCGTTACTATGTACTGCATGAGATTCCGTTTGCAAATGATGGCGTTCTGACCTATGAAATGATGATGGAGCGCATCAATACAGAGCTTGCAAATGTACTCGGCAATCTCGTGAACCGCACCATTGCAATGGATCACAAATACTTTGATGGCAAGATCATGGAGCCGAGCGAGGCTGAGCCTGTGGATGAAGAACTGAGGGCGATGGCACTGGCGCTGCCAGCACGCGTAGAAGCAAAGATGGAAGGTCTGCATGTTGCAGATGCCATTGACGAAATCTTTGCACTGCTCCGCCGCTCCAACAAGTATATTGACGAGACCATGCCGTGGGCACTGGCAAAGGATGAGAACAAGAAGGCACGTCTGGGTACCGTGCTGTATAACCTGCTGGAGTCCATTCGCTTTGCAGCAGCCATGCTGAAACCATATCTGCCAGAAACTGCGGACAAGATCTTCCGTCAGCTCGGCGTAGAAGATACTGGCATTGAATCGCTTGCTTCCTTTGGTGGAATGCCAGTTGGCGGTACAGTTGGACAGGCTGAGATCCTGTTCGGCAGAATTGATATCGCTAAGAAGCTGGAAGAGATCGTTGGTGCCGAAGAAAAACCGGAAAAGAACGATAAGAAGCAGGGAAAGGCTTCCAAGAAGGACGAAAAGAAAGCAAAGAAGGTTGAAGTTCCGGAAGGCTGCATCACGATTGATGAATTTGCCAAGGTGGAAATGACTGTCTGCAAGGTACTGGCTTGTGAGAATGTGCCCAAGAGTGAAAAGCTCTTAAAGTTCCAGCTGAACGATGGTACAGAGACAACCCGTCAGATTCTGTCCGGTATTGCAAAGCACTACAAGGCAGAAGAGCTGGTAGGAAAGACACTAGTTGCCTGCACCAATCTGCCGCCACGCAAGATGATGGGACAGGAATCGAATGGTATGATCTTGTCTGCGGTAAGAGAGCTTGCCGATGGCGAGGAAGAGCTGCATCTGGTGATGCTGGATGATGCTGTACCGGCTGGCGCAAAGCTGTGCTAAGGCTGGCGTAAAATCGCTGAAATGATGGATCGTTTGGAAAGGGCGCGGGGGAAATACCTGCGTCCTTTTCTTGACCCATGGAATAAGATGATTGATAGGTGTTTGGACAGGAGGACAAGATTGTTAACTGTATTTGATACACATGCACATTATGATGATGAACGTTTTGATGAGGACCGCAATATGCTCCTTTCCAGTATGCCGGAAAATGGCGTTGGGCTGATCCTCAATCCAGGGTGTGATTTGGAGACGAGCCGCAAGGCGGTCAGCTATGCGAACCAGTATCCATGGGTATATGCCGCGGTTGGATATCATCCCGAAAATATAGAAGACCTGACGGATGAACAGCTTGCGGACAATCTGTCTGAGATTGAGGTGCTGGCAAAAGACCCGCGTGTCAAGGCGATCGGCGAAATCGGACTGGATTATTACTGGTGCAAAGATCTAGATGCACGTAAGCGTCAGCAGGAAGCATTCCGCATGCAGATGCGTATGGCAAAGCGGCTGGGACTGCCTGTCATTATCCATGACCGCGAAGCACATTTGGACAGCCTGACGATTGTGGAGCAGTATCCCGATGTCAGATGTGTTTTCCACTGTTATTCAGGATCAGCAGAGTTTGCAAAGCAGTTGCTGGATTTGGGTTGTATGCTTTCCTTTACAGGGGTTATCACCTTTAAAAACAGCAAAAAAGCGCGTGAGGCAATTGAAGTCATCCCGATGGATCGTCTGATGATCGAAACCGATGCACCTTATATGGCACCTGAACCATATCGCGGCAAGCGCAATTCCTCGCTGTATGTGCACCGTATGGCGGAGACGATCGCGGAGATCAAGGGCATTACACCCGAGGAAGCAGCGCGTATTACACTGGAAAACGGTAAACGTTTTTTTGGTATTGATTGAGAAAGACACAAAGAGAACCTTTTGTGTGAGGAAACAAGATGAATCTGAAACTAAGTGGGTTTAACCGAAAAGAAGTTCTACAATATCTGCGGTGGACGGGCAGTAAAATTCCGCAGGAGGTCGATGTACTGATTGACAACTGCATTGCGGAGACATTGCGTGTGGCAGAGCCACGCTATACCTATCGCGTGTTTGCGATAGATCGAAAGAACGAAGTGCCGCATATTGCCTTTGTGGGCGAGGATGTGCCAAATATGTTGTCCGAGTGCGAGCGGGTCATATTCCTTGCGGCAACGCTGGGGCATGGACTGGAACTTGCCATTCGCCAGGCGCAGGTGCGTGATATGTCCCGCGCGATTGTGCTGGACTGCTGTGGCTCTGCGGCGATTGAAGCGGTATGCGATATGGCAGAGCAGGAAATTGCGGCAGCCATGGAAGAAGATATCCATTTGACTGACCGTTTTAGTCCGGGGTATGGAGATCTGCCAATCCTGTTGCAGCATGAGTTTATTCACACTGTGGACGCACCGCGCAAGATTGGTCTTACGGTGACCAACACGCATATTTTAACACCGCGCAAGTCGGTAACGGCACTCATTGGCATTGCAGACAAGCCGCAAACCAAGCGTTTCCGCGGCTGTGCATATTGCTCAATGTTTGAAACTTGCGCATTTCGAAAGGCTGGAAAAACCTGTGGTAGAGAATAAGACGAAATTGTGGTATTTAGATGGTGCGATGGGAACCATGCTGCAAAGCGCAGGATTGGAGACTGGACAGGCACCAGAAGGCTTAAATTTATCTGACCCCACGCTCATTACAGGGGTGCATCGCGCATATCTGGATGCAGGGGCACAAATTTTATATACGAACACCTTTGGTGCGAACCGAGAAAAGCTTGTGCATGAGGGGCTGCATGTTGCAGAGGTCGTTGCGGCTGGCGTGGCGTGCGCAAAGCGTGCAGTCGAAGCGTTTTGTACAGACAATCCAAATATGGCGCGTCCGCGTGTGGCACTGGATATTGGACCGATTGGGCAGCTTCTAGAGCCGTATGGCACACTCGCGTTTGAAGATGCGTATGATATTTTCCGCGAAGTGATAGAGGCAGGGTGCGAAGCGGATCTCATTGTATTTGAAACGATGACCGATCTGTATGAGGTCAAGGCAGCGGTATTGGCGGCGAAGGAAAACAGTGACAAGCCAGTATTTGTGACAATGACCTTTGAGCCAAACCACCGTACCTTCACGGGATGCTCAGTGGATGCAATGTGTGCGGTGCTGGAAGGCTTGGGCGTAGATGCACTTGGTGTCAACTGCTCGCTGGGTCCAGAAGAGTTATACCCGATTGTGGAAAGAATGAGTGAGCTTACCACGCTGCCGTTAGTTGTCAAAGCAAATGCAGGACTGCCCGATCCGGAAACAGGCGTATATAGCATTACGCCAGAGCAGTTTGCGGCGGATATGGCAAAGTTTGTGCCGCTGGGTGGATGCTATCTCGGTGGATGCTGTGGAACCCGTCCAGACTTTATCACAAAGCTGATCGAGCAGACAAAAAATCAGATGCCGCCGGAGAGAGAGATCACGCGGCGCACGGTTGTGTGTACACCAACCGAAACGGTGGTCATAGATGGTGTGCGTGTCATTGGCGAGCGAATCAATCCGACAGGCAAGAAGCGTTTTCAGCAGGCACTTCGTGACGGTGATTTGGATTATGTATTGACACAGGCAGTAGAGCAGGCAGACGCAGGGGCACATATTTTAGACGTCAATGTCGGTCTGCCCGGCGTGGATGAACCAGAAATGATGGTGCGCGTGGTCAAGGCGATCCAGTCCGTGACCGATTTGCCGCTGCAAATCGACTCATCCAACTCCAATGCACTTGCGGCTGGCTTGCGTGTGGTAAATGGTAAGGCAATCGTCAACTCGGTAAATGGTGAGCCGGAAGTGCTTGCGCGTGTGCTGCCGCTGGTCAAAAAGTATGGTGCGGCTGTCATTGGACTGACCATGGATCAAAATGGCATTCCGGCAACTGCGGAGGAACGTTTTGCAATCGCAGAACGTATCTTGCAGGCGGCACTATCTTATGGAATCCCCAAAGAGGACGTATTCATTGACTGCTTGACGCTGACCATTTCCGCAGAGCAGGACAAGGCAGTAGAAACCTTGCGTGCAATGGAAATGGTGCGCGATCAATTGGGACTGCACTGCACATTGGGCGTTTCTAATATTTCGTTTGGTCTGCCCAACCGCACCTTAATCACAACCAGCTTTTTGACCCTTGCAATGGCATCCGGTTTGGATTTGCCAATCGTAAACCCGAACACAGCCGCAATTATGGATACGATTCGTGCGTTTAATGTGCTCTATAACCGTGACCGCAACGCAGAAGCGTATATTGCCGCCTATACACAAGAAACGCCGCAGACAGCTGTGCAGATACCTACAAACAATGGCGAACAGACGACACTGCCGCGTGCCGTAGAAAAGGGACTCAAAGACGAGGCGCGGCGGCTTACAGTACAGCTTTTGGCGCAAGGGAAAGCCGAGCTCGATGTTGTCAATGAACTGCTGATCCCTGCGCTCGATGTGGTTGGTGATCGTTTTGAGCGCGGCGAAATTTTCTTGCCGCAGCTCATCAATTCAGCGGGTGCGGCACAGGAGGCTTTTGAGATTATCCGAACCGAGATGGCGAAAAAAGGCTCTGCGACAGTGAGCAAAGGTACAGTCATTGTGGCAACCGTCAAGGGCGATATCCATGATATCGGAAAGAACATTGTAAAGACGATCGTGGAAAACTATGGATATCGTGTCATTGATCTAGGACGCGATGTACCCGTAGAAGCGGTCGTACAGACGGCGATTCGAGAGGATGTACACCTCATCGGCTTGTCTGCACTCATGACAACGACACTTGCAAGCATGGAAGAAACCATCCGCGCATTGCGTGAAAGTGGACACCCATGCAAGATCTGGGTTGGTGGTGCGGTGCTGACGCCAGACTATGCGAAAAAGATGGGTGCAGATTTCTATGCGCGGGACGCAAGAGAATCAGTGGATATTTGCAAGGAAGTATTGGGGTAAAGAATATGGAACTAAGAGATTATCTAAAGCATAAGACCCTATTATTTGATGGTGCAATGGGCACATATTTCCAGAGTGTATTTGAAGATGAGGTGGGCAAGTGTGAGTTTGCAAACTGCACCGCACCCGAGCGTGTGGCAGAGGTACATCGTGCATATCTAAGCTGTGGTGCGCGTGCAATCAAAACAAATACCTTTGCGGCAAATACCCATGCATTAGACTGCGGATTTGATAAGGTGCGCGAAGTGATCGTGCGTGGCTGGAAGATCGCTGTGCGGGAGGCAGAGCCATATCGCGCTTTTGTGTTTGCAGATATCGGTCCGATCGCAGATGCCAATGGAGAATATGAACAGATTGTAGACATTTTTCTGGATTTGGGTGCAAAATACTTTTTGTTTGAGACACTCTCAGATGATAGTGAACTCTATGGACTCACGGCATATATCAAGGCAAGATGCCCAGATGCATTTATCATTGCATCGTTTGCCATTTCGCCAGATGGATTTACGCGAACTGGCTTGCCGATCCGCCCGCTGTTACAGCGTGTGACGGAGTGCCCTTTAATCGATGCGGCAGGATTCAACTGCATTTCTGGTCCCAGTCATTTGTTGGCACAGGTCAAAAACAATGCCGATTTGTTTGGTATTTCACGTGAACCAGTAGAGCCGATTTTATGCAGCATCATGCCGAATGCAGGATATCCGACGATCGTAGATGGACGGACATATTTTGAAACACGTCCAGATTACTTTGCAGCACGTATGGCAGAAATTTTGTCCACAGGTGTTAAGATCATTGGTGGATGCTGCGGCACAACGCCAGAGCATATTCGCCTCACCGCAGAGATCCTGCCGGAAGCCGAATTGCAGCCAGTGGAAGCAGTGGTGCGTAGTACACCAGTGCCGCGCAATGTACAGAACCGGATTGCAAATAAGCTGCGTAGGGGCAAACGGATCATTGCAGTAGAGTTAGATCCGCCGATCGATGCGCATTTGGATCAGTTTATGGCAGGTGCACGGACTTTGCAGGCGGTAGGTGTGGATGCCATCACGGTTGCAGATTGCCCTGTGGCACGTGCTTGTGTGGATAGCTCTATGCTCGCGGCAAAGCTGCACCGAGAACTGGGGATTGATCCCATTCCTCATATGACCTGCCGCGATCGGAACATCAATGCGACAAAGGCGTTGCTGCTTGGATTGTCCGCAGAAGGGGTACACAATGTCTTAACAGTTACCGGTGACCCCATTCCATCTGCTGAGCGTGATGAGGTAAAGGGTGTGTTCTCGTTTAACTCAGCCGTGCTTGCAGGATATATTCGCAGCTTAGGCGAGCAAGGGATCACAGCACCATTTCGGGTGTATGGTGCACTCAATGTCAATGCGCCAAACTTTGCCGCAGAGCTGCAAAAAGCCAAGCGCAAAGAAGAACAAGGCGTTGTGGGCTTTTTGACACAGCCGATCTTCACTACACGTGCGTTCGAAAATCTGATGCAGGCACATGAAGAATTAAAGGGCGATCTATTGGGCGGCGTGATCCCTGTGGTGAGCCATCGCAACGCATTGTTTATGAGCAATGAGATTGCAGGTATCGAAATTTCGCAGTCTGTGATCGACCGCTATGAGGGATTGAACCGCGAAGAAGCAGAGGAACTGGCAATCGAACTTTCTGTGCAGCTGGCGAAAAAAATGGTTCCGTATACTTCCGGCTGGTACTTTATTACACCGTTCCAGCGCGTCTCTCTGATAACCAGAATTTTGCAGAAATTGCAGCAAGAAATGCTATGAAATGACCCAGAATAATTGTAAACATTGTGCAAATTGTTTTGGGAATCCTTGAATACATCTCCTAGTTTTGTTAGAATAAAAGAAACACAAAAGAATTTGATTGTGATGATTTAAGGATGTGTTTTCATGAATATTATGTTTTTCCTGACCCACAAAAGCGAAGTGTGCTATTTGTATGAGGACATGGGGCTGAAAGAGGGTCTGGATAAATTGCACGAGAGCGGCTATCATGCGATTCCGCTGATCTCACGCGACGGTGAGTACATCGGTACGGTAACAGAGGGTGATTTTCTTTGGATGATGTGTACCTGCGGCGAGATCATTGGCAAGAAAAAGACAGCTTCTCTGCAAATGTGTGATCTGCCGCGCCGCTGTGACAACAAGGCGGTTGCTGCAAATGCACAGGTTTTGGATTTGCTGTCGCGCGCATCGAATCAGAATTTTGTACCTGTGATCGATGACCGCAATATGTTCATTGGCATTGTAACAAGAAAAAAGATTTTTGAATATTGCAAAGAACTTTTAAACGATAAAAATAAAATCAAAAATACCAGTGTTTGACACTGGTATTTTTAGAGGCTGTCAAAGAACTTTGACAGCCTTTCCAGGGGAACCCAGTCCCCCTAGA
>JAHHRJ010000044.1 GCA_020025885.1 Butyricicoccus sp. | reverse complement strand
AACTCAAAAAGCTATATCCAATTATATGCTAGTTACTAACTTTTTGCAGTACTAGCATCTCTAAAAACTCATTTTGATTTTTCTCTATATTGTATTTTTCATGTTCCAGCCGACCATACACCAAAATACCAACACCCAGTCCGATAAAGCCTAGTCCAATACCATCCATTATAACAGTATACCAAATATCTCCAATGACCCAAACCAGCAGTGCCGACAAAATCACACCAACTCCGCAGACAATCAAAAACGGATAACGCTTTTGTGCCGCAGACAATTCTTCTTTTTTATAAAATGGTATCAAAACTGGATGCTCCTCCTGAAATTGATGATGCCAAATTCCAGATAACACAAAGAACAGCACACCGGGAATCAGAAACAGGAAAAATACAACGCCATCCAACTGCTGTGGTGCGATGGCTGCCCCCGCAGGTGCCAGAATACACAGCATGACCCCGAGTGCAATCATCCGTGCCCGCCGTGTCATATGCGCGTCATACCCGATTGTATCCGTCTGCTTTTTCTCCTTCACGCTGCCGCGCAGCAAGTCATCCAAATTGCAGTCAAACCGGTCACTGATTTGAATCAGCTTGTTCATTTCCGGAAACCCACTGTCTGACTCCCACTTACTTACCGACTGTCTGGTGACATCCATTTCCTCTGCAAATTGTTCTTGTGTCAGTCCCGCCTCTATGCGCAGAAATCTCAGGTTTTCTCCGAAACTCACAAACATACCTCCTTTTGATTTATTGCCCTAATTTTACTGTTTTTTTCGCGCAACTTCCAGAAAATCCACGTTGCATTTGTGTTTTTTTGATGTAAACTTTGGATTGCATCTTGTATTTTCTGCATCTCATCGGACAATTAAGGCAAGAAAGAGGGATTTTTATTTGCTTATACCTTTTCTGTGTTGCGTGCAATTCGTCTGGATTCTGCCAATACATGATTCAGCACACCGCCCATAATCAGCGTGGTGCTGGTAAGATAGAGCCAAAGCATCAACACGATTAGCGCACCGATGGAGCCATAAAAGATATTATACCGTCCCATATGATCTACATAGTAGGCAAAGCATCGTGTGAGCACCATCCACCCAATGAGCGACGTGCAAGCCCCCGGCAGTGCTGCACGCCAGCCCACACGCGCAGGCGGCACCAAACGATAGAGTAAAATCAGAAATACCAGTGCGATCACGATTGCCGCGGGATAACCCAAATACTGCATCATGAGCAGCCCTGAATATAGCATTGGAAACCAGCGCATCACAAGACGCAAAAATTCCTGTCCCACCACGATCACAAAAATACTTGCACCAAGCAGCAATAACAATCCACCTGTCAAAATGAGTGACACCACAACATTGTGCACCAGTGTATGTCCCGTACTGCTGCGGTAAATGCGCCGCATCGAATACATAATCGAGCGTACCGCACGAGAAAGAAAATAAAGCGTGAGTCCACTTCCCAAAATCAGCGGACGTACTGAGTCATTGGAACCAAGGAACGTCATATAATTGACTATGATCTGCTGTACATCATCCGGAAGAAATTGGGTCGCATTCAAGATCGTAACTTCTGATAAGTTTGCAAGACCCAAAAGGGAGTTTAGCACCATGATAAGCGGAAACAATGAAAACAACAAAAAAAATGCCAACTCCGCGGCGGCATGTGCAACTCCATCTTTAAAATATCGCTCCACCAGCCGAACGGGAATATACAGTGGACGCGGTAAACGATTCACCAACATGCATCATCCTTCCTGTCCCCTATTTTACCAGTATTCCATGTGCTTGACAAGGCATATCCGGTCGAGCGTATTTGACTTGTCTTTCACTCTATGTTAGGATATTACTATCGAACAAAATTTCGTTTTCAGGAGGCAGTATCATGCTCCACGAGCTCTCTTGCACCCGTCCCCATACCTGCTGTTTTACCGGCAGCCGTCCAGAAAAACTGGGATTTGACTGGCAATCCCAGCCCTATCTGCTTGATATGCTGCGCCGTGATCTATCCGCTGCTATCGTTCGCGCCATTGATCAGGGCTATACACATTTTATTACAGGTATGAGTAAGGGATTTGATTTGTGGGCAGCCCGAGAAGTCCTCAATTTGCAATATGACTATCCACATATCGAGCTAATCTGTGCGCTTCCTTTTCCTAGTATGGAACAAAACTGGTCTGACTACTGGCGGCATCTATTCGATCAGGCACAGGCTGGCAACATCATCTGCACCATTGCCCCAGCCTACTATACGGGATGTTACCTTGCGCGTGATCGCTTTATGGTCGAGCAGTCCAGCCGTGTAATCTGCTGGTATAATGGCACCAAAGGCGGCACCAAGTACACGCATGATTATGCCAAGCGGCAAGGCTGTTATATTGAAAATCTATATCGCAGCGATGCATTTGCACATCCATAAGAAAACGAAACGAGAGACAGCAAATTGCAGTCTCTCGTTTTATTGATACTGTCTTATGCAAAGTCTAAGTCAATGCGCGTGCCCGCAGGTGCTGCAAAATACAGGTATCCATCTTTTTCTAAGGTCACTGTATTCTTGCCAGTTACCGCGCTCTGACTCACCGCCATGCCCTGTGCATTGTATGCCACAAAGCCGCTCTTTTCCGGCATTGTAACGGTCATGTTTTTTCCATTCAGGGCTTCCCCAATACGAAACCATCTGCCATATCCGTTCTGTGGAATGGTGAGATGTGCATGGCTACCACCCGCATACAGGGTAGGAATCCTTGTGCTGTCTATATACACGGCATCATTGGCACGCATGTATTCCACTTCATTTTCAGTAAAGAATACATAGTCCATGAGATCACGTCCAGCCATGATTGGAATTTCGATCACTGCCTGTGCCGTATTGGCATCGCTGATCTTATTTCCTGCCAGATATCCACCAAGCGATTCATCTACCGCAACGCCTGCCGCTGGAAGCATCGAAAGCGTTTCTGCATTGTAAGCTGCGTTGGTTTGCAGATACAGCTTGCCATGTCGTGCCTGCCACGCTTGCTTTGCATCTTTCGGCATTGGATAGTCTTCCAGCTTTTGTGCCGCATAGATCTGGCTATAACTCTCTCCAATACCCGCTAAAATCGTACGCGCCTCTGCTGTGAGATAAATCTTATCATTCTGCTTTAAGAAGGCATAGTGGGTGGTTCCCGCCTTATCGCTGAACTTCCCATCTCCAATATATACAAGGACTTCCTTCGCGCTGAGGTCATACGCATTGGCGATATTCAGTGCACCATCAGGGTCTAGGTATACACGATACAAAATGCCCATTCCTGCATACTTGCCCTCATATTCGGAAAAATCCTGATCCAGTGGCTTTGCCTGCGGGCTACTGATCGGCACAGGTTGCAGAATCTCTTGAACCTTACCGCTTTTTTTCAGCTGTTCCAAAACCAGTTGTGTCGCAATCATGCTGTTATACATGCTGCTTCCGCCCGAACTCAGCACCGCTGCACTGATCTTATGCTCTGGCACAACGATCAGCTGTGCATGCATCTGGAGCGTATCGCCGCCTTTGGCTGCTGCCTGCACACCATATGCATCAAATGGTGTCATCTGCACGGCATCCCAGCCCAAACCATATCCAATGGTATTGGGTCCATCTGCAAGCCACTGTCCCTTGCTGTACTCTTTCTCCAAGGTCGCCTTACGCGATGCATCCGAGAGTACCTTGCTTTCTCCTGTAAACAGCTGACCAAAGCGACACATATCTTCTGCCGTTGCATAAATGCCACCTGTTCCAATGATCTGTGTCACCTCTGCTGGTAGTTCCTGCTTTGGATCTACCACATGATATGCACGCGCAATTTGTTTGCGATCAAATGCATCTTGTGGGGTATACGTATGTTCCATACCCAGCGGTTTTGTCAGATGCTCATGCATATACGCTGTGAACGTCTGACCAGAAACACGCTCCACGATCATTTCTGCAAGGGTAAATCCATCATTGCAATAAACGGAAAATGCTCCCGGATCTGCCTTAAGGCGCTGTGTTTTGAGGTCTTCCAAAAGCGATGTATAACTCTCACGGTTCTCTGTATCTTCCAGTAAAAAACCATTGTTAAATGTGCTTCCCATCAGCCCTGATGAATGGTTTAGAAGCATACGCACGGTGATCTTGCGATAGCGTGCATCTGCCATTTCAAAATCTGGAAGGTAGGTCGTGACAGGCTCATCCAACTTGACCTTACCCGCATCAATGAGCTGCATGATCGCTGCTGTTGTAAACATCTTGCTTACGGAACCGATGCCATACAGTGTATCTTTTGTCAAAGCATGATTTTCCTGCTTGCTGTATACACCTGCATGCCCACTCTCTGTGATTTTTCCATCTTCCATCACTGCATACTGTATGCTGGTGACGCCGTACTTCTCTACAAGCGTCTGCGCACGCTGCTGTGCAGTAACACTTGGTGCCGTCAGCGGGCTTTCCTCTGCCGCAAACGCTGGGAGATTTGGCAGCATCAAGAGCACACTGAGCAGCGCAGAAAATAACCGTTTCTGTTTCATGTCGTTTGTCCTCCCTTTTATCACAGGGTATTTATGTCTCAACGATACGCTTTTTCTATGCACTTGTCAAGCATTTCACAAACAAAAAGCCAGCCTACAAATGGAGGCTGGCTTTTTGCTTTCTATCTATTTGATCGTGTATCAATTAGGGCTTGTTTGAAAATAGAGAAATTGACGGATTTTTCGCAGGGAGCGAGCAGCCACAAGGCAAAAAACGCAGGAATCCTTGATGGATTTCGAGTATTTTTAACGCAGTGGATGCCGTTCCCTATAGAAAAAGACAAATTTTCGATTTTTCAAACAGCCCCTAGATAGACTTAAGGTAGTTTGCGATCGCGTCGTTCTGGCAGTTTGCGTAGAAGTACTCTGCAAAGTGCTTACCAGAAATGGTCTCCTTCAGGAACTCCTGATCGATTTCCTTGAGGATCTGCATGATCGGCTGCGGGCAAAATCCAAGGCGCATGTCCTTGGATTTTGAAAATTTTAAGTCGCTTCGCTCCAAGGCAAAACAGTGAAAAGACTTTTTCGACAAGCTGAAATCCCGTAGGCATTTTTGCCTACGGGATTTCGACTTTTCATAGTACTAGTCTACAATGTTGGTCAGTGTACCAATCTTTTCGATCTCACAGGTCACAACATCGCCATGCTTTAAGAAGCAGGGTGGCTGCATGCCCATGCCAACACCTGCGGGTGTGCCGGTTGCAATGATCGTACCTGCCTTCAGGGTCATGCCCTGTGACAGCTCTGCAATGATCTCGGCAATATTGGTAATGAGTGCACTTGTGACACTGTCCTGACGCAGTTCTCCGTTGACCGAACAGCGAATGCCCAGTGCTGGCGGATAGCTGATCTCATCTGCGATTACAATGCAGGGACCCATTGGCGTATATCCATCTAGGGATTTACCGAAATACCACTGCTTGTGTCCAGTCTGCAAGTTGCGTGCTGACACATCATTGATGATGGTGTAACCGAAAATATAGTCCTGTGTGTCCTCTTCTGCTATATTGTATGTATCCTTTCCCAGAATCACACCCAACTCAACTTCATAATCGAGGCTGTCTACCAGACCTTCATACAGCGGGATTTTGCCGCCATCTGTGTTTGCTTCAGAAACGCGCTTAGAGAAATAGATTGCCTTCGGACGATCTCCGAATGCCTCCTTGTCAAAGCGTCCTGCTTCTTTATGATGTGCATCGTAGTTGATGCCAAGGCAAAGCACATCCTGCATCGGATACGGAATCGGCGCACGGCTTACCAAATCCTTGCATGCAAGCGGTTGCACGCCTTCTGGCTTCTTGCGCAGCATTTCCATCTGCTCTGGTGTAATGCCGCAAATGAGGGCATTCATATCTGGAAAAGATAACCCAAACGCACTGAGCGGATAAAGTTCACCCTCAGTAAATCCAACACCGATCAGGTCTTTTCCATCCATCTGCTCACGGTATGTGTAGAGTCTCATTCAAACAACCTCCTCAATTTTAAGTAAAACGGTTTATATATTCAATGATACCAATTTTTTTCTGCTTGTCAACCAATTTTATATTAGAATTGCACTTCACACTTGAATATGATAGACTAAATCTATTCATACAAAAAGGAGAATTTCTATGCCATTGAAAAATAGAATCACCATACAGGAAATCGCCACTGAAGCACAGGTATCAAAAACGACTGTTTCTTTCTTCCTCAATGGCAAGCGAGAAAAAATGTCTGCAAGCACATGGAACCGCATTGCCAAAGTTGTTAAGAAATATGACTACCGTCCCAGTGCTACGGCTCGCCTGATGACCGCCAAACATTCTTGTCTGCTTGGTGTCTTGATCGGCGATATCACTCACCCCTTTTCTAACCATCTTGTAAAAGGGATCGCGCAGGTCTGCCGCGCTGGAAAATATCAGGTTCTCATTGGCACCAGTGAATATGAGCCAAAGGCAGAGCTCCACCATATTGATCGTATGATCGACATGGGCGTGGATGGACTAATTTTACAGCCCTGCGGAAATCCACATGAGTCGATTGAAAAGCTGAATCGCGCAGGCATTCCAGTCGTCTGCATCGATAGTAACCCTGTTGGTCTGCCTCTCTGGGTCGTTACCAACAATTACAAAGTCACCTTTGACGCCATCACTTCGTGCATCGAACGGGGTTATGAACAAGTAATCCTATTCTCTGCCACCCCTGATGTTCTGGTTTCCCGTCAAGACCGTTATCAGGGCTGTTTGGATGCCCTGAAAGAGAAAAACATCCCATGTCATGTTCAGATCATCGATGCACACACTTCGCCTGATGAAATTCGTGATACAGTGAAGCAGCACTATCCCAACGGACGCACCTTAGTCTTTGTACCAAACTGCTGGCTCTTGCCCACTGTATTCACTGCACTCAAGCCGCTGCATCCTGAGATTCCCCAGCATCTTGGAATCTTGGGATTCGACAATGAAGACTGGGCTTCGCTCTCTATGCCAACCGTTTCTACTATCGTGCAGCCCGCCTTTCAGGAAGGATCGACCGCTGCCGCATTGCTTATTGACCACATTCGCGAGCGCATTGAAAATCCGCCAACTGTCACATTGTCCTGTGATGTCATGTGGCGCGATTCTACCGCATTATAATAATTACAAATCAAGAAAAAGACAGCCAAAATCCCATTTGAACGAATGGAATCTTGGCTGTCTTTTATTCTTATATGCTTTCATTTTCTACTGGTGTGGTCCAGCCCATATCATCTGGCAGTTTGCCCCACTGAATGCCTGTGATCGTATCATAGAGCTTCTGTGTGACCTCGCCGATCTTGCCATCGTTGATCTTTGCCACATCATTTTCATAGCACAGTTCACCCACAGGAGAAATAACTGCCGCAGTACCTGTGCCAAAGACTTCTTCCAGCTTGCCGTCCTTGGATGCCTGCATCACATCTGCGATTGCAAGCGGCTGCTCACAAACAGAGAATCCCCATTTTTTGAGCAGTTCAATGCACGACATGCGGGTAACACCGGGCAGAACCGTTCCTGCGCAAGGTGCTGTATAGATCGTACCATCGATCTTAAAGAAGCAGTTCATCGAGCCAACTTCTTCTACATAGCGATGAGATACACCATCAAGCCATAGGGTCTGCTCATATCCAAGATCATGCGCCTTGACCTGAGAAATCAAAGAAGCCGCATAGTTACCGCCGCACTTGGTAAATCCTGTACCACCGGGGCAAGCACGTGTATATTCATCCTCAACAAAGATTTTGACCGGATTGATGCCTGTGGAATAATATGCACCTACTGGAGAACAGATGATGATAAACTTATGGGTTGCCGCCGCACGTACGCCCAAATGCGGCTCTGTCGCGATCACAAAGGGGCGAATGTACAAGCTGGTTCCTGGTTCATGCGGAACCCAATCTGCATCTGTTTTGATGAGTGCCTTGACTGCCTGAATAAAATCCTCTGTCGGCAGTTCCGGCAGACACATACGGCGGTTGGTATTCTGCATACGCTCCGCATTTTTTTCTGGACGGAACAGCTGAATAGAGTCATCTGGCAGACGATATGCCTTCATGCCCTCAAACGATTCCATTGCATAGTGCAGTACCATGGCAGCTGGGTCGAGTGCGATCGGCTGATACGGCACAACGCGTGCATCATGCCACCCCTTTCCCTCCGTATGCTCCATAATAAACATATGGTCTGTGTAATATTTTCCAAATCCCAATGCGGATTCATCTGGTTTTTGTTTCGGTTGTGTTGTCAGTTCATATTGGATATTGAGCATAATATTTTCACTCTTTTCTGTTAAACTATGCGAAAGTATTATATTTATTTTATCCCTTTCTTTTTGCATTTTCAAGTATTTTTCCTTTTTATTCCATTTTTTTGTGAGAAAATCCTGAAATGTAATTTGAAAATTCTGATTCGCCTGTTCATTTTTTCATGGACACATATACACAATCTGTGGAGAGTTTTCTTTGTCTTCCACATTTATGAAAACACTGAATTTTCTGCTTTTTGTATACGAAACTGCGTGTTTGTATGCTATAATAAAATTGATATAATTTTTATTTGTTTGAAAAGGAGGATGCAGCATATGAAGCAAACCCTCAAACATTTGCTTTCTCTTGTATTGTGCGCTGCTCTGCTCGTTGGCATTACCACCAGCTCAGCTGCCGCATCAGTCACCCTCACCGCAATCAATGATTCTTTTTTGCCGCTGTCCGCATCAACGATGCCGGAACGGCGCGGCGGCACACAATACGTTCCCTACTCTGTATTCTCCGGCACATTGGGTATTTCGGGCACATATAACAGCGCCGACCAAACGCTGACAATGTCCAGCGGATCTACTACCCTTCGCTTTGATTTAAGCCATGGTACGGTCTATGATCAAACTATGAATAGCTACGGCACACCTGCCTACTGGATTAACAGTACGATTTATGTTCCTGTGAAGCTCGTCTGCGGCAAATTTAATCTGACTTATTCCAATATTTCTGCCGCGGCTCCCATCCTGCGTATTTGCAATAGTTCTGCCTCTATGTCAGACTCTGCCTTTGTGTCCTCCTCCACAGCTACCATTCGCAATATGCTCGATGCATATAACAATCCATCTAGCAGCAGCACCGCTGCACCGCAGGGAGGAACTGCAACACCGCCCACCACAGGCGCTCCAAACACACCAGAAGTTCCAGCCCGCAAGCCAAGCATTGTTTATTTCAGCTACTTTGGCACACCGGATGCACATACACCAGCCATTTTGGATGCGCTGGAGACAGCTGGTCATAAAGCAACCTTCTTTATTCCCGCAGATGGCACTGTGCTCAACGAAGATCTGCTCCGCCAGATCATCGGGCGCGGTCACACGGTCGGCTTTACCCTACTCTCTTCGGCGCAAGATATGAGCAGCAAACTGCGTGCGGCGAACGATGTACTATTTCACGCCACAGGCACAGTCAGCCGGCTATTGAGTATCTCCAACGGCAGTGAACACCTGAGTACTGTCCAGCGTGACGGACTCATGCAAGCAGGCTATCGGCTTTGGGATACCGACCTTGACAGCCATGACCACTCTTACGACGCCCAAAATGCGGCGCAGATCGTCATGACTGCACTGGGACAGACCACTGACCCCACCGTGATTCGCATGGGACACTATAAATCGTCTGCACGCACGACTGCCCTCGTTGCAGCACAACTTGATACATACAGCATTCCTGTTGGAAAAATCACGTTGACACGTGTACCGATGAATCATTTGACTTAACCTAAGCCTGTCGAAGAAATTCGGCAGGCTTTTCAGGGGAACCCAGTCCCCTTGGATACATAGTCAGTTTCGGTAGAAACTGGCTCTGATACCCCCGGTTTCGCGCACGTTTACGCGGGTCGAGAGCAAAATCTAAGGTATATGTTCTTGGATTTTGAAAATTCAGAGTCGCTCCGCTCCAAAACAAACCGGAGAAAGGACTTTTTGGACAGGCTCTTCTTAACACATTTCTCCTGTCAAATACCCACAAAAGCGGTCGAAATGCAAAATATATCTTAGGTATATCTTGCCTGCCTTTGTGGGCAAACTTGCTTTAGCAAGACAAGGCAGGAGGGATAAGTCATGCAAAGCAAAGTTGAGATTTGCGGTGTTAATACCGCCTCTCTGACCGTGATTCCTGCGGCTGAAATGACCGAGCTGCTCCGAAAATCACATAACGGCGACCCAAACGCGCGTGAAAAGCTGATTCGCGGCAATTTGAAGCTGGTACTGTCCGTGATCCAACGCTTCAACGGACGCAACGAGTCTGTCGATGACCTCTTTCAAGTTGGCTGTATTGGGCTGATGAAGTCTATTGATAATTTTAATTGTGACCTCAATGTGCGCTTTTCTACCTATGCTGTTCCCATGATTATCGGTGAGATCCGCCGCTATCTACGTGACAACAGCGCCATTCGTGTTTCTCGTTCTATGCGCGACACCGCATACCGTGCGCTTCAGGCAAAGGAAGCCTTTTTGAGAGAGCACCAAAGAGAGCCAACCATCACAGAGCTCGCCAAGGCGCTTGATATGAAAAAAGAGGAAGTCGTCTTTGCGCTTGATGCCATTTCCGACCCCATTTCGCTTTATGAACCCGTATGGGGCGAAGAAGGGGATGCACTCTGTGTGATGGATCAGGTTGGTGACCCGAAAAATACGGATGAGCACTGGCTCACCCAAATTGCGCTGAAAGAAGCGATCAGCACTTTATCCGAGCGTGAAAAACGGATCGTGCATATGCGCTTTTTTGAGGGACGTACTCAAATGGAAGTTGCCTCTGCCATCCATATTTCACAGGCACAGGTCTCCCGCTTAGAAAAGGGTGCACTTGCACACATCCGCAAGCATATTTAGTGTATCGAAAATCCCACGGTTTCGCGTGAATGTCGCGAGAAACTGTGGGATTCTTTTTGTCTAAAATATAGATATTATAGTGTAATTTGTGGATTGGGCAGATCTTCGTCCTTAAGGATCGCGCCAATGGATGGGATTGTGCGTGTCAAATACCGCTTTGGGTCACTGAGGTCTGCTTCTTGTGCACGTACTGCCCGTGTTACCGTATGCTTGGCACGCAGCACCATTGCCTGCACACCCTGCGTTGCGCGTGTCGCCTTGACATCCAGCATCCCGACGCGGAACGTCATTGCACGGTTTGCAGTGGAGTACATGACGATCTCGGTGTCATCTTCTACCGGATAGAAAAATGCAACCGCTGGCGATTTATCCGAATAAGCTGCCGTCAACCGGCGGCGGTTGGTCTTGGTTTCGAAGCTCTCGAGCGAGAATCTTGCCGTCTTACCGTTTTCAAATACCACCACCATACTACTCTTGTAGTCGGGCAGTAATGCAAACACAGGAACTTCTCCCTCATTCATATCGAGCTTTGCTGGCAGATAATCACCGAGCACTGACGCCTTGCAGTCATCGAAATCATGCAGATGTGCCTTATATGCCTGATGCTGATTGGTAAAGAAGATGATCTCTGCCTTGTTTGTGGTCTCACAGTCCCATACCACCTTGTCTCCGTCTTTGAGCTTATGCTCAGCAGACATACGCCAAGAAGCAGGGGTAATCTTCTTAAAGTATCCCTCCTGTGTCATGAAGATGAGCACAGGGTAATCCTCGATATGATCTGTTTCATCAAAGGATTTGACCGCATTTACATTCACGATCTCAGAATGACGCGGCGCAGGATATTTCTTGATAACTGCTTCTAGTTCCTTGACAATGATATTGCGGATCTTGGTCTGGCTGCTGACGATCGCTTCCAGCTTTTCAATCTCTGCCGCCAGCGCATCCGTTTCTTGGGTACGCTTTAAGATATATTCCTTGTTGATGTGACGGAGCTTGATTTCTGCAATAAACTCCGCCTGTGCTTCATCCACACCAAATCCAATCATCAAGTTGGGTACAACTTCGGCATCCTCCTCCGTTTCTCGAATGATCTTAATGGCGTGGTCAATATCCAGCAGAATCTTTTTCAGTCCTTCGAGCAAGTGCAGCTTTTGCTTCTTCTTGTCCAAGTCAAAATAGACACGGCGGCGCACACAGCCGATTCGCCATGCGGTCCACTCGTCGAGAAGTGCACGCACACCCAGTACGCGCGGCATACCTTCAATCAGCACATTGAAGTTACAGGAACAAGAGTCCATGAGCGGTGTCATACGGAACAGGCGATCCATGAGCTTGTCCGGATCTGTGCCGCGCTTTAAGTCGATCGCAATTTTCAGACCGCCCAAATCCGATTCATCACGAATATCTGAAATTTCGCGGATTTTACCCGCCTTGACGAGTTCCGCAACCTTATCAATGATTGCTTCAATGGTCGTTGTATATGGAATTTCTGTAATTTCGATCAGGTTTTCCTTTTTCAGATACTGCCACTTACCGCGCACCTTAAACGAGCCGCGACCTGTCTCATAGATCTTGCGCATTTCTGCCGCATCATAAATGATCTCGCCGCCTGTCGGAAAATCCGGTGCGGGCATGGTTTCCATCACATCATGGTCAGGGTCTTTGATGCACGCGATGGCTGTGCGGCAAACCTCATGCAGATTAAATCCACAGAATGAGGACGCCATACCAACTGCAATGCCCGTATTGGCAGAAACCAAAATATTCGGGAATGTAGTTGGCATGAGTGTTGGCTCTTTCATGGAGCCGTCATAGTTGTCCACAAGGTCTACTGCATCGCAATCAATATCTCGGAACAATTCAATGCAGAATGCATCCAGCTTTGCCTCGGTATAACGTGGTGCCGCATATGCCATATCGCGGGAATATACCTTACCAAAGTTACCCTTGGAATCCACAAACGGTGTGAGCAGCGACTCATTTCCGCGCGTCAGACGCACCATCGTGTCATAGATCGCCTGATCGCCGTGGGGATTGAGCTTCATCGTTTCGCCCACAATATTTGCAGACTTGGTCCGATTTCCGTTTAAAAGCCCTTTTTTATACATGGTATAGAGCAGTTTTCGGTGCGATGGCTTAAATCCATCGATCTCTGGAATGGCGCGTGATACAATAACGCTCATTGCGTATGGCATGTAGTTGACGCGCAGTGTTTCCGTAATGGACTGCTCGGTTGGTTCCAGCGGCGGCTGCACCGGACGCTTGGAATCGATTTCTTTTTTCTTCGCCACAGATAGCGGCCTCCTTTATGAAATATCCGCGAAATCCAGATACTGGGCGCCATTTTCTGCAATATATTCCTTGCGTCCAGCGAGATTATCACCCAACAGCAGATCAAACATATCCGCGGTTGCCTGTGCGTCCTCTGGTGTCACACGGATGAGACGGCGCGAGGCAGGATTCATAGTTGTTTCCCACATCATATCTGCTTCGTTCTCACCCAGACCCTTGGAGCGCTGAATATTTACCTTCTTGCCATTTAACTTTTTGAGCACAGCTGCCTTTTCTGCATCATCGAATGCAAAATAGGTCTTGTCCTTATAGGTAATTTCATAAAGTGGAGATTCCGCAATATAAATAAATCCCTGCTCAATGAGTGTCGGCATCAGGCGATAGATCATAGTTAAAATCAAGGTTCGAATTTGGAATCCATCCACATCGGCATCGGTACAGATGATGACCTTGTTCCACCGCAGGCTGTCCAAATCAAATCCCGAGAGATCACGGTTTGCCTTGGTGCGTACTTCCACGCCGCACCCCAGTACACGAATCAGATCGGTAATGATATCATTTTTGAATATCTTATCATATTCTGCTTTCAGACAGTTTAAAATCTTACCACGCACGGGCATGATCGCCTGAAATTCCGAGTCACGTCCCTGCTTACAGGAACCCAGTGCAGAGTCACCCTCCACGATGTACAGCTCTCGTCTGGACACATCCTTTGTGCGGCAGTCCACAAACTTTTGTACACGGTTGGAAACATCCAGATTGCCTGACAGCTTCTTCTTGATATTGAGGCGTGCACGCTCTGCCTGTTCACGGCTGCGCTTGTTGATGAGCACCTGATCGGCGATTTTATCCGCTTCATCCTTATTTTCAATGAAGTAAATCTCCAGATTTTCCTTTAAGAACTCGGTTGTTGCTTCCTGGATAAAGCGGTTGGTGATCGCCTTTTTGGTCTGGTTTTCATAAGAAGTCTGTGTTGAGAAACAGTTGGTCACGAGCACCAGCGCATCTGCAATATCCTGGAACGTTACCTTACTCTCGTTCTTCTGGTACTTATTCTGCTGTTTGAGATATGCATCGATTGCAGAGACAAATGCCGAACGCACCGCCTTATCTGGTGCACCGCCGTATTCCAGCCAAGAAGAGTTGTGGTAATACTCTGTGCGTGCATTTTCACGCGAGAAGCAGAATGCACAGGATAGCTTCACGCGATATTCATCCTTATCTGCGCGATCGCGTCCGCGGCGTTCGGTCTGATAGAATTGTACGCTAGTCAGTGACTGCTCTCCTGCAAGTTCACTTACATAGTCCACAATGCCATTTTTATAGCAAAATTCTGTGGTATCGAACTGACTTCCATTCTGATCGCGCAGTACAAACACCAGACCAGCATTGACAACCGCCTGACGCTTGAGCACATCTGCATAGTATTCCAGCGGAATATTGATATCCGTGAACACTTCCAAATCTGGACGCCAGTGAATGCGCGTACCTGTCTTTTTGGTCTTGCAAGGTGTCTTGATAAAACCTTCTGGCGCATCAGTTTTGTTTTCGCCCTTTTCAAAATGCAGGCTGTATGAAAAACCGTCACGCCAAACGGTTACGTCCATATATTCTGAGGAATACTGTGTTGCACAGGTACCCAGACCGTTGAGACCGAGAGAAAACTCATAGTTCTCACCCTCATTGTTTTTGTACTTACCACCAGCATATAGTTCACAAAATACCAATTCCCAGTTATAGCGTTGCTCACCGGGGTTAAACTCGATCGGGATACCGCGTCCCATATCCTCGACTTCGATCGAGCCATCCGCATAGCGTGTCACCGTAATGCGGCTGCCATGCCCTTCACGCGCTTCATCAATCGAGTTGGATAAAATTTCAAAGACAGAATGTTCACAGCCCTCTATCCCATCAGAACCAAAAATAACGCCCGGGCGCTTCCGAACGCGATCTGCACCTTTGAGGGAGGAAATACTGTCGTTTCCATATTGGTTACTTGGTTTCGCCATAAAACACAACTCCTGTTTGATTCACAATTGGTTCTATTATATACCAGCAAACCTATTTAAGTCAAATAAAAAGCGGTTTATCTGAATTTTTTCCGAAATCCTGCATTTGCATACCTGTAATTTTGACAAGACCCACTTTTCTTCTGAATCAAAACCACCCGTTGAACGGGTGGTTTGAACAGACCCTATAAGGGTCTATCT
>JAHHRJ010000043.1 GCA_020025885.1 Butyricicoccus sp. | reverse complement strand
ATCTAGGGGGACTGGGTTCCCCTGGAAAGGCTGTCAAAGTTTTTTGACAGCCTCAAGGCGTAAGGGCAAGCCCTTACGCCTTTTCTTTGGGTTTCTTACTGCTTCGAACTGCGGCGACCGTTATACTTGCGTCCGCCTTCTGGAGAAATTACAACACGGCGTCCCGGCTCTGTTCCGGTCGAGTGTGTGGTAACACCACGATAATCCTGCAATGCTGCATGAATAATACGGCGTTCGTATGGATTCATCGGCTCCAGTGTCATCGGCTTGTGGTATCTTTCCACCTTGCCAGCCATCTTACGTGCCAGCCGCTCGAGAGACTCTGCGCGCTTGATTCGGTAGTTCTCGGTATCAATGGTCAAACGCATGTGATCATCTGTACCGCGATTGAGTACGAGAGAAGTCAAATACTGAATTGCATCTAGTGTATCGCCACGGCGACCAATAACGGGACCCATATCTGGTCCTTCGATCTCAATGCGCAGATGATCTGGCTCAGACTTATCGGTCACAAAAGCATGTCCCTCAACACCCAGCTTTACCAAAAGTCCATCAATAAATGCAATCGCGGTTTTTGCCTCATTGCTCCACGCAGCCTCCGGCATTGGCTTTGCCTTTGGAAGCTGCTTGGGAGCAGCTTCCGGTGCTGACTGTTCGGTTTTTCCCTCTGCTGCTTTTAGTGCTGGCTTTTCACCAGTTGCCGCACGCACAAGGCGTGGTGCCTCTTCCTGCTTTGCAGGCTTTTCCGGCTTTGGCGGCTGCGGTTTTTCCACTGACTTTGCGCTCTGCGGTGCAGCCTTTACCAAACGTGGTGTTTCATCGCGCTTCTCAGCTGGCTTTTGTACGGGCTTTTCTGCCACTTTTTCCGCCGGCTTTTCCGCTGGTTTGGACTCTGGCTGTACAGAAACAGACTCCTGCACCTCATAGGTCACGCGAATTTTTGCATCAGAAGCGCCGAGACCCAAAAATCCTTTGCGTCCCATATCCATGACTTCAACCGAAATCGCATCACGATCCAGACGCAAGGTTTCAAGTGCCTTTTCAATTGCCCAGTCAACGGTCTGCGCAGAAAAAATCTGCTCTTTCTGCATTTACGCTTCCTCCTTTTTCATCTTTGCCTTCTTTTTGTTCTTCTTGGAATCCTGCACCTCGATCGGATGATACTTATCCATGTACCATGTGAGGAAGACCTCTTGAATCATTGTCAAAAGGTTATTGGTGATCCAGTAAACTGCAAGTGCAGCTGGCAGGATAAAGCCGAGATAAACAGACATCAGTGGCATCATGTACAGCATTGTCTTCATAGAACCCTGAACCTGTGCCGCCGCTGGATTGGACTTTTGCTGAAGCTTCTGCATCACAAAGGAAGAAAGCAGTGCAGTCAAGCCAGAAAGGATCGGCAGCAACCAAAGAACGCTGAAATCCTTAATATTTGGAGTCTGTGCCAGATTGAATCCCAAGAAATTAAAGTTCAGAGGCACAAGGCGCTCTGCAATTTCAGTGGACAATTTGGTAATTGCTTCTGGGAACTGTCCCGCAGAATCAGCAAGCTTATTGAGGTTTTCCATCAGCGGAATCTGTACATAGTAATCCTGGAACTTGGTCAGATCCGCAATACCGTTGTTGTTGACATAGTCGATGAGCAGCTGTACGGAATTTGGAAAACCTTCTGTTACAAAGTCCTTATCCGTAATGCCCATCATAAAGGTGACTGGCTTTTCAATTGCATAGTAAAGACCCATCATAATGGGCAGCGGCAAGAAGGACGGCAAACAACCGCTCATTGGGCTAACGCCCTCTTGCTCATACAGTTTTTGTATCTCTTCATTGAGTTTAACACGATTGTTCGCATACTTTTTCTGCAAAGCCATCTGTTTTTGTGAAAGTGCACTCATTTTGCGCATACTCTTCTTGCTGTGAATAGACAGCGGAAGCATGATGATCTTACAGATCAGGGCGAACAAAATGATCGCAACGCCATAAGAACCTACAAGATTGTAGATCCACATCAGCAGCATACCAAATGGGCGCACGATCAATAAACCAAAGATCTTAGCCAAAATTTTGTTCCTCCAAATGTGTTAACGAACGAGATATATTCCCGTTCGGATCCCCTAAACTCAGGGGACAGGGTCGTAGGGTCCGCCCTTGGAAAAAGGATGACAACGACAGATCCGGCGAATCGCCAGCCAGCTGCCCTTCCATGCACCATATTTTTCCACTGCCTCCAATGCATATTGGGAGCAGGTTGGAATATAACGGCAGGTAGGAGCAGTGTAAGGTGAAATACCCCGCCGATACAGGCGAATGCAGGATAAGATCAATCGTTTCATGACTGCTTCCCTTCTTTTTCCTCGAGCAGGTGCAGATCGCGTGCTGCCTTGCGCAGTGCTTTTTCAATGTCTGCACAGCTAGCACCCAGCATACGAGTACGTGCCACCAGCACCAGATCGAACCCTTGCTTCAATTCCGATTCATGCAGACGATATGCCTCACGAAACAGGCGTTTTGCGCGATTGCGCTGTACAGCACCGCCAAACTTTGCACTTACTGTGAGTCCCAAACGATTATAGGGACGGCGGTTTTTCATGCAATACAGTACAAGATAACGATTCGCCGTGGATTTCCCGCGATGATACAGCCTGCGGAATTCATGGTTTTCTTTGATAACATAGGTAGATTTCATGGTTTGCTCCGAAATAAAAATTTACAGAAGCGTTATGGGATCTGCCGATGCCCAGGCTTCTCCCCCCCGCGCCAATTCGGATGGCTGCATCTTTGCAGCCTGCGCGGTCTGCCTGCCGTACTCTCCCCTTGTTGGTATGTGGTCAGGTGGGGATACGGCAGACGAAAATCATAAAAACGCATTCCTGACACGCTAAAAATACGAAAAAGAGCCGCTCAAGTAGGGCGGCTCGATTTGTTTTTTGTTTTCCCGGATTACAGGGTCAGCTGCTTGCGGCCCTTCGCACGACGGCGAGCCAGCACCTTGCGGCCATTCTTCGTAGACATTCTCTTACGGAAGCCATGCTCCTTGCTGCGCTGACGCTTCTTCGGCTGATAAGTTCTCAGCATTTACCACACACCTCCTATTATCATGATAGATCTGAATGGGCACCGGCACAGGTCCAATACCAGAAGATCGGGCTTATGCCGCTGCCTGTCCGTAATACTCCGAATCAGATATATTATAGTCACTCTATATAGGATTTGTCAAGCGCAACTTTACAAAAAATGCACATTTATTTGATTTACAGTTCAGCTATTTTTTACCAAAAGAGTTATCCCAAAGTGCCCATTTTCTCTGTGTATAACTTTTTCCGAACGCAAACCGATTTTGGCAAACACACAGAAATTTATACCCACCCCTATCCACACCTGTGGATAACTTGAAATCAGATACAACTTATGATATTATGTAGGGTGAATTAGAATCGGCAGAATTAGGAGGATAAATTCTTGAACAGCAACAACGACTTACTCAAAATGGCGTTGTCGCGCATGGAGGGTACCTTTAGCCCAGTCACGCTTTCTGCGTGGTTTGACGACGCCGAAGCCATTTCTCTTGATGGAACCAGCTTCGTTCTGCGCGCTGCCAACCAATTCAAAAAAGAGATCATCGAATCTCGTTTTACAGGACCGCTTCAGCAATCCTTGACTGAGCTGCTTGGGGAACCCATCACGCTCTCTGTAATTTATGGAGATCAGCCCACCTCCCCTGCAAAAACAGGCGAATCAATCGGACTTTCTCCCGACGAAGAATATACATTTGAACATTTTATTGTAGGTTCTTCCAATAAATTTGCCCATGCAGCCGCAATTTCTGTTGCCAATCATCCAGCAGAAAACTACAACCCGCTGTTCATCTATGGACAGTCTGGTTTGGGAAAAACCCACTTATTGCATGCGATCGGCAATGTAATTCGCGGAACACACCCAGATTTTCGAATTATTTACGTCAAAGGCGAAGATTTTACAAACGAACTGGTCACCGCTATCCAAGAAGGCGATGTACAAGCATTCCGCGGAAAATACCGCATGACAGATCTTCTGCTGATTGACGATATCCAATTTATCGCGGGCAAAGAGCGTACACAGGAAGAATTTTTTCATACCTTTAATGCGCTTTATGAATCCGGTCGTCAGATCGTACTCACATCTGACCGTCCGCCCAAAGAAATGAATACCCTTGAAGACCGCATGAAAACACGCTTTGAATGGGGTCTTCTTGCAGATATCCAGCCACCTGATTTTGAAACACGCATTGCAATTATTAACGCAAAAGCCTCAAAATTAGGGTTTGAACTCCCCAAAGATGTCATTTATTGCATTGCAGAAAATTTGCAGTCCAATGTGCGGCAGCTAGAAGGCACGGTTAAAAAAATCAAAGCAAAGCATGAACTCGGGGGCGAAATAATCACCATTGATATGACACAGAAAGTCATTGAGGAGGTAAAATCCATCAATCCAGGACTCAATCCCACACCACCTATGATCTTGCAAACCGTATCCAACTTCTATTCGGTTCCGGTCGATCAGATCCTATCAGATCGGCGCTCTAAAGATACTGTTCAGCCGCGTCAAATGGCAATGTACCTTGTGCGCAAAATGACAAACTATTCTCTTCCAGAAATTGGCAAAGTATTTGGTCGTGATCATACCACCGTCATGCATGCTTGCGACAAAATCGACGGCGATCGCAAAAAAAATGCTGAGCTGGAAGATATCATCAAAACACTCATAGAAAATATTCAAAATCTGTAAATCAGACTCTTTTTTTAGACTAAAAATTATCCACACTGCCTGTGGATTGTGGATGGATAACTTGTGGAAAACTATTTCCCATAATTTTCCCCCACAATCTGTCCAAATTCATGCACATTCGCATGGGGATAAAATTTCCCATGGTCTCCATGATATTTTTCGACTTTTCCACAGATTCCACAGCTCTACTACTACGACTATAAAAATATCCTTCTATTTACTACCTGCATCCTCTATAAACTACCTACTTACTTCCACATACCCTGTGGACAAAGAAAGGATGAATACTTCCGATGAAATTCTCATGTGAAAAATCCGCATTTCTCGATGCAATCTCAATCGCATCAAGAGCAGTTTCCACAAAATCAACAATCGCAATCTTGGAAGGTCTACGTATTACTGCAACAGATCACCTAACTTTATCTGGATATGATCTTTCTATCGGAATCTGCACCAAAATCAATGCAGAAATCGTTCAGCCCGGCGAAATCGTTCTCAGTGCAAAGCTCCTCGGTGATATCGTTCGTAAACTTCCAAATGACACTGTATATGTAGAAACAGACGAAAAACTGCTCACAACCATAAAATGCGGTCGTTCTGTGTTCAATTTAGTTGCATCTGCATCAGATGACTTCCCTGTTATGCCAGAAGTTAATGGTACACACCCGATCTCTATACCAGAAAACATACTGAAATCTATGATCAACCAAACAGTTTTCGCAGTTTCAGACAATCAGGCAAAGCCGATCCACACCGGATGTCTATTTGAACTGATAAATGGACGCTTAACAGTCGTTGCAGTTGACGGCTTTCGCCTTTCCATCCGACGTGAAACATTGGAACAAGCACCCACGGAAGACATGAAATTCGTTGTTCCTGGTCCCGCTTTGCGCGAGATTGAGCGAATTTCCCATGAAAATGACAGCCAATTTGCAACAATTTTCCCAGGAGAAAAGCATATTTTATTCTCTTTGGGACAAACAACGCTCATTTGTCGCTTAATTGATGGCGAATTTTTAAATTATAATGCAGCAATCCCATCTACATTTGAATACACAGTCAAAGCCGATACACGCGAAATGATCACCTGCTTGGAACGCGTTTCACTTTTGGTATCAGAACGACTCAAAAATCCAGTTCGCGTTACCTTTGATGGATCGATGATGAAAATGACCTGTATCACTGCACTCGGAAAATCTTATGATGAATGTACCATCGACGGCAGTATATCTGAGCTGGAAATCGGATTCAACAGCCGATACTTACTCGATGCCTTGCGTGCATGCAGTGATGAAACAGTAAAAATTTCCCTAAAGGGCGCACTCAATCCCATTGTATTGACTCCAATAGAGGGTGATAAATACACTTATCTTGTTCTACCAGTGAGGTTAAAAGCTGATGCATAAAATTACGATTTCGGGCGAGTTTATTAAACTCGATGCCCTGCTTAAGTTTGCAAATCTGGTATCTTCCGGCGGTGAAGCTAAGATCCGCATTGCAGAAGGCGAAGTTTTGGTCAATGGAGAACCCTGCCTCATGCGCGGTAAAAAGCTGCGGACAGGTGATACGGTGACTTTAGATGGAGAAAGTGTCGAAATTGGATAAAAATTTCGGATTTCTTCCAAGTTTCACGTGAAACATATGCAAAAAGAAGGCAGGTGGTTATTTGATTAATACACTGACACTGGAAAATTTCAGAAACTATGAAGCTGCCAGCCTAAAATTTGATCCGGCGGTAAATCTGATTGTGGGCGAAAATGCGCAAGGCAAAACCAATTTATTGGAAGCTGCTGCTGCGCTGTCCACGCTCAAACTGTTTCGCACTGCACAAAAAAAAGAGGGCGTGCGATTTAGCGCAGAAGAAGCACGTATTTGCGGCAATTTTCATGTCGAAGGGCATGAAATTACATTGGATCTGCGGCTGCACCCCCATCGGGCAATGGAACTGCGCCGCAATGGTGTGCGGGTACGCCGCCAAAGTGATGTGCGTGGAATATTACGTACTGTATTATTTTGTCCAGATGACCTCATGCTGATCCGAGCGGGCGCAGCGGCAAGACGACGCTTTTTGGATACTGCGCTTTGCCAGCTGCGACCACATTATGCAAGTGCACTTGCAGAATATGAAAGAGTCACTGCGCACAAATTGCATATTTTGAAGGATAGTGAGGAAAAACCTGCGTTATTGGATCTACTGGATGACTTCACCCTAAGGCAATGCCGACTGGGATCACGCATCATTCGATATCGCGCATCGTATATTCGCAAACTCGCGGAACTTGCACGAGAGCTGCATGCAGAAGCAGCACCAAATGAGATCTTGACCTGTATGTATCACACGGTTTCGACGATAACAGATCCCTTTGCTTCCTCGGATACCATTGAGGCAGAGCTTCAGCAGCATGCATTTTCTCACCGCGCAGCAGAGATCGCAGCGCGGTCTTGTCTTTCTGGCCCGCATAAAGATGATTTAGTCTTGCACTTAAACGGCGTTCCGGCGGCGGCTTATGCGTCGCAGGGGCAAACGCGCACGGCTGCACTTGCACTGAAGCTGGCAGAGCGTGCTGTTTTTTTTGATGCGGACAATGCATATCCAGTTTTGCTGCTCGATGATGTCCTATCTGAGCTGGATCGCAGACGGCAGGATTTTGTGCTCAATCATTTGGGACAAGGACAGGTGATCATCACCTGCTGTGAGGAAGAAACGGTTGCACGCTTTCAGACAGGCGCGGTGTTCCATGTGCAAAGCGGAAAAGTGATATAGGCTGCAAAATTTGTGTGATCATATTGAAAAAAATTACACAGTACCCTAACAAATTCCTTGAAAATGTGGTATAATAATCATAAGTGGTTATTATACATGGGTTTCATGGAAATGCTGGAGATAAGATTCGCTGCACGGATGTTTATTCCAGCATCCTATTTCGTGAAACAGTCGTTAACGATCCATTTCACACGGATCTTCTGTGTGGCATGGCAATTCCGGCTGCAATGTGTTACGCTGTGTATTCCGGAGGTACGTGCGTATGTATGTTCATATCGGTCAGGATTATATGGTTCCGGTGCGCAGTATCGTATCTATTTTTGATATGGACACGGCTACCTGGTCTAAGTATACCCGTAAGCTGCTGACCCGCTTGGAGCAGGAAGGCCGTGTTGTTGTCGCTTGTGAGGATTTGCCCAAGTCTGCTGTCTTGTGTAACGGCGCACTTGGCGAGATCCTCTATATTTCCCAAATCTCTAGTGCAGCGCTGCAGCGCCGCGTACAACAGGGTAGTTTGTGAGACGTGGGAACATTACAGCCGTGAATAGACCCGATCACCCCCGAAAAAGGAATTTGAAATTATGAGTATGAGTGAAGAAATGTTAGACCTCAAGGTTACCGAGACCTATGACGAAAGTCAGATCCAGGTACTGGAAGGACTGGAAGCTGTACGTAAGCGCCCGGGCATGTATATCGGCTCAACCTCAGAGCGCGGTCTGCATCATTTGGTTTATGAGATTGTTGATAATTCGATCGATGAAGCACTTGCAGGTTACTGTACCCACATCGAAGTAACGATTGAAAAGGACAATGTTATTTCCGTTGCGGACAATGGACGCGGTATTCCGGTTGGAATTCATCCCCAGATGGGGATTCCAACATTGGAAGTGGTTTTGACTGTTCTGCATGCAGGTGGTAAATTTGGCGGGGATGGCTATAAAGTTTCCGGCGGTCTGCATGGTGTTGGTTCGTCTGTCGTAAATGCACTGTCACGCTGGATGGAAGCGGAAGTGCGCGATGGCACACAAAAGCATACCATGCGCTTTGAACGAGGACAGACCGTCCGCTCCATTGAAGCGATGCCCTGTACGGAGGAATGTGGCACAACCATTCGATTCCAAGCAGATCCCGAAATTTTTGAAACAACCGTATATGATTATGAAACCTTGCTTAAGCGTCTGCGCGAAGCAGCATTTTTGAATGCAGGCATTCGCATTACCCTGCGCGATGAACGCGAAGATGATGTGCGTGAGGATATCATGTACTACGAAGGCGGTATCCGTGAGTTCGTTTCATTTCTGAATGCGAACAAGTCCCCCATTCATTCAGATGTTATCTACATGGAAGGGACACGTGAAAACAGTATGGCTGAGGTTGCCATGCAGTATACCGATTCTTACAATGAAAGCATGATCTCGTTTGCCAACAACATTGAGACCACTGAAGGCGGTACCCATGAAACTGGCTTTAAGTCTGCCTTGACTAAGGTACTCAATGATTATGGCAGAAAATATAATCTTATCAAGGAAAATGATAAGAATTTGTCTGGCGATGATGTGCGCGAGGGCTTGACGGTGATCATCTCGGTAAAGCTGCAAGAGGCACAGTTTGAAGGACAGACCAAGACAAAGCTCGGAAACAGTGATATGCGTACCTTGGTGGAAACCATGGTTGGCGAACGCTTGCCTATTTTCTTGGAGGAAAATCCGTCTGTTGCACGTGTCATTATTGACAAGGCACAAACCGCTTCCCGTGCACGTGAGGCAGCACGCCGTGCGCGTGAGCTGACCCGCCGTAAATCTGCACTGGAATCCAATTCCCTGCCGGGTAAACTCGCAGACTGCCAAGAGCGTGATCCCCACCTGACCGAAATTTATATCGTCGAGGGTGACTCTGCGGGTGGCTCTGCGAAGGAAGGACGCGACCGTCGTTATCAGGCGATCCTGCCGCTTTGGGGCAAAATGCTCAATGTAGAAAAGGCACGTCTGGATAAGGTTTATGGCAATGAAAAGCTCACCCCAATGATCACGGCATTTGGTGCGGGGTTTGGTGAGGACTTTGATGTATCTAAACTGCGCTATGGCAAGATTATTCTGATGGCGGATGCCGACGTCGATGGTTCACATATCCGTACATTACTGCTGACTTTCTTCTTCCGCTTTATGCGCCCATTGATCGAGCAGGGACATGTTTATATTGCCCAGCCGCCACTCTTTAAGAACGAAAAGGGCAAAAACGAAAAGACAAAGATCGTGCGTTACACCTACGATGAGGGCGAACAGCGCCGCGTTCTGGATGAGATGGGCGAAGGCGTGCGCGTACAGCGTTATAAGGGTCTTGGTGAGATGGACCCAGAGCAGTTGTGGGAGACTACAATGAATCCGGAAAATCGTATCCTATTGCAGGTAACGCTGGAGGATGCAAGTATGGCAGATCAGACGTTTACCCTGCTCATGGGCGAAAAGGTTGAGCCAAGACGCGATTTTATTGAGAAAAATGCAAAGTATGTAGAAAATCTTGATGTATAATAGACTTTCTCACAATGGCAGCAAGTGTTTTCTGCTGTCCAATCAGATTTTGAAATGTCCTCTCATTGGAGGTACCAAATGAGTCAAGAATACGAAAATCAAATCATTAAACCGGTCGATCTCGATCGGGAAATGCGTAAATCCTATATTGCTTATGCCATGAGCGTTATCGTTGGGCGAGCGCTGCCTGATGTACGCGATGGTCTCAAGCCTGTACACCGCCGTATCCTCTACGCAATGTATGAAGATGGATTGACCTCGGAAAAGCCATTCCGCAAGTCGGCAACGACCGTTGGTAATGTGCTTGGTCGTTATCATCCGCATGGTGACGCTTCGGTTTATGATGCCATGGTACGTATGGCACAGCCATTCTCTCTGCGTTATCCACTGATTGATGGGCATGGTAACTTTGGTTCTATCGACGGTGACCCACCAGCTGCATACCGTTATACAGAAGCACGCATGGCAAAGCTCGCCAATGCGATGCTGGCAGATATCAAGAAAGAAACCGTGGACTTTATCCCCAACTTTGACGAGGAGCGTAAGGAGCCAGTCGTTCTCCCCTCTCGTTTCCCGAACTTGCTGGTAAACGGTTCTTCGGGTATCGCGGTTGGTATGGCAACGAATATCCCGCCGCATAACCTTGGTGAGGTCATCGACGGCATTTGCTATGTGATTGATCATCCAGAAGCAGACCTTGAGGATCTTTGTGCGATCATCAAGGGACCAGACTTCCCGACTGGTGGTATTATCATGGGACGTGCGGGTATCCGTGCGGCTTATGCAACAGGACGCGGTAAGGTCAAGGTACGCGCACGCTGTGAGATCGAAGATATGCCGGGCACATCGAATCGTCAGCGTATTATCGTCACCGAGATCCCATACATGGTCAATAAGGCGCGTCTGGTAGAGTCTATTGCCAATCTGGTCAAGGATAAGCGCGTAGAAGGTATTTCGGATGTGCGTGATGAGTCTTCCCGAGAAGGTATGCGCGTTGTCATTGAGTGCAAGCGCGATGCCAATGCACAGGTCATCTTAAACCAGTTGTATAACTACACGCAGCTGCAAGATACCTGCTCGATGAACCATCTGGCACTCGTGCCGATTCCCCATGCTGGCGTAGATAAGGTACAGCCAAAGGTACTGTCTCTGCGTGAAATCATTGACTGGTATATTTCCTTTCAGAAGGATGTTGTTGCCCGCCGCGTACAGTTTGATCTGAACCGTGCAGCTGCACGTGCACATATTTTGGAAGGTCTTAAGGTTGCGACCGATCAGGATAATATCGATCGTATCATTGCCATCATTCGCGCTTCCCGTTCTGAGGCAGAAGCAAAGGAAAATCTGTGCCGAGAGCCGTTCTGGATCGACCAGATCGCGCTGCTTGGTATTACAGATGGCGCAGAGCATTTTGAGTTCCATCTGGATGATGCACAGGCACAGGCAATTGTAGATATGCGTCTGGGTCGTCTGTCTGGGCTGGAACAGCAAAAGCTCAATGAGGAATATGCGGAAATTGAAGGTCGTATTGCTTCATTCCGTGAGATTTTGTCCGCAGAAGAGAATATTTTGTCTGTTGTCAAGGAAGAACTGCGAGAGCTGCGTGCAGGCTATGCAGACGAACGCCGCACCGAAATCGCAGCAGTTGCAGATGATCTGGATATTGAAGACCTCATTGAGGAGCAGGATTGCACCTATACCCTCACGCAGGCTGGTTATATCAAGCGTATGCCAACCTCCACATACCGTACCCAGAGACGTGGCGGACGCGGTGTCAATGCAATGGCAACTCGTGAAGAAGATTTCGTGCGTCATGTATTTACTGCATCGACCCATGACCATATTTTGTTTTTCTCCAATCTGGGCAAGGTTTATAAGATCAAGGGCTATCAGATCCCAGAGGCAGGACGCACGGCAAAGGGACAGAATATTGTAAACCTCTTGGAGATTGAACAGGGTGAAAAAATTACGGCTATGTTCGCGATCCGAGAGTTCTCCGATGATAAGTACATGGTATTTGTCACCAAACAGGGTGTCATCAAGCGTGTTGTGCTGAGTGACCTGCAAAATATCCGCAGGGTTGGTCTGCGTGCCCTTAGCTTGGGCGAAGGCGACCTGCTTGTAGATGTGCGCTTGACGGATGGCTTAGAAAACATCCTGATCGCGACCCATCAGGGACGTGCGATCACCTTTGATGAAACGGAAGTACGTGCAATGGGACGTCAGGCAACTGGTGTACGCGGCATTCGTTTGGGCGAAGGCGACTATGTTGTAGGCGCGGCGCGTGCACGACAGGGCGCACAGGTACTCTCGATCACCGAAAACGGTTATGGTAAGCGCACACCTGTGGAGGAATTTAGTGTGCATCATCGTGGCGGCAGCGGTATTCTGCTGCATGGCATCACCGAAAAGACCGGATATATTGCCGGAATTGCGGTGGTCGATCCAGAAAATGACCTCATGATCATTACAGATGATGGTGTTATGATTCGTGTACCGGTAGAAGATATTCGCCAGTGCGGTCGAAACAGTCAGGGGGTTATTGCAATGCGTACTGGCGAAGACGTGCGTGTCATTTCGATCGCGCGGACAGATTCAGTGGCAGAGGAACCGGAAGAATCAGAAGAAGCTGCTGAATAAATTTGTGCAAATCTGCATATACAAAAGGGGAAGCCTAAGTCTGTATAGATAGGGGCTTCCTTTTATTTATTTGGAGAAAGAAACGCTTAAAACACACTGGATTTATTGGTTGGATAAAATCAGGTATGTTTCTTCAAAAAATTTTTGAATTTTCGGTGATTGTTCCGAATACCACCTGTTATTGTGCAAAACTCACAAAAAATAGACCATTAACTGGAGGAAATAGGTTGAAAACTTAAACAAAAAGAACTTGTTCATGCGAGAAAATCGGCTTATAATGTTCTATGTTGCGAAGAAGGGTCTGCCGACAGATGCGATATGCGCTTGCCGGGACAAAACGACGCAAAGAAGGGAGATAAAAAAGATGCAGTCCTATGAATTTTTGCTGATCATTGCAGTCATTCTGCTATCTACCAAGGTGTTTGGTCTGATTTCCGAGCGCGTACATATGCCACAGGTTGTAGGTGCGCTGCTTGCGGGTGTCGTACTTGGACCCTCGGTTCTAGGTCTGGTACAGGAAACGGACTTCCTGCTGAAAACGTCGGAAATTGGCGTTATTATTTTGATGTTTATGGCAGGTCTGGACACGGATTTGGAAGAATTGAAAAAAACCGGTCTGGCCTCCTTTGTCATTGCCTTAATTGGTGTTGTGGTACCGCTTGCTGCGGGCACAGTGCTGTATTTGGGATTCTTCCCAGATGCAGGAGATCCACTGCATATGCTCAAGGCATTGTTTATCGGTGTTGTACTGACAGCAACTTCGGTTTCGATCACCGTTGAGACCCTGCGTGAAATGGGTAAGCTCAAAGGCAAGGTTGGTACTGCCATTTTGGGTGCGGCGATCATCGATGATATCATGGGTATTATCGTATTGACATTGGTATCAGGTATGACCGATCCAAATGTAAACCCGATGTCTGTCATTGCACGCATTGCAGCGTTCTTTGTACTGCTGGTAGTCGTTGGTTTAGTGATGTACCGCCTGTTCCGTGCGATCACACGTGAATGGAGTAACCATCGCCGCGTTGCGATCTATGCACTCTCCTTCTGCTTGATTATGGCATTTGTAGCAGAGCACTATTTTGGTATTGCAGATATCACTGGCGCATATTTTGCTGGTTTGATCCTGTGTAATCTGATGGAAGCACGCGAATATATCAACAAGAAAATGAACATCGTATCTTATATGATCTTTTCGCCGATTTTCTTTGCCTCCATTGGTATTAAGACCGAACTGCATGGGATGACCACAAGTTTGCTGTGGTTCTCTGTGGTACTGCTCATCGTAGCGATCTTGACCAAGATTATTGGTTGTGGTTTGGGTGCAAGACTGATGAAGTTTAACTGGACAGATTCTCTGTCTATTGGTCTCGGCATGGTATCTCGTGGTGAGGTCGCCCTGATCGTTGCGCAGAAGGGTGCACAGACTGGTCTGGTAGACAGTCACCTCTTCCCGCCAATCGTTCTGATGGTTATTGTTACAACACTGATCACCCCAATCCTGCTCAAGTTGTTTATGAAGGATCCAGAAGGTCCAGAGCCAGAGATTCGACATGATCATATCTAAAGGAACAAGCGCTGTCCGACGGTTTCTCAGTTTCTTTACTGGGGCGTGTCTGTAAACAAAGAAATCGCCGAACTTTTCGCAATGAGTGTGTAGATGCAAGACAAAAAACGCAGCAGATGCCACTCATTGTAGAAAAAGATCAGAATTTCGACTTTTCAAACAGCCCCTAGAACTTTCCGAAAAATCATGCTATAATAGTGCAGGTAATGATTTGGATTGCTGTATTGAAATCCTTTTTCATAGGAGGAAAGTTACATGAATCTCAAAAAAGTGCTTCCAGTGCTTGCGCTGGTCATGGGACTTGCAGGCGGTGTTCTGCATGGACTGGATCTGACGAAAGGCTATGATGGAGTTGGATTGCCAACAGGAACACCATGGTTTAAAATTCTATGTGTTCTGGCAGTTGCGGCTGTACCCATCTGTGTCATTTGCGCCCGCCAGTATCGCCAAACCAGCCATAAGTATAAGGCATTTGAGGCATATCTTTGCGGCGGCGGTGATGCGCATAAGATGGCGGCGGTACTCTGTGCAGCGGTTTTTGCACTCTGCGGACTGTTTGGACTGTATACTACCGCAGTGCATTTGATCGACTTGTCTTTATTTGAGCGTATGACCCTGATTCCGCTTTATCTGCTTGCGCTTCTGTCTTGCTTGGCATTTGTCCGTCTGGGCAGCCATGCGGCAGCAGGTGTTGTATCAGAGGAGTCTGCAAGTCTGGTGTTCGTTCCGATCTTTTGGGCGGCGCTTGATATGGTAAATACCTTTAAGGTCAATGGCAATGTACCGCTGGAAGGTCAGTTTATGTTTGAACTGCTTGCTGCAATGAGCCTATTGTGTGCGCTCAATGCGTATGCTCGTTTTCTGTTTGCCCTGCCCCGCCCGCGCCTGTTTGCTGGCTTTGCGGCGCTGGGTGTGGTGTTTGGAATGATTGGCGGTGTAGGAAGCCTGATGGCGTGGATTATGGGCAGTGAGATCACAGATATATTGTTCCTGCCACGTGCGGGCTGCTATATTGCCTGTGCCCTGTGGCTTGCATACCAGTTAAGCCGTATGGCAGTGTCCAGTGAACCAGAAGGTCCTGCATTGCGCAGAAAAAAACAAACAGCACAATAAAAGAACTAACCCGCTCTTATGAGCGGGTTGAGGCTGTCAAAGAACTTTGACAGCCTTTCCAGGGGAACCCAGTCCCCCTAGA
>JAHHRJ010000042.1 GCA_020025885.1 Butyricicoccus sp. | reverse complement strand
GTGTGCCTTATATCCCCATGCCTAAAGGCAGGGGCTTTACGGCACTTTTGGTAATGCACCGAACTTAACCGTAACCAAAACCAAATTTGCTGGCTCCATCTGCGCATCTGGGGATACGATTTGAAAGCGGCACGGTTCTCTATTGATGACCCCTTCTGTCTCCAAACGCTCGCGTCGTGCACCATCTGCAATGACATGGAAGTTTTCAAATCCAACTGCTTGGCAAAGCTCCCGTGCAATGGAGCACCCAATGCCACCCAATCCGATTAGTGTCACCGTCTTAATTTCTCTCATCTGCCATTCTCCTATTCTAATGATTTACTTTTTTCTTAAGAAGGCACAGAAAAATCTACACTTTTCCCTTGTACAAACCTATGATACAATAAATATTAGAATAATTCGATACATTGGAGAAAACTTACTATGAAAAAAGTTGTGATCGGTATTCTTGCCCATGTAGACGCAGGGAAAACGACCCTGTCTGAGGGCTTGTTATATCTTACCGGAGCGGTACGCAAGCTCGGACGTGTTGATCACAAAGATGCCTTTTTGGATACCAATACCATCGAGCGGGAACGCGGCATTACCATCTTTTCCAAACAAGCCGTTTTATTTCTAGTGGATGATTTTGAGGTAACACTGCTGGATACCCCAGGGCATGTAGACTTTTCTGCGGAGATGGAGCGCACCCTGCAAGTGTTGGACTATGCCATTCTGGTCATCAGCGGCACAGACGGTGTACAAGGACACACATTAACGCTCTGGCAGCTCTTGCGGCAACACCGGATCCCCACCTTTCTCTTTATCAATAAAATGGACTTGCCCGGTGCAGACCGCGCCGCACTGCTTGCCGATTTACAAAACCAGCTTTCTGAGGGCTGTATCGACTTCTCAGCTTCTCCCGAAGAGATTGCTGAGTCCATCGCAATGACCGATGAGTTTTTACTCGAGCAGTACCTTGGGGGACAAATGCCCGATGACGCACAGATCCAGTCTTGTATCGCCTCTCGTGCAGTGTTCCCCTGCTACTTTGGTGCTGCACTCTCTCTGACCGGTGTACAGGAACTCCTAGACGGTCTGACACGCTTTACACAGCCCAAGCACTATCCTGATGCCTTTGGTGCACGTGTATTTAAGATCTCCCGCGATGAACAAGGGGCACGACTGACCCATCTGAAAATCACAGGCGGCAATCTGCCTGTGCGCAGTCTTGTCTCTGGCGCAACACAAAATGAATCTTGGCAGGAAAAGGTGCATCAAATCCGTATCTATTCCGGTATGCGCTTCCAAACCACTGACTGTGCCGACGCTGGTACCGTCTGCGCTGTGACGGGACTGACACAGACCTATCCGGGACAATCTCTGGGGGCAGATACGACTGACTGCGCAGCTATGCTGGAACCCATCTTGAACTATCGTATTCTCCCGCCCGCTGGCTGTGACAACCACACCTTGCTTTCTAAGCTCCGGCTGATCGAAGAGGAAGACCCGCTCCTGCGTGTCTTATGGAATGAACAACTAGACGAGATCCATATACAGCTTATGGGACAGGTACAGCTCGAGGTTCTAACACGTCTGATGGAAGAGCGTTTCAGCTTAGCGGTTACCTTTGACCATGGCAATATCGTTTATAAAGAAACCATCCAAAATCCGGTGATTGGCATTGGGCACTTTGAACCGCTGCGCCATTATGCCGAAGTGCATTTGCTGATTGAGCCTGCACCACGCGGCAGCGGCATTACTTTGGGCACCGACTGCCCCACTGATGTGCTCGATCCTGCTCACCAACGCCTAATCCTGACACATCTTGCAGAAAAGACCCATTGCGGCGTATTGACTGGCGCACCTCTGACCGATGTGAAAATCACGGTGCTTGCTGGACGTGCGCACGTCAAACACACAGAGGGCGGCGACTTCCGACAGGCAACCTATCGCGCTGTCCGCCAAGGTCTGATGCAGGCAGACAGCTTGCTTCTGGAACCATGGTATGCCTTTACTTTACGCGTACCACAGAACATGGTTGGACGCGCTATGACTGATATCCAGCGCATGAGCGGTACCTTTGAACCGCCTGTCATTCAGGGCGAATTTGCCTCTTTAGCCGGCGAAGCACCAGCCGCTGCAATGCGCAGCTATGCCGCCGAGGTGACTGCCTACACCAACGGACGTGGGCAGCTATCTTGCACAGTTGTGGGTTATCGCGCCTGCCACAATGCAGACACGATCATTTCCGAAAGCGGATATGACCCCGAGCGTGACATTCAAAATCCACCGGATTCTGTATTCTGTGCACATGGCGCGGGATATACCGTCAAATGGGATGCAGTACCCGTTCATGCACATGTAGACGCTGGACATTCTCTCGCCCCTCAAAAAGAACCCGAAATCACACCACAGCGTGCTGCGGTCTGGTCTGGCAGCAGTGGTCTGGATGCCGAGCTGGAAGAGATCTTTGTCCGCACTTATGGACCGATCAAAAACCGCGGACTGGACGCCTTCCACCAGAGCCAAAAACGAACCGCCGCTCCTGCGATCGATACCATTTCTCGCGTGAAACCAGATGACTACCTGTTGGTTGATGGCTATAACATCATCTTTGCATGGAATGAACTGAAAATCCTCGCCGCAGATAATCTGGATACCGCGCGTTCTGCCCTCATTCACCTGCTCAGCAATTACCAAGGTGTGAAACGCTGTCGATTGATTTTGGTGTTTGACGCCTACCGTGTCAAAGACAACCCCGGCTCGATCGAAAAAGTGCATGGCATACACGTTGTCTATACTAAGACTGCGGAAACTGCGGATATGTACATTGAAAAGGCATCGTTTGACCTATCACGCGCACACCGCGTCAAAGTCGCGACCTCTGACGCTTTGGAACAGGCAATTATTTTAGGGCATGGCGCGGAACGAATTTCTGCAAACGATCTCTATTGGGAAGTCCAGCAGGTAAATCAGCAAATTCAAGATTTTCTCAAAAGCTCTCAATAATCATAAAAAAACGGTGTTCTGTATCGAACACCGTTTCAGCTTGTCGAAAAAGTCTTTTGACTGTTTTGCCTCGGAGCGAAGCGACTTAAAATTTTCAAAATCCAAGGACATGTGCCTTGGATTTTGCCCGCGACCCGCGCAAACGTGCGCGAAACCGGGGGTATCAGAGCCAGTTTCTATCGGAACTGGCTCTGTATCTAGGGGGACTGGGTTTCCCTGGAAAGACTGTCGAAGTTCTTCGACAGTCTCAAACGGTGTTCTGCATCGAACACCGTTTTTTGGTTTCTTTTATTTCTTAATGCGGAATGCCTTAGTCTGATCACGCAGAACCTGAGTCTGGGAAAACAGCTCCTCACTGACTGCGGCAGCTTCCTCACTGGTTGCAGAGTTGGTCTGTACAACCGCAGAAATCTGCTCAATGCCCTGTGTAACCTGCGCGATCGCATCGGCTTCCTCACGCACCACACGTGCAATGCCATCGATCTCGCCAGCGGACTGTGCTGCAAGGGTGAGTGTTTTCTTCATTGTCTGAGAAACATCGCCCATGATATCGCTACCACGCTTTACAGCTTCCATAGAGTTTTCGATCAGAACCTTAGTTGCCTTTGCCGCCTGATCGGACTGTCCTGCAAGGCTGCGTACTTCGTCTGCAACAACTGCAAAGCCCTTGCCCGCAGTACCTGCACGTGCCGCCTCAACTGCTGCATTGAGTGCCAGAATATTAGTCTGGAATGCAATGCTTTCGATGGTGCCAATGATCTTTTGAATCTCCTGAGAAGACTGATCAATGTCCTTCATTGCATCGATCATCTGGGTCATCTGCTCATTGCTTGTAGAGATCTGCGCATCTGTCTGACGTGCATTCTCCTGTACAGACTGTGCTGCTACTGCATTTCTCTTCGAATTCTGGGACAGTTCTTCGAGAGAAGCCATCAGTTCTTCTACTGCACTTGCCTGCTCGGTTGCGCCCTGTGCGAGTGCCTGAGAGCTGGAAGAGATCTGCTCTGCACCTGTTGTAACCTGTGTTGTTGCCTCATTGATGTGGAAAACTGTTTGAGACATCGAACCTGTCATTTTCCTAATGGATGCTTGGATCGACTGGAAATCACCGATGAATGGAACAGATACATCCACATCAAAGTTTCTAGCTGCCATACTTTCCATTACGCGGTTGATATCGGATACATAGTGCTCGATCTTCTCAAGCGCACTACCCAATGTATGAACGAGCTGTCCAAGCTCATTTTCTGCATGGTAGCTAAATTCCATATGCAGATATCCTTCGCTTAGTGGTGCACTTTCCTCTGTAATTGTCAAAATTGGGCGCACAATATTGCGCAAAACATACTGTACCAAACTGATCAGACAGAACAGCGACACCAAGAAACACAAAATCACCATGATTTGCATACTAAAAATGGCTTTGTTACTGTGTTCGATGCTCTCCTTATTGAGTGCTTCTGCACGTTTAATTACCATATCCAGCTTTCCAACCAATGTATCAACATTGTTGCGGATCACATTGTGATAATATGCCTGCGCCTCATCTGGATTGCTTTGCAAGAGTGCAAGTGCCTGCTTTGCAGATTCATGTACTTCCTTATGGAGCGTCTCCAGTTCGCTGCGCAGTGACAAAAGCTGTGGATCATCGCTTCCTGCATCGCCATAGATCCACTGACCCAAAGTACAGGATGTGGCATCTGTGTTGCCTGTGAATGTACCCCCTTCATAGAGCGTACTACTGAGCAAACTTGACCACTTATAATGTGCAACTTCTGCATCTTGTGCCCGTTCCAAAATTGCTTCCACCGCGGTTCTGTCCGCTTCCGCATTACGGATTCCAGTAATGCCAATGTTTACGATCGCACAGAAAGCCAGTGAAGAACAGGTTGCTGCTGCAATTCGCATCCACACTGCAAGTTTGATACTTTTCTTCATTACAAATTCCCCTTTACAGCTTATTATCCCTGTATGTTTTCATTCAAGTATAACATTTTTATATAATATATGTCCAGCAATTTCTACATTCGTTTTACATTTTCTATCAAATCGCTGCAAATTCCAGAGACTGTGTCTTTCTTTGACGGACAATAGGTATTATAAATCCCCCATCTTTGTTTCTTATTGTTTCATCCGCATATAAAAAAACTATCACACAGCCCAGATAGCTATGTGATAGTTTTTAAGAACATAATGTTAGAATGCGATCTTCTTTGCAAGATAATGGGTCAGGTCATCGATCTTGATGCGCTCCTGCTCCATTGTATCGCGGTCACGAACGGTAACGCATCCATCTTGCTCGGTCTCAAAGTCAACAGTAATGCAGAAAGGTGTACCAATCTCGTCCTCACGGCGGTAACGCTTACCAATGGAACCCGCGTCATCGAAGTCTACGTTAAACTTCTTGGACAGCTTCTCCCAGATTGGCATTGCCTGCTCGGTGAGCTTCTTGGAAAGCGGCAGTACAGCAGCCTTAAATGGTGCCAGTGCCGGATGCAGACGCAGTACGGTACGTACATCGTCCTTGCCATTCTTATCCTGACCTACGACCTCTTCGTCGTATGCTTCACACAGGAACGCCAGTGCAACGCGGTCTGCGCCGAGGGAAGGTTCGATCACATACGGAATGTACTTCTCGTTGTCTTCCTGATCGAAGTATTCCATAGAAACGCCAGAGGTGTTCTGATGCTGCTTGAGGTCAAAGTCTGTGCGGTCTGCAATACCCCACAGCTCACCCCAGCCAAACGGGAACATGAACTCAATGTCAGTGGTTGCATTGGAATAGTGAGACAACTCTTCCTGATCGTGGTCACGCAGGCGCAGGTTCTCGTCCTTCATACCAAGGGACAACAGCCAGTTATGGCAATAGTCCTTCCAATACTTGAACCACTCGAGATCTGTGCCCGGCTTGCAGAAGAACTCCAGCTCCATCTGCTCAAATTCACGGGTACGGAAAGTGAAGTTGCCTGGTGTGATCTCATTGCGGAAAGACTTACCAACCTGTGCAACACCAAACGGCAGCTTCTTGCGGGTGGTGCGCTGGATGTTCTGGAAGTTTACAAAGATGCCCTGTGCAGTCTCTGGGCGCAGGAAAATCTCATTCTTTGCATTCTCCGTAACACCCTGGAAGGTCTTAAACATCAAGTTAAACTGACGGATATCGGTGAAGTTGTGACCACCACAGTTCGGGCAAGCGATCTGGTGCTCTGCAATATACTCCTGCATCTGCTGATTGGACCAGCCCCCCGGATTTTCACCCGTTGTATCTTCGATCAGCTGATCGGCACGATGACGTGTTTTGCAGTCTTTGCAGTCCATAAGCGGATCTGAGAAACCACCTACGTGACCGGATGCCACCCAAGTGGTCGGATTCATCAGGATTGCGGAATCGAGCCCAACATTATAAGGAGATTCCTGCACAAACTTCTTGCGCCATGCTGCCTTGACATTGTTCTTAAACTCAACGCCAAGCGGGCCGTAATCCCATGTATTTGCCAGACCGCCGTAAATTTCCGATCCGGCATAAACAAAACCGCGTCCTTTACACAGGGCTACGATTTTTTCCATGGTTTTTTCGCTGTTCTTCATTTTTTATTTTCTCCTTTCGGCGTATATGGCGTATACGCACACAAATCATATACAGTCAGTTTAACAGCTTGTCGGGCAAAGTCAAGAGCAAACCCACTTTTTTGGCAAAAGATTTCGCGCTTTGCAATCAGCAGCAATCCCAGTTATAAAGAACCCTGCTAAAATCGCGCTTTTCCAAATCCTCGCGACCAATAAAGAAATTGCCTACGCCGCAGTCGCCCCAAAGTACATAGTCCTGTCGATTGTCTCCCATATCTGAATCCATTTGAAAGAGCAAGGTATCATATTTTGCATAGTCCTCAAATTCTCTTGGATCATTCTGTATAAATGTTGGATAGCCGAGCATCCAATGTCCATACTCTTCAAACACTTCATAGAGATAGTCTCTCTCCTCTTCTGTCAGAAAATCATCCCAATCCTCTATACCCTGTCCACAGATTTGCTGTACCACTGCACGCACCACATTATCAAAATAATAGCACTTTGTACCTATATATACGGTTTTCATTTCCACTACAACCATAACTTCTTTTTCAACAGGTGTGTCTAGGTTTCCCCCATCGCTCACGCCTTTTGGAGCGCCCAAGGCATGAATCTGTTCTGGCGTTACCGTATCATCTATGGTTTCGTGATATACCACACGGAATGTATTCTGTTGATCAGGCTCGTCAAAATCAAGTCCAAAAACATCATTGTTCGCAGTAAAAAATTGCAGTATTCCGGTTTCTGGCAATGGTGCTTCTACCCCTGCCTCTTTTAAATTGATCTGCGCCAGCAGAATCATTTTTTCGCCTTCAGGGTCTGTCGGATACGGCTTGCTCAAATCCCAGTAAGGCAAGCCGCCAAACTTGCTATCAAAAATGGTCGGTGTGCGCTCCGGATGGATTGTGAGCGCATATGCTTCCTGCGCTGTTCGCTTTTGAATCTCTGCAACTATTTTTTCAATGCGTTCAGTTGGTGGTGTAAGATTTTGTTCCATGTTGATCACCCTTTCGCTCTTATTATGTCTATTATATAAAAACGCTCGTGAGTTGTCATCTCTTTTTTCTTAATTTTTTTAATTTTTCTATTGACGAGTGACATATTCCATGTTATTATATATAAGCAAATCACGCAAACGACGAGGTGTAGCGCAGCTGGTAGCGCGCCTGCTTTGGGAGCAGGATGCCGCAGGTTCAAGTCCTGTCACCTCGACCAACTCAAACCCTGTTCGATCACGAACAGGGTTCTTTTTTCTTATCCCCATTTTCCAAAACAGCAACTGATTTTATGAACCACCTATTTCACAACTGACTTTCGGAGGAATCATATGATACGAGACATTTGTAAAGACATCGCTTTCCTATCGCAAAAAGCGGAACCTGCTACACCAGAAGATCTCTCTTTGGCGGCAGACTTATTGGAAACGCTCAAAGCGCACAAAGATGGCTGTGTTGGCATGGCGTGCAATATGATTGGTGTAAACAAGCGCATCATTGCATTTGAAAATGATGGCAGTTATATGGTAATGTTCAATCCAGAAATTGTGAAACAGTGTGGACTTTATGAAACCGAGGAGGGCTGTCTCTCTCTGACAGGCACACGAAAAACCAAGCGCTGGAAGTCAATCAAAGTACAATATCAGAATGAAAAATTCCAGACACGCTTCAAAACCTTTACCGACTGGACGGCACAAATCATCCAGCATGAAATCGACCACTGTGAAGGTATCATCATCTAGGGGCTATCTGAAAAGTCGAAATTCTGGTCTTTTTCTACAATGAGCGGCATCTGCTGTGTTAAAAATACGCGGAATCCATCAAGGATTTCTGCGTTTTTTGCCTTGCATCTACACACTCACTGCGAAAAATTCGTCGATTTTTTTATTTTCAGATACGCCCTAAATATACAAAATAATTTCTATTCTAAAGAACACATTAACTTGACATTTCACTTTTATATACTTATACTAAAATAGTAAGTTTACATTTCAACACGCGCTTAAAAATCATTTGTATACCTTATTTCTTTTACAAAACAAAGGGGAACTAAAAATGAAAAAGAAAATACTAATGCTTATATCTGCAACTTTTATGGCTCTATCATTGACAGCATGCGGTGAGCAAACAACCCCTAACACCAATAATAATACAAACAATAATGTCACAAAAGAAATACAGTCAGATTCTTCCACTCAAGAAACACCTACACCTGATACTCCAAAAATAACATCAGAAGGAGATTTAGGAGATTACCATGTATCAATTGGAGATTGTACATTCACAAAAGACATTGACGAAAATAAAGTGATTGTTATTAACTATTCATTTACCAATAATAGTGATGATACTGTTGCCCCGCTTTGGGCATTGTCTACCAAAGCATTCCAAGATGGAGTTCAGTTAGAAATTGCTTTTGTTCTAAACGCAGATTCTTATAATGCTGAAATCGCACAAAAGGAATTAAAACCCGGAGCTTCTCTTGAAGGCTGTCAAGTGGCTTATGTATTGACAAGTGATTCTCCGGTTGAATTTGAAGTTGAAGAATTGATTTCATTCAACGATTCTATGCTGGCAAAAACTTTTGATATAAAATAAAGTATCTTTTTCAGTTATATTATAACAAAAAATCCGAAAGCAACGCGCTTTCGGATTTTTTTTGATTACAATACTTGTGAGAGAAACTCACGCAGTCTTGGATGCTGTGGATTTGTGAAGAAAGTTTCGGGATCGTTCTGCTCTGCCACGACACCGCCGTCCATAAACAGCACTCGAGTCGCCACTGAACGTGCAAAGCCCATTTCGTGGGTAACAACCACCATCGTCATACCTTCGTCTGCAAGCTCCTTCATAAGGTTTAATACCTCACCAACCATTTCCGGATCAAGTGCAGAAGTCGGCTCGTCAAACAGCATCACATCCGGATTCATTGCCAGCGCACGCGCAATTGCAATACGCTGTTGCTGACCGCCTGAAAGCTGCTTGGGGTATGCATCCGCCTTATCTGGCAATCCAACGCGCTTCAGCAGTTCAAGTGCACGTGTATCCGCTTCCTCGGCTGTCATCAGTCCCAGCTTGACGGGTGCGAGCTTGATGTTCTCACGCACAGTCAGGTGTGGGAACAGATTAAACTGCTGGAACACCATACCCATCTTCTGGCGCATCTTATTGATATCATTCTTGGGGTCTGTGATGTCCACGCCCTCAAAGGTGATCGTGCCGCCAGTCGGCTGCTCCAACAGATTCAAACAGCGCAGAAAGGTGGACTTACCTGAACCGGATGGTCCAATGATAACAACCTTTTCGCCTTTTCCGATGTGCTCATTGACACCTTTGAGCACCTTATGATCTCCATAGGCTTTTTCCAGATTTTTAACGTCGATCACTTTCGCGCAGCCTCCTCTCGAAAATTGCAAGCAGCTTGGTCATAATCAAAATAATGATGAGATACAAAATCGCCAAGCTCACATAAGGAACAATCGCATTATATGTTTTGGTAACAATGACCTTTGCCGCCTGTGTGAGATCCTGTACAGAGATAACCATAACGACCGAGGTTTCCTTGACCAGTGTGATCATCTCATTGCCCAGTGCAGGCAGAATATTTTTGATTGCCTGCGGCACAATGATATAGCGCATGGTCTGCACATAGTTGAGACCCAGCGAACGACCTGCTTCCATCTGTCCATGATCGACCGCCATAATACCAGAACGCACAATCTCTGCAACATATGCACCAGAGTTGATACCAAATGTAACAATTGCACACCATGTGGTTTCAATCGAACCAAGCTTTGGCACCATGATAACATAGCCCATAATCAGCAGCTGTACCATAACAGGGGTGCCGCGGATAATGGTCAGATACAACTTACAGATTCCATTTGCAACCCGTAGCAGAAACGGCGGCTTGGTTCGTCTGGAATCGTGCGCCGAACGCACCACTGCAACGAGCACACCAAGGACAATACCAAGGATCAGCGCACCAACTGCGATAATAAATGTTGTTTTGAGTCCGCTTAGAAAGAATTTATTCCAGCGGTCTTCAAACACAAATGTCTGGAAAATTTCATAAATAAATTTTTGCATGCCCTGCGGTAGACTCGCAATCCAATCTGGCATTGCATTCAGCCAGTCGGCAAACTTCATAACCGGCACAATAATATACCTCCCTTTACACTCTCATCTTCATACCAAAAACAAGGTCAAGGGGCGGCATCAGCCGTCCCCTTGTTTCGTTTCCTTATTTGATCTGCTTTTCACTCATGGATATACTGTGCAATGATTTTGTCAATGGTACCATCTGCCTTGAGTTCTTCCAGTGCGCCATTGATCTTGTCATACATCTCTGTGTTATCCTTTGCGATTGCCGCTGCATAGTCCTCAACCGTATACTGGGTATCCAGAATCTTGAGTCCTTCATTTGCTTCCACATAAGCCTTTGCTGGCTCATTGTCAATAACAACTGCATCAATCTGACCATTTACGAGCGCCTGTGTTGCAACAACGCCAGACTCAAAACGCTGTACATGCTCTTCGCCCAAATCATCAGAGCAATACTTGTCACCTGTTGTACCAGTCTGTACGCCAACCTTCTTATCCTTGAGATCCTCTATTGCTACAATTTGAGAGTCTTCCGGCACGATGATTGCCTGAATGCCAGTTGCGTAAGGCGTGGTAAAATCAACCTGCTCTGCACGCTCTGGGCTTGCTGTCATGCCAGCCATTGCAAAATCGAGCTGCTTTGCATTGAGTGCCGGAATGAGTGCATCAAATTCCATATTGATGATCTCCAGCTTCATGCCAAGCTTATCTGCAACAGTCTGTGCGATATCGGCATCAATACCTACTACATTGTTGTTTTCATCTACGGATTCATAAGGCGGGAAAGTCGCATTGGTTCCCATGCGCAGTGTGCCGCCCTCAGCCTGTGCGCCACTATCCTGTGCGCCGCCGCAGCCAGCCATTACACCGAATGCCATCATGGACAGTGCCATCAGACCTGCCAACTTTTTCTTCATGCCCATTTTCTTGTCCTCCAAAATATCTCGTCAAGTTTGATCGAGTATTATTATACACTCTTTTACATAAATTGCAACCGCTTTTTGCAAAACTTCTCCCAACAAAGCTACATTTTTTCCGTTCGTTTCTTGAAAGAAACTGTCATATTACACAATTTTTCCCTTTTTAAATTTTTTCCTGAATATTTTATTGAATATTTATTCAATCCTTTCATAACCCCTCATGCGAAAAACCTCCAGATTTTTTCTACCCTCTTTCCTTTTTTTATGCTATAATAAACCAAAACGCTTGTGATTCCGGCTTGCTTTTTGGTCTTTTGTGTGAAAAACAATATTTTTCCGCATTTTAACGGCAATATAACCGTCTCTGAATCATCACGTTCTTTTTTTATGACTCTATTTATGCTGCATGTATGGGAGGATATCATGCTATTTAACTCTTATTTATTCATGCTGATCTTTCTGCCGCTTTGTGTGGTTGGCTGGTTTCTCAGCCCGGTCCGATCTGCGCCATTGTTGCTACTTGCCATGTCCTTATGGTTCTATGCATCCAATGACCTTTACGGACTGCCTGTTTTAATCATCAGCGCACTCATTAACTGGGCAATTGGGCGCAAACTCACCCAAACACCAAAGAAAAGCTGGCTCATCCTCGGTCTCACCTTAAACCTTGGCACGCTGGGCATCCTAAAGTACCTGAATTTTGTTCTACATAACCTTAACCGTTTTGTTGGAACAGACTTCGGCGCAGTCTCCTTGCTCATCCCGCTCGGCATCAGCTTTTTCACATTCCAGCAAGTCGCATATTTGATTGACGCTTACCACGGCAAGGCAGAATCCTATGCACTTTCTGAGTATGCCCTGTTCGTCTCATTCTTCCCCTATGTGATGAGCGGTCCAATCGCATTTCATAGCGAGATCATCCCGCAGCTGCGTGATCCGGCGCGGCACACTGTCAATTGGGAAAATATTGCACGCGGTTTAACGCTGATCGGATACGGTCTTGCCAAGAAAGTCCTTTTGGCAGATATCTTCGGTCAGGCGGTCAATGTTGCTTGGAATGATGTTTACCATCTGAGCAGCGCCACCGCACTGGTTGCCATGTTCAGCTATACCTTCCAGCTGTATTTTGACTTCTCTGGTTACTGTGATATCGCAACCGGTATTGCAAAGATGATCGGCATCGACTTACCGCGCAACTTCAACTCCCCCTATCGCGCTTGTTCCATTACAGAGTTCTGGAAGCGTTGGCACATGACCATGACACGCTTTTTCACCCAATATCTGTATATCCCGCTCGGCGGCTCACGCAAAGGCTTTGCACACACCTGCATCAATACCATGATCGTCTTTCTGCTTTCTGGTCTGTGGCATGGTGCAAGCTGGACTTTCATTGCATGGGGCGGTCTGCACGGACTTGCACTGACACTTGCAAAGATCCGCGATCGTTACACAGATAAACGTCTGCCCAAGCCGATCGGCTGGGTCTTCACCTTTTTGTTTGTGAATTTCGCTTGGGTCTTTTTCCGTGCTCCCAACTTTACAAGTGTACGTGTATTCTTTACCCGTCTGTTTTCGGATACGTGGTGGGGCTTACCTTACAGCATGTATTCCTGCTTTATCACTACCGAAGCAAAGGCACTCAACCAGATCGCCCATTTGCAGTCTGAGACACTGGGACTTGCTGTCACCATATTTTTCCTCGTGCTGGCTCTCGTTATCTGCCTGATGCCGAGAAATGCATTTGACCGCACATTAGGGGAGCGCTTCCGTCCTTCCTCCCTGCAACTTGTCACTTCTTCCATTTTGCTGGTTTGGAGTATCCTTTCCTTTACCGGCATCAGCACATTCTTATACTTTAACTTCTAAAGGAGGGATTTCCTTTGTATAAAAAATATGCAATACAGCTCATCAGCACGACGGTTGGTCTGCTCGTACTGTGTGCCGCGACCGTTTTTCTGCTTGATCCCGCCTTTCAATACCACCTCCCATTTCCGGGCGTGGAAGCGACTTACACCAATGAACGGTATCAAAATGCAGGTCTCATCAAAAATCAGGACTATGACTCTATCTGCATCGGTTCTTCGGTCACTTCCAATTTCCGCGCCAGCTGGTTTGATGAACGCTTTGGCGGCAAGACTCTAAAAGTCAGCTATCCGGGCGGTACTTTTTCCGACTTTGATCTTGCCCTAAAGACTGCCTATGAAACCCATGATATCAAGCGTGTCTATTGGAGTCTTGATCCTCGTCTGCTTTCCGCAGACCCACAAAATCCACACGAGATCCCAACCTATCTGTATGACTTCAACCCATTCAACGATGTACAGTATCTGCTCAATAAGGATATTCTTCTGGAGTCCTGTGCTACGACTGCAATTGCAAGCCTGACACGTACACACAGCGACTTGGACAAGGCTTTTATGTGGGAAACAGACAAAACGCGCTATGGTCTGGAAGCTGCCATCGCATCCTATCGCCGTCCAAAAGATATCGGCTTTCAGTATGATCGGCACGTGTTCAATGAGCCGCTGCGTGCAAACCTCGAGATCATCGACAAATGGATCAACAGTCATCCAGAAACCACATTTTATCTCTATTTCCCGCCCTATTCCACCCTGTATTTTGACAGTATCAAGCGACAGGGGCAGATCGACGCCATGATGTTTCTGCTCTATGATACTGCAAATCGATATAAGGACAAGGAAAATGTACGGTTTTACAGTTTCATTGACCAGAACATTCTAACAACAAACTATGACAACTATACAGACATGGTGCACTATCGCAGTGAAGTCAACCACTATATGGTGGACTACATGGCAGATAATCCGCCAATGGATGACTCTGCTGTTTCTGCGCTTGCCAGCCATCTGCGCTCGCTGATGGAAAATTACGATTTCGATAGTCTGTATCCCCCTTCTGTACAAGACAAGTATAAATAGTAAAAGAGGCTGTCAAAGAACTTTGACAGCCTTTCCAAGGGAATCCAGTCTCCCTAGATACAGAGCCAGTTCCGGTAGAAACTGGCTCTGATACCTCCGGTTTCGCGCACGTTTGCGCGGATCGCGGGCAAAATTCAAGGCGCATGTCCTTAGATTTTGAAAATTTAAGGTCGCTTTGCTCCAAAATAAAAAGGATGCAGTGACTTTTTTGACACGCTGAAATCGACCGCTAGAAAATCTAGCGGTCGATTTTTTAAGGTAATACCGCATAATTCAACAAGAGCGATTTTCGGAAAAATTTCTCGTCAGAAGAAGGCGTGAATCCACAGGAATCCTTGGTGGATTTCAAAGATTCATAACGAATTTATGGCGCGAAATTTTCGCAAAGCGCCGCAAATGACATTGTGCGGTGTTGCCTTAGGGGCTGTTTGAAAAATCGAAAATTTGTCTTTTTCTACAGGGAACGGCATCCACTGCGTTAAAAATACTCGAAATCCATCAAGGATTCCTGCGTTTTTTGCCTTGTGGCTGCTCGCTCCCTGCGAAAAATCCGTCAATTTCTCTATTTTCAAACAAGCCCTAAATATCTCCAGATAGCAGTGTAAAGTGACTACGGGTAAAGTCCACAAGCCCATCCCGTTTCATGCGTCCAAGTTCCTGCGACAATGCACTGCGATCCACAGAGAGATAATCTGCCAGCTCCTGCCGATTAAACGGAATATCAAAGGTCGCACTGCCCTGCTCCTGCGCATGATAAGACAAAAATGCAAGCAGTTTTTCCCGTGTGCTTCGTCTGGAAATATGGTCGATCTTTCGCGAAAGCATTAAATTCTTTTGCGCCAAAATCTGCATTAAATTTTGGATCAAACGCAGGTGGAACGAACACACCTGACCACATACTGCAAGTGCCTGTGCGATCTCCAAAAATACGATCGTGCAGTCTTCTGCCGCCAGCACACCGACTGTGATCGGCTGCCCTGGTGCACAGGCGTAGGACTCTCCAAACAATCCGTCAGCAGCAGCTTCTCCCAAAATACTACGATTGCCCCAAAAATCATCGCGCAGAATAAGCACTTTACCTTGTACTACCAATCCGACTGTGTGTACGCGGTCGCCCTCCTGCCAGATCACTTCATTTTTATGATAGGTACGCTGCACAGGGCGCAGGCAGCTTACGAGCGTCTCAATTTCTTGCGGCTCCATTCCTTCAAACAGTGCGTTTCCGTGAATCCGATCCACTAAGTCTTGCATGCTTCCTCCTATCACACATTTCAAAATACTTTTTCTCAGTATACGACGATTTTCCTATAATTGACACTCCCCATGTCTAAAGACAGGGGATTCTCAGTTCGCTGACCGTAGCC
>JAHHRJ010000041.1 GCA_020025885.1 Butyricicoccus sp. | reverse complement strand
TACCCTCATGAACAGGGAATCTACGTGTGCCTTATATCCTCATGCCTAAAGGCAGGGGCTTTACGGCACTTTATGGTAAGGACATGGACTGCCCATTCGGGCAATCCATGTTTTTTTGCCATTACTTGCGAGTATACGGATACAGGGTAACACCCTTAACCACGCGGTTTACCTCACCAGTTGGACACGGATTATCCGGAGTGATGCCCAGAGCCAGCGACTTCAGAACAGCCAGTGTCTGTGCAAACAGGATATAGTCCAAACCCAGCAGTACATTCTCATGTGCACTGTCAAGATCAAATACAACGGTATGGTCAACGAGTGCAGATACAGCATCGTCTGCTTCGGACATGACTGCAACGATCTGGTTTGCCTTGCGCTGACTGCTCATCTCCTTGATGAGATCGACTTCGTACTGTCTGGTGTATGCGTCATCGCTCAGATATACAACAGTCAGAGTCTTGTCATCTACGATGGACTTCGGACCATGACGGAAGCCCAGAGGGGTATCATACATGGTAACAACCTGACCAGCAGTCAGCTCCAGCATCTTGAGTGCAGACTCCTGTGCAGTACCCTTGAGGGTATTGCTGCCGAGGTAAACGATGCGGTCGAACTGGAAGCCGTCTACAATCTTCTGTGCTGCGTCGAACTTGCCATCAAGGAACTTCTGACCAGCTGCGCCGATCTCCTTGACCTGTGCAGTTACCTGCTCCAGCTCGTCCAGATGGAAACACAGATAAGTTGCCAAATACATGTTCGAGAAGCTCGAAGTCATTGCAAAGCTCTGGTCGTGGGTCTCATCTGTCAGGTTAATTGCATAGCAGTTATCCGTGGTATCTGCACGCTTGGACAGTGCGCCGTCCTTGTTGCAGGTTACAAACAGATGGTAAACGTTGTCACATACTGCCTCAGCAACGTCAATTGCACCAACAGACTCTGGAGAGTTGCCAGAGCGACCAAAGCTTACCAGCAGAGTTGGCTTTGTGCGGGACAGGTATGCTTCTGGAGTTGCAACCAGATCGGTTGTACCATAGGACTTTACCTTGTGGTGAAACAGGCGAGTCAGATGTGGGAACAGTGCATTGCCCACAAACTCACTGGTGCCTGCACCAGTGAGAATTACATCAAAATCCTCACTGGTCAGAACCTGATCCATAAACTTCTTGATCTCGTCCTTGTGCGCTGCAATCTGTGCACAGGTCTTCTCCCAAGTTGCAGGCTGCTGATAGATCTCTGTCAGAGTAAAGACAGAGGAAGTTTCCTTCATCTTCTCTTCACTAACGCCAAAAATTGTTTTCATTGTTTTCTGCTCCTTTCAGCTCAGTGCATCTTCCCCAAGATACCTCACGCGGCATCTTGGAGAGGCATCTTTTATAATTGGATCCTAAACTTAGGATAATACCGCATAATTCAGCAAGAGCGATTTTCGGAAAAATTTCTCGTCAGAAAAAGGCGTGAATCCGCAGGAATCCTTGGTGGATTTCAAGGATTCACAACGAATTTATGGCGCAAAATTTTCGTAAAGCGCCGCAGATGACATTGTGCGGTGTTGCCTTAGATACCGTCCTCTGGCTCAATTGTCTCAACCTTCTGGAATGTATAGCGGGCAACACCTTCTGTACCAACTTCCATTGCAGTCTGGGTGAGATCCTCGAGATCCTCAATGAACTTACGAGACATTACAATTTCCAGCAGCATTGGCAGGCTGGTACCAGCCAGAACATTGACATTGCCACGCGGGAAGCCAACTTCAACTGCGGTCTTAAACGGTGTGCCGCCCATAAGGTCTGAGAATACCAGAATGCCTTCGCAATCCTTGAGGTCATCAAATGCCTTTGTCAGCTCACGTGCCAAGTCCTCCAGACTGTAAGTCGGAAGGAAATCTATATAACGATAAGCCTCCTGTTCGCCAGCGATCAAATTCACTGAGCTTGTAAGTCCCGAGGCAAAGTTTGCATGTCCTGTTACTACCAATCCGATCATGTTTCATTCTCCTGTCTATAATGATATTTATATTTGCCTGTATTCGTTAGAATTCAGGCAGGTGCAGCCTCCGCCTGCGGCGCCAAACGCTCCAGCTTTTTCTCAATGACTGGAACATAAATCGCGCTTGGATGGAAACACACTTTCGCATTTTGATAGTAGATTTCCGCATTTTTATCATCTTGCAGGTCTTCATACTGTTTTCCGATCATAAACAGTATCACGCCCAGCGGAAATCCATAATACTTTTTTGAATTGATCGTATCAATCATTTCATCTATCAGATCGTTACGCTTATCCAGCATAACGCAGTAGGCTTGCTTATTGTACTGGGTAAATAGTGGGTCACCCAGTGCGCGGATGCCTTCGAGCATCCAGTCCGCATATCTCCTCTGCTCTTTGAGCAGAAATGTATGATAATATTGCTCCAAAAAGCTCTTTTTGTCATCGACATTTGGATAAGTGGTTTCCAGCATTTTGTGCAAATGCTGTTCAAATTTTTCAGTATTTTGCCCCATATAATAACCGCGAAGCTGATAGAGGTCACTGACATACTGCCCCAAGAGTTTCCGTACCATTGGCATGGTGCAGAGCTGCTCGACGGTCTCATAGTCCTGCTTTTGCAGGCTCAGATTCAAGTTTCTAAGCTCAAAGTTTTTCGCCATCTGGAATCCAACATAACTGAGAAAGGCGACAAAGATAATAGATGCAGTTAATACACTCACAGAAACACCCAATTTCTCTGGTTAAAACATGGGGGAAATGCACAATTTGTCATTCCCCCCTCGTTTGACCGATCTGCTATGCTTTCACATAGCGGAACATTCGATTATTTTGGCATGGTTACGGTAGCACCCTGATCTTGCAGGTCAACTACAACCTTGCCAAGTGCATCCCATGCCTGCTGACCAGTCTTTTCCGGAGCAGGTGGAGCTGGGTACTCATACCACTGAACCAGCGGGTTGTAGCCGCCAAGAATGCTATTGCCGTTTTCGTCCATCGCCTTAGAGTCGCCGCTCCAGATACCAAATGCACAGCCGCCGATACCAACAATGAGGATCAGCATAATGCACTTCACCGGTGTCCAGCCCTTCTTAATGAGCATGTAGATACCGAGTGTAATGAGCAGCGGAAGCAGCTTCGGCAGAATACCGTCGAGCAACCCCTGGATATTGATTGCAGGGTTGCCAACAATAATACGCAGTGTAGTGTTGCCGTAGTTTGCAATCAGACCGCCAACAACGAATACGCCCAAGATGCTCGCAGCACGGGTGAATTCCTTTGCATTGGAAGTCAGCATGGTAACAGCCTTTGTACCCAGTCCGTAAGACCAGTGCATCAGCCACCAACGAATTACAAACTGACATACGTTAAAAATCAGTAAGAATAGGACGGCGCCGAGGATGTTGCCTTCCATTGCGATATTCGCAGTCAGACCTGCGGTAATCGGAACGAGGGTCAGCCAGAACAGCGCGTCACCGATGCCGCCCAGAGGGCCAGCAGCGGAAATACGTACAGAGCGGATGGTTTGTGTATCGACCTTATTCTGCTCCAAGGAGAGTACAATACCCATAACGAAAGTTACGAGGAATGGGTGGGTATTGAGAAAATCCAGATTATGTGCCATAGAAGCCTTAAGGTCTTCCTTGTTGGTATGGATCTTCTGCAAACCAGGCAGCATAGACCACAGCCAGCCACAAGCCTGCATTCTTTCGTAGTTAAACGAAGCCTGAAGGAAGCAAGACATCCAAACCATCTTGTTCAAGGTCTTCTTGTCCAGCTGTGGGGCTGGCGTCAGATCTTGGTACTTGTCAGGAATATTATATGCCATCTTCGTCGCCTCCCATATTGCCCATACTCATGGCTGCACCAGCATTTGCCTTGATTTTGGTGTGGATTGTGAAGTCATAGATTGAAATCGCGATACCTACGAATGCACACAGAACCAGAGTTGCGCCAGCGGTGCTCTTATTTGCACTGCAAAGCAGAGCCATTGCAAAGCCTGCGAGCAGGAATCCCCACATCTCATTAGACATCATGACCTTCATCAGGATTGCGAAACCAACGAACTTCATCGCGCCGCCAGCTGCATCCAGACCAGCCATTACCCAAGACCAGCTATAAGACAGGTTCTTGAGGGTCTCACCCAGCAGAGTGCCGCCGTACAGACCGCCAACAGCCAGCAGACCGAACAGGGTGCCTAGGATCGCCATTTCTGTGAAGTTGATGTTGCGGATACCCTTGACATCTGCATTTTCTGCACATTTGTCAGCCTTAGCCATCATACCAGACATGATGGTAAAGGTCAGGGTAACTGCATACTGACCAAATACTGCAAAAGGAATTGCAAGACCCATTGCAGCACCGACACCATCTGCCGTAGGCTCCATGTTGAGCGATACTGCGAATACGGTTGCCATGATACCGCCGAGGATTGCATTCGGAGGCTGTGCGCCGCCGATCGGCATACTACCAATCTGAATAAGCTGATATGCACCACCGACAACGATACCCAGTTCAAAGTTGCCAAGGATGGCACCGATGAGCGGACATGTTACGATTGGCTGATACAGAGACTCCAAGAAGCTGAACTGGTCGATGCCCATGATAAATGCAACGACAAAAACCAGCAAGGCCTGGATAATTGTAATCTGTCCCATTTTTGCTCCTTTCCAGATAATTCACATCCAAAAAATCTGTTCAAACGAAAAAATTACTTGAATAGCTTATCAATACTCTCAGCCGGTGTATCCGGAACACGCTTGATTTCCAGTTCTACACCAAGCTCCTGCAATTTCTTGAATGCTGCAACATCATTATCGTCAACTGCTACGGAAGTTGCAACCTGGCGCTTCCCATCTGCCATATGCATATTGCCAATGTTGAGTTTCTTAATCGGTACGCCGCCCTCTACGAGCTTGAGAACATCCTGCGGATTTTCGCAGATAATCGCAATGTGCTGGCTTGCAGAAGCCTTATGGATGATGTTGATGGTTTTCTCGATTGTGAAGAAGCGGGTCTGGGCATAAGCCGGAGCCGCCATGTTCATGAGTCCCTGACGGAATTCATCAGTTGCGACAGAGTCGTTTGCCACCAGCAGGAGGTTTGCTCCTACTACGCCGCACCACTGGGTTGCGACCTGACCGTGGATCAAACGGTTGTCAATTCTTGTAAGTACAATGTCTGGCATGTTACTTTCCCCTTTCTACGCAGACTTTTGTGATACGCGATTCCTTTCTCCTCTCTCCTCGTAATTTATCAGTGTCTCCCCATGGGAAGCATCGCAGGAAACACCTGAACTACGAGTTTTATTTTACCAGAACTTGCAATTAAATAATTTGCACTTTTTATCCATTCATTTGCATTTTTTATTTGTATAATTTCAACAAAAATTGTGAATAAATTATGTATTTTCTCTCATTTTTCCCTATTTTCTTTCTAAAAATGCTTTATTTTCTCACTAAAACTTTGAATTTTAGGCGGATATTTTTACCTCCATAGCACCCCTCCCTTTATTTTTTCACGATACAGATATATCTTTCCGCCCCAAATCAATCATTTTGCACAAATATGCATTGCCCTGTGTTCGGTCATTTCCTTTTTTTCTCTGCATCGATTAAGCCTATATCCCTATGTACCTATTTTATTAGGTATCCCTGCGCATAATCACAAACACAACATTCGTTTCCATTTGCATAAATCACCAATTTCCATGCCATACTACTGCACATAGGAGGGGATTTTTATGGCAAAACGACTGGGACAGCGCACAATCTCACTGAATCACCCTGTATATCTTTGCTCTCACGCAGCAGTTGTTGGTCAAAAGGAAGGCGAAGGTCCTCTGCATGGAACGTTTGACGTAGTTTCCAGCGACACGCATTTTGGTGAAAAGACTTGGGAACTGGCAGAAGCACACATGCAGCGTATGGCGATCGACACAGCAACCAAAAAATCCGGCTTGCAGCTTTCTGATCTTGACCTACTGCTTGCCGGTGATCTGCTCAACCAATGTATCGGTTCTTCTATCGCCTCTGTGACCACAAATATACCGTTTGTCGGGCTGTATGGTGCATGTTCCACCATGGCAGAAGGCTTGGCGGTTGGCTCCTGCTTTGTAGACGGCGGTGTCGCTCGCAATCTATGTGCTGCGGCATCTTCCCACTACTGTGCCGCCGAGCGGCAATACCGCTTTCCACTCGCCTACGGCGGACAGCGTACCCCCACCGCACAGTGGACGGCTACCGCGGCTGGCGCTGTGCTCTTGCGCACCCAACCATCGCATATCCGCGTAACACATGTTACATTCGGACAGATGGTGGATCTCGATGTCACAGATGCCAATAATATGGGTGCTGCAATGGCACCTGCCGCGTATGATACCCTGTCCCACTTGTTCCAAGATACCCATACCACGCCCGCCGATTATGACCGTATCCTGACGGGTGACCTTGCCCGTGTTGGCAGCAATCTCCTGAAAGAGTTGTTCCAGCGGGATGGGATCGACCTTGGGGAAAGTTATGACGACTGTGGTGTTCTGCTCTATGGTGTCGCGCAAGATGTGCACGCAGGCGGTTCTGGATGCGGCTGTTCTGCGGCGGTACTCTGCGGCGATATCCTGACCCATATGGAACAAGGTACGCTCAAGCGCGTGATCTTCGCCGGAACGGGTGCTCTGATGAGCCCGACTTCTGTACAACAGGGGCAGGGCATTGCCGGCATCTGCCATGCGGTCGTCTTGGAAGGAGTATAACTGATGCAATATCTGCACGCATTTTTATTGGGCGGTACGATCTGCGCCCTATCGCAAATCCTGATCGATAAAACCAAACTGACCCCTGCACGTATCCTTGCCGGATATGTCGTGCTTGGCGTGATTTTGACCGGACTTGGTATCTATGAGCCGCTTGTAACATGGGGCGGCGCAGGCGCAACGGTCCCACTGCTTGGCTTTGGCTATGCACTTGCCAACGGCGCGGCAACAGGTGTTGCGGAAAAAGGACTTTTAGGTGCTTTTACAGGTGGTGTAACGGGCGCTGCTGGCGGCATTGCCGCTGCCATCGTATTCGGCTGTTTGTTTGCCCTCATCTGTAAACCTGCGGATCGATCCAAATAGAAAATGCGCACGATGAAACGTTTCATCGTGCGCATTTATTATGCCCAAAATAGATGGATACAAGACCCTTTATCTCCCTACCAGCACCAAATTTCGATCGGTGATAAAATTTGGAACACTGTATATAACCAGAACCTGATCGATTCCTTGTGTCTCTGCATACGCTGCAACAGAACCGCGATAATATCGCAGATCCAGCAAATGCACCTCTTTATAGTGCTGTGCCAAAAACGGTGCAAGTGCATCAGAATACGAATCGCGCACCAACAAAAGTTTCTCCTGCTTTTCCCCATTTTCATTTTCAATCACACAAATCGGCTGATTTCCACCTAAAAATGCAGAATACTTATCTTTCTTGTCCAAATATAAGCGATCATAGAGCATAGATGGCTGTGGTTTTCCTGTACGCCAAGAAGTGACAGTGAGTCCATCTTCCGGCACCCAAAATTCGATTGCATCTGGTTTTAGCCAATGCACACCAGACTGCGAATATAACGTGCCGTAGAATGTTTTGCTCACTGTTTCCGGTGTAAACATATCCATCCGCAAAGGCTCTCCCCCCAGTGCACGCATGACAGCCGCATAGCCATAATACGCGCCCAGCGTTGTCCAGTGGTGATCTGTACGATAAAATATAGGTTCTTGTCTGTGTCGCTGTAAAACTGCGCGGAAGTCCACCATTTTAAGTCCGAATGCCTCTGCCTGATCCATCAAGATCTGCTGGTTCCAGCTTGGCGCACCGCTTGGCAATTTTTCCTGCCAGATATCTGCCGCCGAGGGAATCAGACCGACCATGACAGGTACACGCCCAGCTAGTTTCTGTACACTGGCGAGATTGCGCTCTACAAGTGCCAGATCTGGTATTGGAACCGCAGAAACCAGACGATCCCCGCACAAATACACATCATTAAATTCCTGCTTTCCAATTGCCTGTTCCGCACGTGCTTTCACACCTATCCAAGCGTCACGCATGGGAAACTGATCAGCAAAATATGCTTCCACATCTTTTGCATAACTGCCTTCCACCAGTGCATTCCAAGAAAACTTTGGAAATTGCGCTAGGGTGCGGTTTTCCACTTCTGAGTGCTTTGCATCTGGCAAAATGATATGCCAAACAAGCAAGCCGCCCAAAAACAAGCAAAATAGGATTGTAAGGAATCGGCTATATGCCTTTGTCATAACAAAGCCCCCTTTTAGAATCGAAAATACAAAAATGGGTTATAACTGCTGTCTACGAGATATGCTGTGCACAAAAACAGACCTGCTAACATGAGTACAGGGGTTACAATCTGCCGCGCACGCTCTGGCAGTCTTTCCCACGTCTGCTTGCCTACCGTCGTAGATGCAACAATCAGCACCAGCAAAATCACCCCGTAACTGCGCAGGGTGTATCCATCTGCAGCACTCCAAACAGCACTCTGTCCAAAGCATACTGCAAGATACTGACCACATTTTTTGATGTCTTCGATCGCAAAAATGCCCCACCCTACAAACACCGCAAGCAAGGTATAAATACGCCGCATCCATCGCGGCGTATGCCCTAAGAAGTCATGCAGCACATATTTTTCCAAAATCAGCCATGCCGCAAAATATAAGCCCCAAAGCACAAAGTTCCAGCTTGCACCATGCCAAAACCCCGTACAAAACCATACAATCAGGATATTGCGCAGTGTTTTTGCGGTGCCTCCGCGGTTGCCGCCCAACGGGATATACAGGTACTCACGGAACCATGAAGTCAGTGACATATGCCACCGTCTCCAAAATTCCGAGACAGATGCCGACAGATAAGGATAATCAAAGTTTTCATTGAATCGGAACCCAAAGATCTGTCCCAGTCCGATCGCCATATCGGAATAGCCTGAGAAATCAAAGTAAATCTGGAAACCAAATGCCAAAAGTCCCAGCCAGCCGCCAAATACGGTGAGGGTGCCTGCGCCCTGTGCTGCTAAAGATTGCTCCCATAAGCGTCCAATGGCATTGGCAAGCAGCACTTTCTTTGCAAGTCCCACGGTAAAACGCTGCGCACCCAACGCAAAGTTCTCCACCGTATGCTTGCGATGATCCAAGTTCTCTGCGACTATTTTATATTTGACGATGGGACCTGCAATCAGCTGTGGAAACATGGTAACAAATGTGCCGAATGTTAAAATATTTCGCTGTGCTGGCGCATCCTGCCGATATACGTCAATGGTATAGCTCATCGTCTGAAAGGTAAAGAAAGAAATACCGATTGGGAGCGGAATGTGCAGCTGCGGAATCGAAACGCCAGGGAGCATGGATAGATTTGCTGCAAGAAAGTCCCAATATTTAAAAAATCCCAGCAGCAATAGATTAAAAATCACCGATTGTGCGACAAACCAGCGTGCTTTTCGGTCATCTGCCCGATATTTTTCCACCAATAAACCATGGATATAATCGATCAGCGTGGAAAGCACCATAATGCCAATATATACCGGCTCTCCCCACCCATAAAACAACATGCTGACAATCAGCAGCACCAGATTACGCCCTTTTAACGGCGTGATAAAATACAGCAGTAAGGTGATGGGTAAATAGGCAAATAAAAAGGTCAAACTGCTAAATACCACCATATATCCCCCCTTCCCATGGCTCTTATGATACATGAAGAGCCGCAGCACGCAGCTACGGCTCTTGTCTTAACATCTCAAATTACTTTACTTGTTTTCAAACAGCTTATCAAACTCTGCCTTGATTGCGTCTTGATCCGCAGACGATGCGATGAGTGCTACAAAGTTGCCCTGCTGTACAACTTCTGCACGGCTCCAAGCTTCCATAGACTCCGGATACCATGCGCCACCCTCAGCCTGATCTTTCACACGGGTTTTCAAAATTTCAACGACCTTATCCGCATCTTCCGCATTTTCTGTTTCCACAAAAACCATTTCACTCACAACAGCACTTATCATTGGTGTACGTGCAATGAATTGTTTCTTCGGGATGTCTTTCAGACCCGGATAATAGGAATCGAGCATATCTTCCTCAATCTCCATCATGTATCCATCATCCCACTCATAAGTCTGTGCCAAGCTCTCATAGAACGCGTTCAAATCTGCTGTCTGCGGCGCATCCTTGCCCCCACCGCAAGCTGCTAATAAACCTGCCAGCATCAGGGCAATACATGCGAGTAATCCTTTTTTCATTTCGTACTCCTTCCCACAAGCTTTTCTTGTGTATCTTTATTTGTTTATTTAGACGGACTTTTTTCATAATAGTTCCCTCTTTCTCTTATGCTTTGTAATTTTCAAAAAAACTTTCTCCTTCCATTCTGTAATTATACATAAATATTGAATTGCACAGAAATTATGCAATTTAAGTGCTGTTTTTATCAAAATTTTTCAAAAAACAGAGATATCCTATACTATTTTCTATGATTTACGCTATTTTCACATTGCGAAGCACAATCATTTGCAGTATAATAGGGTTGTATCTTTTAATTCAATCAATTGTTAGGAGTTGTTTTTTTATGGGTTGTTCGCACAACTGCGAATCCTGTTCTTCAAATTGCGGTCAGCCAAAGAACTTGCAGGTTGCACCAAATAAGCTCTCCACAGTTCGCAAGGTAATTGGCGTTGTTTCTGGTAAGGGCGGCGTTGGCAAGTCTCTTGTCACCTCCATGCTTGCCGTTTCCATGACACGCCGTGGCTATCACAGCGCAATTTTGGACGCAGATATCACCGGACCTTCCATTCCAAAGACATTCGGTCTTTCCGGTCAGCTCGAAGGCTGTGAGGATGGTATTTATCCAAAGACTTCCACAACTGGTATCGATATGGTATCCGTAAACTTCCTGCTTCCGAATGCAGATGATCCGGTCATCTACCGCGGTCCTATTATTGCAGAGACCGTCAAGCAGTTCTGGGCAGATGTCATCTGGCAGGATGTAGACTTCATGTTTGTGGATATGCCTCCGGGCACTGGCGATGTACCGCTGACCGTATTCCAGTCCCTGCCAGTTGATGGCATCATTGTTATGACCTCCCCACAGGATCTGGTATCCATGATCGTGGGCAAGGCTGTAAAGATGGCGCAGATGATGGAAATCCCTGTGCTCGGCATTATTGAAAATTACAGCTATGTTGCATGTCCAGATTGCGGCAAGCACATTGAGATCTTTGGTAAGAGCCATATAGAAGATGTTGCCGCACAGTATGATATTCCGGTTTTGGCAAAGCTGCCGATCGATCCTCAGCTTGCTGAGGCTGTTGATGCTGGACAGATTGAGGACGCAAAACTACCCGAATCTCTGAAGGGTGCAACTTCTATACTCGAAGCCCTGTTGTAATACAGAAAGGAACGCTTCCATGAAAATTGCAATTGCTTATGAGGCAGGTTCGGTTGCAAAGGCACTCGGTTCCTGTCAGGAATTTCTCATCGTGACTGCGGAAAACGGTGAACCAACTGGCAAAGAGCTTGTGACTTGTCCAGGTGATGGGCATATTCGTCTGCTCGGTTTTATTGGTCAATATGCGATCGATGTCTTAATTTGCGACGAGCTGGGGATTGCTTCTCGAAATGCACTGGAAATGCTTGGCGTGCTTCTCGTGCCTGGTGTAACAGGTTCGGCGGAAGAAGCTGCTGCAAAATTTCTGGTTGGCGAAAAGCAGGGAGATGACACGGTGCTTTCCCTGTGCCGTGAGGAAGACCCGAACGACCCGATGGCTTGCATGCACGACTGTTCCAAGTGTGCTGGATGCGGTCCCATCGATGTCGATTTGAAAAAACTGGATTTACCAGACGTAAACTAGCATATAATTGGGTATAGGCAATACTGCATAATTCAGCAAGAGCGATTTTCGGAAAAATTTCTCGTTAGAAAAAGGTGTGAATCCGCAGGAATCCTTGGTGGATTTCAAGGATTCACAACAAATTTATGGCGCGAAATTTTCGCAAAGCGCTGCAGATGACATTGTGCGGTGTTGCCTATAGTTTTTTGAGTTTGCATCTGGCGTCCTTCGTGCCAGATCTCCAAACAACAGTAGATGCAGATATATTTCGCTGAAGCTGCTAAGCTGCAACCTGACAAACCATTTCTTCAAAGGTGACAATGGATTGAGACAGGCATTGTCTGGATAAAATTCCGATTTCAATTTCTGCCATATTGAGCCAAGAAGCATGAAGGGGTGTATAATATGAAGAAAAATATAGATACTGGTTATTGAATTTTAATTCGTAGGAATGGAGCGATCCATTTACATAACGAGGGAGAATGTCAAATATATAGCAGTATGAAATATATTTTATAATAATAGGGTTAGAGAATATGGGAAAACGTATACAGACAAAATCCAGTGGAGAAATTTTGCCTAAAAAGGGTACAAATGCGCGTGCGTCGTATGAGCATCAGCGTATCGCAATGCACAACCTGAGTTTGATAGATCAGGAAAAGAGTTACAGTACGCTGATTGTACTGCCTACTGGTGGGGGAAAGACCTATACAGCTGCTTTGTGGCTGCTCAAAAATGCGATTGATGAAAAGAAAAAGATTTTGTGGATTGCGCATCGTCAGATGCTTTTAGAACAAGCAGCCCAGTCATTTCAGCAATATGCCTATGCAGAGACTGTACCTCACATCTCTTCATTCCAGTATCGGATTGTTTCGGGTGCAGCAGAGCATGATCGAGCAGTTGATATTGCATCAGAGGATGATTTGCTAATTGTGAGCAAAGACAGTATTGGACGAAATTTGCAGTATTTGGATACATGGCTGAAACATCAGGATGAAATTTATCTAGTCATTGATGAAGCACATCATGCAACAGCAAAAACCTATCGCAGGGTGATTGCTTATGTGCACAAATATGTTCCCAATGTCAAACTGATTGGCCTAACGGCAACTCCATTTCGCACAGCGCAAGCTGAACAGGGATTGCTCGCAAAAATATTTCAAGATGGTGTAAGGGACGGAAAGGTAAAGCGTGGACAGCTTGGTATTACCTATCAGATTGGACTGAAAGACCTCATTAACCGTCAAATTCTTTCCAAGCCAATTTTTGAAAGTTATTACACCGAGGCACATTATGGCGAATCTTTGGGACTTTCTGCTTGGGAAAGCATCCGACACCTAGATACACTGCCAGATGATATTGCACAGCAGATTGCAAAAAGTGCAGTGCGAAATAAGCTGATTGTTGATACATACAAGAAAAAACAGAAAGAGTATGGACAGACGATTGTATTTGTGGTAAATATTGATCATGCAATTGCTCTCAATAAGCTGTTCGAGCAACGGGGCGTTCGGTCTGCCTATATTGTGTCAGCGGTACGAGATGGCGTTACTGGGGTTGGTATCAGTCGGGAAGAGAATCAGCGCAATCTGGAAGCGTATCGCCGAGGAGATTTGGATGTGCTCATCAATGTCAATATCCTGACAGAAGGTGTGGATTTACCAAAGACAAAGACGGTGTTTTTAGCACGTCCTACCATATCTACCATTCTGATGACACAGATGGTCGGTCGTGCGCTGCGTGGACAGGCGGCTGGAGGAACAGATACTGCTTATATTGTTTCGTTTGTCGATGATTGGGAGGAGCACATTGCATGGGTTAATCCAGAAAGCCTGTTCAGTGGAGAAAATGAGTTTAGCGACGATGAAAATGAGCGGATACAAAGAGAACTGCGCATGATCGCAATTTCCAAAATCGAAGAATTTGCCTCTATTCTGGACCAGACAATTGATACAACAGCGCTTGAAAAAGTACCATTTGCACAGCGTATTCCAATTGGTATGTATGCGTTTACTTATCTTGAAGAAAATGGTATAGATATTTCCTGTCAGGTTATGGTTTATGACAGCACTGCAAAAGCATATCAAGCTATGCTGGCGGAATTACCAGAATTGTTCCGTAGTTTTGACGTTCAAGATGAGGAATATCCATCGGATAATATACTTAGTCAGATGGAACAACAGTGTCAAGATACTTTTTTCGGTGGAGAGATGATTCCACCCTATGCAAAGCAAGACATTGAGAATCTATTAAAGTATTATGCACAGTACGATGCTGTGCCGCCGTTCTATACATTTGATGATATTGATCGCAGTCGGCTGAATGTCGCAAAGATCGCCCAGGATATTTGGGATATGGATTTGGGGCCGCGCAAACGCAAAGAATATGTAGAGGATTTGTGGGAGCAAGGGGACGGCAACTTACTCAAACTCTTCTTTGGCAGAAAACTATATTTTATTCGTCAGTTGGATATTGAAATTTCCAAGCTATCTGACCCGGAAATTTATGAAGAAGAGGACAATGTGCGTTACAGTACACGGGAACTGGAAGATTTATCGCTTTTTAAGATTAGAGAAATCAATCCAGACTATGAAAAGCAACTGCGGGAGCAGGCTTTTGCCCGAGCAAAGACAGCAAACGGAATCTATTGTTGCGCCCATTGTGGTGCAGAGAGTGCTTCGCGAGTATATTTCCAAGTCGATCATATCAAACCCAGAAATCAGGGCGGAAAGAGTGTACCAAAAAATTTGCAAATTTTATGCAGAACCTGTAATGCGAAAAAGGGTGACCGCTGATGGGACAGCTTTCTTATTCTGCACTGGATATCGCTGTAATTCTCTGTAAACGAGATCTGGGAATTCAGGAAGAAAGTCGGTTTTTGCTGGAGTTTTGGGATAGTAAACGACGATTTTTAGAGTGGAAATATCAGTCGAATAAGCAGCGATTTTTACAAGATGTACAGTATTGGATACACTATCTAAATGATAAAAACCAGATAGATGCTGAATTTCCAGATATTATAAAGGATGGAGAAAGCAACGGAAGCCGTATGGATATAGAGGATTATTGGCATGATACGGATGAAATAGATATTTTATTTAAAGAAATGTATATTCAAATGACTTTCTTTGAACAGAAAAAGTATATCCGGAAAAGTATGCGGCAGCTTTTGAAAAAATATCATTTACGCAGAAGAACTGCAAAAATAGTAGAAAAAATAGAACAGTATATCAGATTTTATGAGCTTCAAATGATTATCAATCGAAGACCAATTGCAGATATCCGTATGATACCATTGGATCAGCCTATTACATTTCGATTGCGAACAAATCGAGAAAGGGAGAAATAATATTCAGTATAAAGTGGATGGCTTAGGCAACCCAATTTATTTTCAGCTAACCAGTGGAAACATCCATGATGCAACTGTTGCTGTGGATATACTGTCCCATCTTGATATTTCGGACAGTACAATCCTGGCTGATAAAGCTTATGGAACCAACGAAATTCTGGACTATATTCAGCAGCAGGATGGAGACTATGCCATTCCTCCAAAATCCAATACACGCAACCCCTGGTGTTGTGACTGGGTGCTCTACAAGGAGCGCCATTTGGTTGAGTGCTTTTTCCTGAAATTAAAACAATTCAGGCGTGTTGCTACCCGCTATGACAAGTTGGCTTCCTCTTTCCTTGCCTTTGTTTATCTTGCTTCTATTGCTATTTTGTTGAAATAAACCAGCTGTGCAGACTTTTCAGATAGCCCCTAAGCACAAAAAGACCGAATCTCAGTAAGATTCGGTCTCAGCTTGTCGAAAAAGTCTTTTGACTGTTTTGCCTCGGAGTGAAGCGACTTAAAATTTTCAAAATCCAATGACATGCGCCTTGGATTTTGCCCGCGACCCGCGCAAACGTGCGCGAAACCGGGGGTATCAGAGCCAGTTTCTACTGGAACTGGCTCTGTATCTAGGGGGACTGGGTTCCCCTGAAAAGGCTGTCAAAGTTCTTTGACAGCCTCAAGACCGAATCTCACAAGATTCGGTCTTTTATTTTGGTGATTCATTCTTCCACGTCGATTTTCGATTGGGGGACACTCGCATCCACAGCCGGTTTTTGTTCTGCGCTTGTTTTTGCCTTGCCAAATACACTTTCTGGGTCGATCGCTTTGCCGCCTTTGTACAGCTCCATATGCAAATGGCTTTTTTGTGCAGCTTCCGCATGACCGATCGTGCCTACTGTGCCGATCACGTCACCAGCGCGCACCGTGTCTCCTGTTTTAACCTTCATTTTTTCTGCGAGGCACTGATACACAGCCTGTTTTCCGTCCTTAAGCTGTAACACAACAACGCCGCCATACAAGGGGTCCACAGCCGCACGCTCTACCGTTCCGTCTGATACTGCATACACACGTGTACCAGAATCTGCCGCATAGTCTGTTCCAGTGTGCACACGCCAATCCCCCATCGTTTCATCCTTTACAAGGTTATCCCCTGAGAACGACTTCAAAACCGTACCATCCACTGGCTTAATCCAAATTGGTGCAGGGGCTTCTGCTGCTGTCTGCTTTTTGGTCGGTTCTGGTTTTTGGGGCGGCTCGGGTTTTTTCTCTGGCTCTTTGACTGGCTCTGGCTGTACGGTTGGTTCTACTGGCTCTGCTGGAATATCAATGTTCGGCACAGCCACTGGCGTTTGTATCGTATTGGTTCCAGATGGCAGATACAATGTCTCATCGATCTGCTTTTCATGCTTGCCTGGTGCCGCAAACAAAATATAGCTTGAAATTACGATAACAGTCAAACAAATTGCTAAAATGATATAAAATCCACGATCTGATTTACTCTGTCCGGTATATCCTGTTCCTTGTTTATGCATAGCTCTGAACACCTCCGATGGTAGTATCGCCATGCACGCTTCCATTTATACCGCGATCTGTGTGATTTTTGTTCCGGGATAATAATGTGCCAAAATTTCCTGCCAAGTCTGTCCCTGTTCTGCCGCATATTTTGCGCCCCACTGGCTTAGCCCTACACCATGCCCATACCCCGTCGTGATAAAGGTGAGCTCATCACCATCTACGTTCACGGTAAAGTTGGTAGAATTCAGCCCCAAAAGTGTGCGCAATGCCGTTCCCTGTACCTGAACGCCACCAAATTTCAGTGAGATAACGCCGCCTGCTTCGCTCCGTTTGGATGCCTTGAACCAATCGGACGGCTTTCCGGAAAGATCCGCAGAGGGAATACTCTTTGCTGCCCGCTTCCGGATCTCATCCGCAGACAGCGTGACTGTCGCATGATATTTTGGACAGGCATCCCCACCAGGGCTGTCTACGCACTGTAAATACGGAATCTCACTGCCCCATACATCCTCCGCGCGTTCGCTTTTCTCGCCTGCTGCCGCACTGAACACAGCTACAATGGGTTTATCCTCATAAGTCAGCACCATGCCAGCTGTCTCCTTAACCGCACGGCGAATGGTTTCCGCGTCTACATTTGCAGTCTCTCCCCAGCGCGCCGCCGCTTCAGTTTTGAGGTCTACATACGCCGCACAATGCGCTGGATCGTTACAAACGTCTGCATCTTTATGCTGTGCTGGCCGCCCAGCCTGTTGCTTATACAGTGCATAGGTACGCGCCGCGACTGCCTGCGCCTTGATTGCTTCTTCTGGAAAGTCAGGTGAAATTTCTCCCGAGACAACGCTCACTACATAGTCCTCGAGTGGCATCTCCCGCGCCTCCCCATTGACCTGCACCGTGATGCGCCCACTCGCCTTGATCTGCTGCTCTTCTTCCGTGCTCTGTTCCTCTGACATTTCTGCATGTTCTATATGGTTTTCCTGCGGAACAAAGTCCAGCTTTTCCGCATCCAGATATCCGCAAAATACAGGTAGTACATAGATCACAACCGTGAGCATCAGACCAATCACCAGCATTTTTCTCATTTTTCTACCTCCTAACTTTATGTTTTTTTACTTTTAGCAGATTGACATTTTTGCAAGATAAGCGTAATATTATTTCAAATATCTTTTCCCCGAAAAGGAGTTCTTGCCATGGTCAACCAGATGAAAAATATGGAACCCGAGATGATCTCAACCATCTGCGCACAGCTTCGCCCCCTACATGAGATCAAAAAAGAAGCCTTCACCAAGTATAGTGTCAAGCGTGGTCTGCGAAATGCCGACGGAACCGGTGTGCTGGCTGGCATCACACGTCTTGGCAATGTCCATGGCTATCTGCTCAACGAGGGCGAGCGCGAACCGATCGAGGGTCATCTGACCTATCGCGGTATTGATATCTATGATCTGCTGTATGCCTTTGAAAGCGAAAACCGTTTTGGCTTTGAGGAAGTGGGATATCTCCTGCTCTCTGGCAGTCTGCCAAACCAAACACAGCTGGAACGCTTTAGCCGGATGATCGGAGAAGCACGTGCCCTGCCCGATAACTTTACCGAAGATATGATTATGCGCGCCCCCAGCCGCGATATCATGAATAAACTAGCAAGTGCGACGCTTGCGCTTTATTCTTATGATTCCAATCCCGACGATATTTCCACCGAAAATATTCTACGCCAAGGTATCGGACTGATGGCAAAATATCCGGTTATTATTTCCCATGCCTATCAGGCACGCCGCCGATATTTTGAAAATGAATCTATGTATCTGCATGTACCCGACCCGACCCGATCCACCGCCGAAAATATTCTGCGTCTCATCCGTCCTGATGGATTGTTCACCGATGAAGAAGCCAAGCTGCTTGACCGTTGCTTGATCTTGCACGCAGAGCATGGCGGCGGTAACAACTCTGCTTTTGCAACGCGCGTGACCTCTTCCTCTGGCACAGATACCTATTCTGCAATTGCCGCCGCGGTTGGTTCGCTCAAAGGACCCAGACATGGTGGTGCGAACCTCAAAGTCGTGCAGATGTTTGAGGATATTAAGGAAAACGTGTCCAACTGGAGCGATGTAGACGAAGTATACCAGTATCTGCTTCGGATTTTACATAAAGAAGCTGGCGACCACTCTGGTCTGATCTACGGGATGGGACACGCCATCTATACCCTGAGTGATCCGCGTGCCGTTGCCCTCAAAGCTGCCGCACGTCCGCTTGCCGAGAAAAAGGGATATAGCGACGAATTCAACCTCATCGAGATGGTCGAAAAACTAACGCCTGCCGCCTTTGCCGAAGCACGCGGTGCAGATACCAAGGTCATGTGTGCCAACGTGGATCTGTATTCTGGTCTGGTGTACCGTATGCTGGGCATTCCGCAAGAAATGTTTACACCACTCTTTGCCACAGCCCGCATTGTTGGCTGGGTGGCACATCGTATGGAGGAAATCGCCTGCGGCGGTCGTATCATTCGTCCTGCATACAAGGCACTCTCCAAACACGTTCCTTATGTACCGATCGCAGACCGTGCATGACTTTATTGTACGCGTGCATCTGAAAAAAAATACACGCATTCTGTCTGCACAAATAAGTGGATACATTCCGTATCTTCACAAAATATACCACAAAACCCCTGAAACTAAATTGGTTTCAGGGGTTTTGCATCATTTTTAAGGCTTTGAACATATTTAGCGAGATACACATACCATACTACAAGCAGATTTCCGCATTGACAAATCTCAAAAGTTAGTCTAGGATAACATTTGAGGCAGGGCGAAATCTGCGCTGTCTTACCAAACACATTCCCACCCATGGAAAGGAGTCTTTGTACTTATGGAAACCTTACTCGGTCTTATGATCCCATTCATTGGCACGACCCTTGGTGCCGCCTGTGTATTCTTCTTGCGCGGTATGCTGCCTGAGCGCCTGCAAAAAGGTCTGCTCGGGTTTGCATCTGGCGTTATGATCGCAGCGTCCATCTGGTCGCTGATCATTCCGTCCATCGAACAATCCGCCGACATGGGCAAACTCTGCTTTGTCCCTGCCGTTGTGGGTTTCCTCGCTGGTATTGGTTTTTTGCTGCTCATTGATCGCATGGTACCGCAGGTCTATGCAGAGAGTGAAGCACCAACCAATGCACTGTCTGCATTCCACAAAACCACAATGCTTGTGCTTGCAGTTACCATCCATAACATTCCAGAAGGCATGGCAGTTGGTGTCGTATTTGCTGGCGTGCTTGCGCAGAATACACCTCTCACGATGGCGGGTGCATTCGCGCTTTCGATTGGCATTGCCATTCAAAACTTTCCAGAGGGCGCAATCATTTCTCTGCCACTGCGCAGTGAACGCAATATGAGTCGCACCAAAGCGTTTATCTATGGCACACTCTCTGGTATCGTAGAGCCGATCGCCGGTTTTCTAACCATTCTGCTCTCCGCTTGGATGACCCCATTGCTTCCCTATTTTCTATCCTTTGCCGCTGGCGCCATGATGTATGTCGTTGCAGAAGAACTGATTCCAGAAGCCGCTTCCAATACCAAGAGCAATATCGGTACCATTGGGCTTTCTCTCGGCTTCGTGCTGATGATGGTGCTTGATGTCACCCTTGGATAATGCCTATCTCCCCAAAACACAAAAGACGCCCTATGCCAAATTCCATGCATAGGGCATTTGTGCTATTTTTTATTTTGATCCATACTTCTTACCAACAATTTGACACTCCCCATGTCTAAAGACAGGGGATTCTCAGTTCGCTGACCGTAGCCT
>JAHHRJ010000040.1 GCA_020025885.1 Butyricicoccus sp. | reverse complement strand
TATTCGCATATCTCTGCTGTTTGTGCAACTTTTATTTTTCAGACAACCCCTAGAATGGATGAAAGCCCTCTTCCTTTATACATAGAGTATATTTGGAGGAATTTTTATGCGATTTGTGCAGAATATCTGCAATTGGCGAGGTGACACAAAAAATTGTGTATATTGTATGAAAATGATTGAAATTATCATAGATTGGTAGTACTATATAGATAGTTCAAAAAGGCAGAATATCACAGGAAAGGAGTTTTCTTGACAGAAACAGAAACGGGTTCCCGCAGTCAAATCAAGCGCCAAATATTATCACATTCCATGAGGCAGATACAGCGAGCCACCGCATGTGCACAGGCTGTATTTTTGCACGAAAAGAGATCAAATTTAACTTTTACTTGAAAGCAGGAGGAATTTGAAATGGCAAAGTATATTATGGCATTAGACGCAGGCACAACTTCTAACCGCTGTATTCTTTTTAATGAAACTTGTGATGTGTGTTCTGTTGCACAGAAAGAGTTTACACAATATTTCCCAAAGCCGGGTTGGGTAGAGCATGATGCCAATGAGATCTGGTCCACGCAGCTCGAGGTTGCACAGCAGGCAATGGCAAACATCAATGCAACCGCAGGGGATATTGCTGCAATTGGTATTACAAATCAGCGCGAGACCACGATCGTTTGGGATAAAAATACCGGTGAGCCGATTTATCACGCTATTGTTTGGCAGTGCCGCCGTACCAGTGAATACTGTGACTCTTTGAAGGAAAAGGGGTGGACGGATAAGATCCGAGAGAAGACGGGGCTTGTGATTGATGCATATTTCTCGGGCACCAAGATTCGCTGGATGCTGGAAAATGTACCCGGTGCACGTGAAAAGGCGGAAAAGGGCGAGCTGCTGTTTGGCAACGTGGACAGCTGGCTGATTTGGAAGCTCACAGGCGGCAAGGTACATGCGACTGATTACTCCAACGCATCCCGCACGATGCTCTTTAATATCAATACGCTGGAATGGGATGACGAGATCCTTTCAGAGCTGAATATTCCAAAGTCTATGCTCCCAGAGGTGAAGCCCAGCAGCGGCGTTTATGGGGATACTTTGGCACAGTATTTTGGCGCATCGATCCCGATTTCTGGTGCGGCTGGTGACCAGCATGCGGCACTGTTCGGACAGACCTGTTTTAAGCCAGGTGAAGCAAAGAATACCTATGGCACAGGCTGCTTTATGCTGATGAATACCGGCGAAAAGCCCGTTTTCAGCAAAAATGGACTGCTGACGACCATTGCTTGGGGCTTAGACGGCAAGGTAGAGTATGCGCTGGAAGGTTCCATCTTTGTAGCAGGTGCAGCGATCCAGTGGCTGCGTGATGAGCTGAAGCTCATTGATTCTTCGCCAGACTCTGAGTATATGGCGAGAAAAGTAAAGGATACGAATGGATGCTATGTTGTGCCTGCGTTTACTGGTCTGGGTGCACCGCATTGGGATCAATATGCAAGAGGCACGATCGTGGGACTGACCCGTGGTGTGAATAAGTATCATATTATTCGCGCGACGCTGGATAGTCTGTGTTATCAAACCAATGATGTGCTTCAGGCAATGAAGGCAGACTCGGGCATTAAGCTCGCAGCACTCAAGGTCGATGGTGGTGCTTCGGAAAACAACTATCTGATGCAGACACAGGCGGATATTATTGATGCACCTGTGCATCGTCCGCGCTGTGTAGAGACGACTGCAATGGGTGCGGCATATCTCGCAGGCTTGGCAGTTGGCTATTGGAAGAGCAAGGAAGATGTCATTGCAAACTGGATGATCGACCGTACCTTTGAGCCTGATATTGGGGCAGAAGAAAGAGAAAAACGTATTTGTGGCTGGAATAAGGCTGTGAAATGTTCCTATAACTGGGCAAAAGAAGAATAAGGCAGAGCATATGCTGATTGAATCAGACAGCGAGCACGCAAATATACTCTAAAAGAGAGCTGAGACGATGGCATAGTTCCATCGCCTCAATGGGTCAGACGTAATTTTGCGTGAAGCCAAACGGCAAGACAAACCGAGATGAGAGGTTGCTCCCTCGCTGTCTCAAATGGAGGATTCTCCCCATTTTGGAAAGGTGTGTTGTTCGTGTATGATGTGATTATCATTGGTGCAGGTGTTTCTGGCTGTGCCATTGCGCGAGAGCTATCGCGTAAAAAGGCGAATATTTTGGTGGTAGAACGAGAGGAAGATGTTTGTTGTGGAACATCAAAAGCCAATTCTGCCATCGTTCATGCAGGATATGATGCAAAGCACGGTAGTCTGATGGCAAAGCTCAATGTACAGGGAAGCCAGATGATGCCGCAGCTTGCAAAAGACTTGGATATCCATTTTAAGGTCAACGGTTCCCTTGTTATTATGATGCGCGAAGAAGATCGCCCCAATCTGATACAGCTTTATGAAAACGGCAAAGCAAATGGTGTGCAGGGATTGCGTATCATCGAGCGAGATGAACTTCGGCAGATGGAACCGAATATCTCAGACGAGGCAGTTGCGGCACTCTATGCACCAACAGGCGGTATTATCTGTCCCTTTGGGTTGACCTTTGCTTTGGCAGAGAATGCCGCAAGAAATGGCGTGAAGTTCCAGTTTGACAGTGAAGTCACTGGTGTTACCCCTATACAAGGCGGCTGGAAAGTCTCGACTGTGCAAGGAGATCTGGAAACAAAAGCTGTGGTCAATGCGGCGGGCGTATATGCCGATCAGATTCACAACATGATTACAGAGGATAAGATGAAGATCACGCCGCGACGCGGAGATTATTTCCTGTTAGACAGAGCAACAGGCGGATTTGTGAAAAATACCATTTTCCAGCTTCCGGGGAAACTGGGCAAGGGTGTACTGGTTGCGCCGACTGTGCATGGCAATATTATTGTAGGTCCAACTGCGATCGATATTGAGGACAAAGATAATACAGCAACCACGCAGATGGGACTCGATGAAGTACGGCAGAAATCAGGCATAGCCGTCAAGAATTTGCCACTACGCCAGACCATTACAAGCTTTGCCGGACTGCGTGCACATGAAGCGCGGCATGAATTCTTTATTGGAGAGGTCAAGCCCGGCTTCGTAGACTGTGCGGCGATCGAATCTCCGGGTCTGTCCAGTGCGCCTGCGATCGGTGTGATGGTGGCAGAAATCGTAAATGGAATTTTGCATTTAGAGGATAACCCTCAATTTGATGGTACACGCAAAGGTATCCTTGATCCAAAAACATTGCCGCTGGAGGAGCGGAGTGCCCTTATCAAACAGAATCCTGCTTATGGTACGGTTGTTTGCCGCTGTGAAACGGTGACGGAAGGTGAAATGATTGACGCAATCCATCGGGTACCGGGTGCAAGAAGCATTGACGGCATCAAGCGCCGTACCCGAGCGGGCATGGGACGCTGTCAAGGTGGTTTTTGCAGTCCCAAGGTCATGGAGATTCTTTCAAGAGAACTCGGCGTTCGGATGGAAGAGATCACCAAGGCAGGAAAGGACTCTAAACTCATTGTTGGCATCAATAAGGACGCGCTGTAAGGAGGCTGTTATGAAAGAGTACGATCTTGTTATCATTGGCGGCGGTCCGGCAGGATTGTCAGCCGCAACAGCCGCAAGAGATGCAGGCGTTCACAAAATCCTTATTTTAGAGCGCGACAATGAGTTGGGAGGTATTTTGAATCAGTGTATTCACAATGGTTTTGGTCTGCATACATTTAAGGAAGAGCTCACAGGTCCAGAGTATGCGGCGCGATTTATTGAGCAGGTGAAAGCACGCGAGATCGACTATAAGCTGAACACAATGGTGCTCGATCTGGCATCGGACAAAACCGTGACTGCAATGAATCGTGAGGACGGCTTATTCCAACTCCATCCAACTGCTGTTTTGCTGGCGATGGGATGTCGTGAACGTCCCAGAGGTGCGCTCAATATCCCAGGCTCCCGTCCGGCAGGTATTTATACAGCAGGTACGGCGCAGCGGCTCGTGAACATGGAAGGCTATCTGCCCGGTCGAAAGGTCGCGATCCTGGGTTCGGGTGATATTGGACTCATTATGGCGCGGCGCATGACGTTGGAAGGCGCACAAGTACAGGTCGTTGCGGAGCTTATGCCATATTCAGGCGGTTTGAAGCGAAATATCGTACAGTGCTTGGATGATTTCGGGATTCCATTAAAACTTAGCCATACCGTCGTAGAGATCCACGGCAAGAAGCGTGTTGAAGGCATTACACTTGCCAGAGCCAAGAATGGAAAGCCAGTACAGGGCACAGAAGAATACTATGCATGTGATACCCTGCTGTTATCTTGCGGTTTGATTCCGGAAAATGAACTCAGTCGCGGTGCAGGTGTGCATCTGAACCCTGTGACCAATGGACCAGCAGTCAATGAAAGTTTGGAGACAAGCATTCCGGGGGTATTTGCGGCAGGCAATGTACTGCATGTGCATGATCTGGTGGATTATGTTTCCGAAGAGGCGGCAAATGCAGGACGCCATGCGGCGGGATATATTCATGGTGTTAGAGAGGTTGCGGGCAAGACCATGGCGGTGCAGGGGATGGATGGCGTGCGCTATACCGTGCCGTCCTCGGTTCGCCCGAATGCGCTTGACCCAGACGGAACGGTTACGCTCCGCTTTCGTGTAGATGGGGTATATCAGGATAAAAAAATTGCAGTTTATGCTGGAGATACCTTGCTTTACAGCCGGAAACGAAGGATCATGGCACCGGGCGAGATGGAAACCGTGCAGCTCAAGTGTCAGGCAATCTTAGAGCATTCAGATGCGGATGCGCTGTGTGTGAAGCTGGAGGGCGTATAATATGAAAACAGTGAATTTGACCTGTATTGGCTGCCCACTTGGTTGTGCAATTACATTGGAAATGAATGGAGACGAGATCGTTTCAATCACCGGAAATACTTGCAAGATCGGTGAGAATCACGCCAGAAAAGAGATGACCAACCCGACCCGTATTGTGACAAGCACCGTAAAGGTGATCGGCGGACGTTTGCCAGTGGTTTCGGTCAAGACGGCGGCAGATATTCCAAAGGATAAGATTTTTGACTGCGTGCGGATATTGCAAAGCGTGGAAGTTGCCGCACCGGTATGCATTGGACAGGCCATTGTGTCGGATATCCTAGGAACGGGTGTGGATATCGTTGCAACAAGAAACGTTGTGTGTCAATAACTTGATGTTATATTTCTCATGCAGGAGGACTTACATATGAAAAAAATAATCAATGATGTTGCACTGGTAGAAGATCAGATGATTCTGGGTATGGTCAAGGCATATCCGCAGTATCTTAGAAAGCTGGATGGATACAATGTAGTCGTTCGTACGCAGAAGAAGCAGGGCAAGGTTGCACTCATTAGCGGCGGCGGCAGCGGACATGAACCCACACATGGCGGCTATGTGGGAACGGGGATGCTGGATGCGGCAGTTGCAGGTGCGGTATTTACGTCACCCTCTCCGGAACCGATTTATGAAGGCATCAAGGCGGTTTCCACAGATGCAGGCGTTTTGATGGTCATTAAGAATTATACAGGCGATGTGATGAACTTTGAGATGGCTGGCGAGATGGCAGAAATGGACGGTATTCCGGTCAAGAAAGTCATTGTAAACGATGATGTTGCAGTAAAGGACAGCTTATATACCGTTGGTCGCCGCGGTGTAGCAGGTACGGTATTTGTACACAAGATTGCTGGTGCGAAGGCTGAGACGGGCGCAGATTTGGATGCAGTACAGGCAGTTGCACAGAAGGTCGTGGATAATGTACGCACCATGGGTATGGCAATCTATCCGTGTACCGTTCCAGCATCTGGCAAGCCGGGCTTTGAGCTGGCAGAAGATGAAATGGAAGTTGGCATTGGGATTCATGGCGAGCCGGGCACGCAGAGAGAAGCACTGCGCCCCGCCGATGAAGTTGTGGACATGCTGATGGAACGGATTCTTGCCGATATCGATTACACTGGACATGAAGTTGCTGTGCTGGTAAACGGCTCAGGTGCAACACCACTCATGGAGCTGTTTATTGTTAACAACCGTGTTTCGGATATTCTGGCAGAGAAGGGCGTCAAGGTACATAAGACGCTGGTCGGCAACTATATGACCTCGATCGAAATGGCTGGATTCTCGATTTCACTGCTCCGTTTGGATGACGAGATGAAAGAGCTGTTGGATGCAGAAGCGGATACACCAGCATACAAGGAATAAGTACAGAGAGATAGGAGATAAATATGCCAATAAACCAGACCAAACTGATTGCAATGCTCAACGAAATCAGTGATAAGATTATTGCAGAAAGAGATTTCCTGACTGAGCTGGATCGACCAATTGGGGATAATGACCACGGCATCAATATGTGCAAGGGCTTTGAGGCGGTAAAGGTCAAGCTTGAAACGCTGGCAGACAAGGATATTGGAACCATTTTGAAAACCACAGGCATGACCCTCGTTTCTACGGTGGGTGGCTCGTCTGGTCCATTGTATGGTACGCTGTTTATGAAGATGGGAATGCAGCTTGCTGGAAAGAATGAAATGACATTCGATGAATTCCTAGATGCATTTCATATTGGTATTCAGGGTGTGGGTGAGAGAGGACGCTCGACCACAGGAGAAAAGACCATGCTGGATGCAATGGTGCCTGCAATGGAGGCAATGAAAACCACTTGGGAAGCAGAGCACGATGAAAAGACAGCTTTGGGAGCGGGTGCAGAGGCGGCTGCGGCTGGCGTAGCGCACACGAAGGAGTTGATTGCGACCAAGGGTCGTGCAAGCTATGTGGGTGAAAGAGGCATTGGGCATCAAGACCCCGGTGCAACATCTTTCTTGTTTATGATCCAGACAGCGGCAGAAAAGTTTTAGGAGGATGCAGGTATGGTTGGTGTTGTAATCGTTTCGCACAGCAAGAACCTTGCAGAAAGCATTGTGGAATATACCAGACTGATGGCTGGAGAAGCAAAGGTTGCAGCAGCGGGCGGAACGGATGAAGGCACATTCGGAACGAGCTTCCAAAAAATCTATGAGGCGATTGATGCGGTCTATGCAGAAGATGGCGTTGTTGTGCTGATGGATATGGGCAGTGCCGTGATGACAACGGAAATGGTTTTGGAAGCCTATCCGGAAAGCAATGTGAAAATGGTGGATTGCCCAATCGTTGAGGGTGCAGTAGTGGCAACGATCAATGCACAGGTTGGAATGAATCTGGAAGATTTGATCAAATCACTGGAAGAAGTACGCCTGAATAAAAAGTTTGAGTAAAGTCATTTTCTAGGGCGTATCTGAAAACAAAGAAATTGACAAATTTTTCGCAGTGAGTGCGTAGATGCAAGGCAAAAAACGCAGCAGATGCCACTCGTTGTAGAAAAAACCAGAATTTCGACTTTTCAGATAGCCTCTAATATGGCAAGGGTGACTTTGGGGCGGCACATGTGCCGCCCGGAGTCACCCTTGTTGTATTGTGCGGCACGCCCAAAAGAGAGCGGGGAAGCGGCTGGATTTTTGAATAATTTTTTTGGAAAAGTTATAAAAAGTACTTGCCAATTGCCCCGAGAGTTTGATATAATAACTCCAGATGTGTACTGCGCATCGGATGAGCCACCGATCTTGATCGGGGCGCGGCAGAATCCTCTGTCGCCCGCCCGCTGGCCGTCAACCGGACTGTTTCCGGCGCGGTCTTTGGAGCGAGAAAAACGGCCGACCTGCCGTTATAACATTTTACCCGTCTGAGGGGAATTTTTGCGCGAAAAATCGGCATTTTTTCTATTGTGGACGGGCTGTTCTTATGTTATAATTGTCGATGGTCTGGTTTGTTACACAGACCATCGATTTTTATATTTTTCCCCAGCACCTGCTGTGAAAGGGTCACGGCAGCGTTAGTAAGAAAAGTGGGCGGCAACCCGTGGGCGATCCCACACGAAGTACCGCCAAACTTCTGAAAGGAGCAAAAGAAATGCAGATCACTGATCCGATTGCGGATATGCTGACCCGCATCCGCAACGCGGCCGCTGCTCGTCACGAAACAGTTGACGTACCAGCGTCCAAAATGAAGAAGTCCATCGCGCAGATTCTGCTCGACGAGGGCTACATTAAGTCTTTCCAGCTCGTTGACAACGGCAACCAGGGCGTTATCCGCATCACCCTGAAGTACGGTGCAAACCGCCAGAAGGCAATCACCGGCATCAAGCGTGTATCTAAGCCCGGCCTGCGTGTATACGCTGGCACACAGGAGCTGCCTAAGGTTCTTCGTGGCCTGGGTGTTGCCATCATTTCTACGTCTAAGGGCGTCATGACCGACAAGAAGGCTCGTGAGCTGAATGTTGGTGGCGAAGTCCTGGCGTTCGTATGGTAAGGAGGTAATTCACAATGTCAAGAATTGGTAGAATGCCTATCGCCATCCCCGCTGGTGTTACAGTCACCCTGGACGGCAATGTGCTTACGGTTAAGGGCGCAAAGGAAACCCTGACCCGCGAGCTGCATCCGAATATGCAGATCGCTGTTGAGAACAACGAGATCATCGTTACTCGCCCGAACGACGAGAAGCAGAACCGTGCACTGCATGGTCTGACTCGTTCCCTCATCAACAATATGGTTGTTGGCGTTACCGAAGGCTTCAAGAAGGAGCTCGACGTAAACGGCGTTGGTTACCGTGTTGCAAAGCAGGGCAATGACCTAGTTATGAACCTCGGTTTCTCTCATCAGGTTGTTATGAGCGAGATCCCGGGTATCTCCATCGAGGTACCGAACCCAAACAAGATTATTATTTCCGGTCCTGACAAGCAGAAGGTTGGCCAGTTTGCAGCAGAGATTCGTGAAAAGCGTCCGCCGGAGCCGTACAAGGGCAAGGGTATCAAGTACGTTGACGAATATATCCGCCGCAAGGAAGGCAAGACCGGCGGCAAGAAGAAGTAAGAAAGGAGAGTGTGCTTAAATGGTTTCTAAGAAGGATTCTAACAAGGCGCGCCTGAAGCGCCACAAGAGAGTACGCGGCAAGATCTCCGGCACAGCTCAGTGCCCGCGTCTTGACGTTTACAGAAGCGCAAAGAACATCTATGCACAGGTGATCGACGACGTAGCCGGCGTGACCCTCGTCTCCGCTTCGACGATCGAGAAGGACTTCACCGAGTACGGCGGCAACAAGGACGCTGCTAAGAAGGTTGGTCTGCTGGTTGCAGAGCGCTGCAAGGCAAAGGGCATCGAGAATGTCGTATTTGACCGCGGTGGCTATCTGTACCACGGACGCGTGAAGGAACTCGCAGAGGGCGCTCGCGAGGGCGGCCTTCAGTTTTAAGTCGGGAGGAGGTAAAACATGGCTAAGTTTGATCGTAACGAGAAGAGAGAGGACGAGTTCAAGGAAACCGTCGTTGCTCTCAATCGCGTATCCAAGACTGTTAAGGGCGGTCGTATCTTCAAGTTTGCGGCTCTGGTAGTCGTAGGCGACGGTAAGGGCACCGTTGGCTTCGGTCTGGGCAAGGCCTCCGAAGTACCCGACGCAATCCGCAAGGGCATTGAGGATGCAAAGAAGAATCTCATCAAGATTTCTCTTAAGGGCACAAGTATCCCACACGAGGTAATCGGTGAGTTCGGTGCTGGTCGCGTGCTGATGAAGCCCGCTGCACCTGGTACCGGTGTAATCGCTGGCGGCGCGGTTCGTGCCGTTGTCGAGGCAGCAGGCATCAAGGATATCCGTACAAAGTGCCTGCGTTCTAACAATCCGCAGAACGTTGTAACCGCGACCATCGAGGGCCTCAAGAGCCTGCGTAACGCTGCTGAAGTTGCAGCAGTTCGCGGTAAAGACGTTAACGAACTGTAATAGGAGGGGTAATAGACATGGCAAACATTCAGATTACCCTGGTAAAGAGCCTGGCTGGCCGCAAGCAGCAGCATATCGCGACCGCTCACGCTCTGGGTCTTAAGAAAATCAATGATGTAACTGTTCAGCCAGACAACGCTGCAACCCGCGGCAAGCTGGCTCAGATCAGTTACTTGCTCGAAATCGTAGAGGAGGCGTAACGACATGAAGCTTCAGGACTTACAGCCCGCTCTGGGTTCCACCAAGAAGGCATACCGCAAGGGTCGTGGCGCTGGTTCCGGTAACGGCAAGACTGCTGGCCGCGGTCATAAGGGTCAGTGGGCTCGCTCCGGCGGCGGCGTTCGCCCGGGCTTTGAGGGTGGCCAGATGCCTCTGGCTCGCCGTCTGCCAAAGCGCGGCTTCAACAACATCTTCGGCACCACTTATGCACCAGTAAACGTTTCTGCACTGGAGCGCTTTGAGAACGGCACCGAAGTTACCACCGAGCTTCTGCTCGAGACCGGCATCATCTCCAAGGCGCTTGACGGAGTTAAGATCCTTGGCAACGGTGAGCTGACCAAGAACTTGACCGTAAAGGCTGCGGCATTCTCTGCTTCTGCAAAGGAAAAGATCGAGAAGGCTGGCGGAAAGGCCGAGGTGATCTAAGGTGCTCGAGACCTTAAAGAACGCTTGGCGGGTCGCTGAACTCAGAAAGAAGATTCTGTACACACTGTTCATTGTCTTCATTTTCCGCCTTGGCTCTTCTATTACGGTACCGTTTGTTGATTTTGCGCAGCTCGCTCAGGTGTTTTCGCAGCAGGCGGCGGGAGGCTCTCTTCTGGGCTTCATGGACGTCTTCACCGGCGGCGGCTTGTCCAATGCGACAATTTTCGCAATGGGTATTACCCCATATATCAACGCATCCATTATCCTGCAGTTGCTGACCGTTGCAATTCCTGCGCTTGAGCGCATGGTAAAGGACGGCGGCGAGGAAGGTCAGAAGAAGATCGCCAGCTGGACACGCTATCTTGCTGTTGTGCTGGGTCTGGTTCAGGGCTTCTCTTACTATATGCTCCTGAAGAGCTGGGGTCTCTTGACCGAAACCGGCGCTTGGGCTGCAGTCGTCATCATTATGGCGTTTACCGCAGGTACTGCGCTGATCATGTGGATGGGTGAGCATATCACGCAGAACGGTATCGGAAACGGTATCTCGATCATCCTTTTTGCGGGTATTATTTCCCGTGGGCCACATTTGGCCAATGCAATCATGCAGCTGTTTAAGACATCCCCGATTACCGGCATTCTCATGATCGTTGTCGGTTTGGGAATGGTTGTATTTATCGTCTATATGTCCAATGCAGAGCGTCGTATCCCAATCCAGTATGCAAAGCGCGTCGTTGGTCGTAAGATGTACGGTGGTCAGTCCACCCATCTGCCGATCAAGGTAAACGCAACTGGTGTTATGCCAATCATCTTTGCATCCTCGATCCTGTCTCTGCCGGCAACCATCCAGATGTTCTGGCATCCGGAAGCTGGCACTGTAGGCGCTTCTCTCATGAATCTGTTCCAGCAAACTTCTCCGTTCTATATCGCGCTGTATGCGCTCATGATCTTCGGTTTTTCTTATTTCTATGCGTCGATTCAGTTTAACCCAATTGAAATTGCGAACAACCTGAAGAAGAACGGCGGCTATATTCCGGGCTTCCGTCCGGGCAAGCCAACCTCGGACTTTATCATGAAAGCACTGGGCAAGGTTGTCTTTGTCGGCGCGATTTTCTTGTGTGTTGTTGCACTGGTTCCGCTGATCATTGGCGCGTTTAACTCCAACCTGCGCAATGTTGCACTGGGCGGTACTTCGATCATCATCGTTGTCGGTGTTGCACTGGAAACCGTAAAGCAACTGGAAGCACAGATGATGATGCGTCACCATAAGGGCTTCTTGGAGTAATTTAGGAGGCATTTTCTGTGAATTTGATTCTTTTAGGCGCTCCAGGCGCCGGTAAGGGTACGCTGGCATCTTATCTCATCGAAAAGATGGGCGTTCCTTCCGTCTCCACAGGTAATATCCTGCGTGAGGCGATCCGCAATGGTACGGAGCTTGGCTTGCAGGCAAAAGCGTTTATGGACGCTGGTAAGCTGGTTTCTGATGCGCTCGTGATCAACCTGCTCAAGGAACGCATTGCACAGCCAGACTGTCAGAAGGGATTTATCCTGGACGGTTTTCCACGTACCATCCCACAGGCTGAGGCACTTGATAAGATCGCACAGATCGACTGTGCGCTCTCTCTCGAGGTTGAGGACAGTGTGATTGAAGGCCGTATGACCGGTCGTCGCACCTGCACCAAGTGTGGTGCGACCTATCATATCGTTGCAAACCCGCCAAAGACTGAGGGTGTGTGCGATGCCTGCGGTGACGCATTGCAGATTCGTGCAGACGATAAGTTAGAAGTTGTACGTCAGCGCCTTGAAACCTACCATGCGCAGACCGAGCCGCTCAAGGAGTACTACGGCGCGCAGGGTAAGCTCAAGAGCATTGATGGCGAACAGGGAATTGAGCAGACCAAGACACTGGCCTGTGAGGCACTGGGTCTGTAATCATATGATCCCAATCAAAACGAATGAACAACTGGAGCGTATGCGACTTGCCTGCCGCATTACCGCCTTGGCGCGGAAAGCAGGACATGACGCTGTTGCTCCCGGGGTTACCACGGACGAGATTGACCAGATCGTCCGCCGCACAATCGAGGAGGCTGGGGCAAAGCCCTCCTTCCTCGGCTACGGCGGCTTTCCGGCAAGCGCCTGTGTATCGATCAATGATGAGGTCATTCACGGTATCCCTTCCAAAAAGCGGGTGATCCGCTCCGGCGATATCGTAAAGATCGACGTCGGCGCCTACATCGGCGGCTTCCATGGGGACTGTGCTTGCACAGTTGCCTGCGGCGAAGTCTCAGATGAGGCGAAGCGGCTGATCGAGGTAACCCGGCAGAGCTTCTATGAGGGCATCAAGTTTGCCCGAGAGGGCTGCCGCGTTTCCGATATTTCGGCCGCGGTGCAGGCTTATGTGGAAGCCAACGGTTTTTCTATTGTGCGTTCCTTTGTGGGGCACGGTGTTGGCTCCAGACTCCATGAATCTCCTGAGGTGCCAAACTATGGCAAACCGGGGCATGGTGCACGCCTGCAAAAAGGCATGACCCTCGCAATCGAACCGATGGTCAATGTCGGCGTATACGATGTGCGTGTCCTGTCTGACGGTTGGACCGTTAAGACCAAGGACGGCAAGCTGTCTGCGCATTATGAAAACACAGTTGCGATTACCGACGGTGCGCCTGAAATTTTGACGAGCATCGACGGAGAGGTACTGTGATGATGTGTTCCCATGTATCTGATCTGGTGGTTTCGCTGGCTGGGCGTGACCGAGATGAAATTCTCCTTGTATTGCGCGAGGATGACAATTATCTCTGGCTTGCAAACGGCAGAACGCGCCGCGCCGAAAAGCCCAAGCGCAAAAAGCGCCGGCACACGGCATTTCGGGCGCACTGCGACGCGCGCACCCGCGACAAGCTGCTCGAAACGGGCAGACTGACCAACAGCGATATCCGGAAGGCTCTGTCCATCTGGGCAGACGAGAACCAAAACACTGACCAAGGAAGGTAAGCGAAACATGGCTAAAGACGACGTAATTGAGCTGGAAGGTACCGTCATAGAGGCGCTGCCCAATGCAATGTTCCAGGTTGAACTGCCAAATGGGCACAAGATCCTGGCACATATCTCGGGTAAGCTCCGCATGAACTTTATCCGCATTCTCCCTGGCGACAAGGTCACTGTGCAGATGTCGCCATACGACCTGACCCGCGGCCGCATCACCTGGCGTTCGAAGTAAGAAACGCCCTTTGTGATGAAAAGGCGGGCGGAGGCTCCAAAGTGACCGCGGAGCCGTTTCCACCACCGATATATAAATCTGATGGAGGTTTTTTCTCATGAAAGTAAGACCGTCTGTAAAGCCGATCTGTGAAAAGTGCAAGATCATTCGCCGCAAGGGCCGCGTTATGGTCATCTGCATCAACCCAAAGCACAAGCAGAAGCAGGGCTGATTCTATCCTGACTTTTGGGGAATCAGAGCGCGCCGCAAACGATTGCGAGTCTAGCTGAAAACGCTCAGACGCGCAGTACGTGTGGCTGTTCCCACGGGATCTTTTTTCCGGCGCTTCTTTGTGAGGAGGGCTGCCGCTCTCCAATAAATCGAACGACGGAACCGACAAGCACATGCGGCGCACCGCATGGCGCTACAAGGGCGGAGGCGGCCCTTAGACTGGTTTCCGCAACATACGCCTCAGGAACTATACTTTGGAGGTAAATCTAAATGGCACGTATTGCCGGTGTTGACCTTCCGCGTGAAAAGCGCGTAGAGATTGGCCTGACCTATGTCTACGGCATTGGACGGAAGCTGTCTAACGACATTCTGAAGCAGACCGGTATCAATCCGGATACTCGCGTCAAGGATCTGACCGAGGAAGAAGCAGCAAAGCTGCGTGAGTGCATCGAGCACGGCTACACTGTTGAAGGTGACCTGCGCCGTGAAATCGGTCTGAACATCAAGCGCCTGGTTGAAATTGGCTGCTACCGTGGTGTTCGTCATCGCCGTGGTCTACCGGTTCGCGGTCAGCGCACCAAGACCAATGCGCGTACACGCAAGGGTCCGAAGAAGACCATTGCGAACAAGAAGAAGTAAGGAGGGGAGCATATAATGGCTAAGGTTCAGAAGAAGGGTGCTCAGACGCGCACCAAGCGCCGTGAGCGCAAGAACATCGAAAAGGGCGCGGCTCATATCCGCTCCTCTTTCAATAATACAATCGTTACCATCACTGACCTGAACGGCAACGCTCTGAGCTGGGCTTCCGCAGGTGAGATGGGCTTCCGCGGTTCTCGTAAGTCCACCCCATACGCAGCACAGACCGCAGCCGAGACTGCTGCTAAGGCTGCTATGGAGCACGGTCTCAAGACCGTTGAAGTTTTCGTTAAGGGACCGGGTTCTGGCCGTGAGGCTGCAATCCGTGCGTTGCAGGCAACTGGTCTCGAGGTAACCATGATTAAGGACGTTACCCCGATTCCACACAACGGCTGCCGCCCGCCGAAGAGAAGAAGAGTATAATCAAGGAGGAAACCAATAATGGCAAAGAATACGCAGCCCATTCTGAAAAGATGTAAGACTCTGGGCATTTCCCCTGCAGTTCTTGGTTACTCCAAGGAGACCAAGCGCAACCCAAAGCAGTCCCGCCGCAAGCAGTCTGAGTACGGTCTGCAGCTGACTGAGAAGCAGAAAGTTAAGTTCATCTACGGTGTTCTGGAGAAGCAGTTCCGTAAGTACTACGAAAAGGCTGAGAAGAAGCAGGGCATCACCGGTGAGATCCTGATTCAGGAGCTCGAGCGCCGTCTGGACAACGTTGTTTATCGTCTGGGCTTTGCAAACACTCGTCGTGAGGCTCGCCAGTTGGTTAGCCATGCACACTTCACTGTAAACGGCAAGCGCGTGAACATCCCGTCTTACCAGGTTAAGCCGGGCGACGTTGTTGCTGTTTGCGAGAAGTCTCGCTCGACAACCAAGTTCAAGACTCTGCTTGAGGAGAACGGCAAGAAGGCTTGCCCGAAGTGGATTGAGAAGGCAAATGATTCCTTCGAAGGTAAGATCGTTACCATGCCTGCGCGTGATGACATCGACTACGAAGTTTCTGAGCACCTCATCGTCGAGTTGTACTCCAAATAAGCCAAACCCTCGTTTTTTGGATCATTTTTCGCGCGCTGTCGCCTGCTTTTTTGGCGTGGCGCGTGAAATTTCCATCTATTTTGCAAGTGAATTGGCCGCATGAAAAGGAGGGTATCTTACAATGATCGAAATTGAAAAGCCGCGCATTGATTGCGAGGAGCTGGCAGAAGACGGCTCCTATGGCAGATTCGTCGTAGAACCGCTGGAGCGTGGATATGGTACAACGCTGGGTAACTCCCTGCGTCGTATCCTGTTGTCCTCTCTGCCGGGTACTGCCGCGACCTCCATCAAAATCGCTGGCGTGCAACATGAGTTTTCCACCATTCCGGGTGTGAAAGAGGACGTAACTGAGATTGTCCTCAACGTAAAGGGCATTATTGCCAAGCTTTACTGTGATGGTCCGAAGACCGTCTATATCGAGGCTGCAAGCGAGGGTGAGGTCAAAGCCGGTGACATCCATTCGGATGGCGAGGTAGAGATTCTCAACCCCGACCTGCATATCGCAACCCTGATGAGTGACGCGCGCCTGTCTATGGAGATCACCCTGGCCTCCGGCCGTGGATACGTTCCGGCAGAACGTAACAAGCAGAACAATCAGAACGCGATTGGCGTGATTCCAGTGGACTCCATCTACACTCCGGTGTACAAGGTAAACTATACCGTGGAGAACACTCGTGTCGGCAATATGACCGACTACGATAAGCTGACGCTTGAACTGTGGACCGACCGTACCATCAACGCACGCGATGCGGTTTCGCTTGGTGCAAAGGTTCTGCGCGACCACCTCGATCTGTTTGTTGATCTCTCAGAAGAGATCGGCTCTAAGTCCACTGTTGTTGAGAAGGCAGAGGCACAGCATGATAAGGTTTTGGAGATGACCATTGAAGAACTGGACTTCTCCGTTCGTTCCTTCAACTGTCTCAAGCGCGCTGGCATCAACACTGTGGAAGACCTCATCAACACCTCTGAGGAGGACATGATGAAGGTGAGAAACCTCGGACGCAAGTCCCTTGAGGAGGTTATCGGCAAGCTGGAGGCTATGGGTCTCTCGCTGGCAAGGTCTGAGGAGTAAGCTCCTCAGAACCCCACGCTTACTGTATCCGAAAGGAGCAGGAGCGCGTGATATTTTAGCACGATAGCGGCGGCGTTTGCCGCGCTGCCGCTTTTATTCTTTTCGACCTATATTTTGGAGGTATACGAATATGGCAGCAAATCGTAAGCTCGGTCGTCCGACCGAACATCGTATGGCAATGCTGCGTGCAATGGTAACTTTCCTGCTGGAGAACGGCAGAATCGAGACCACTGTTGCTCGCGCAAAGGAAGTCGCTCCCCTGTGTGAGAAGATGATCACCCTGGGCAAGAAGAACACGCTGGCAACTCGTCGTCAGGCAATGGCATTTGTAACCAAGGAAGAGGTTGTTGCAAAGCTGTTCTCTGAGATTGCACCGAAGTATGCAGAGCGTAACGGCGGCTACACCCGCATCATCAAGACCGGTCCCCGTCGTGGTGACTGCGCTGAGATGGCAATTATCGAACTTGTATAATTTAGCTTGAATCCAAAGTCAGTTCACCTGAGGCGTGCTCCCAGGTGAACTGATTTTTTTTATTTTTTATGAAAAATTTGCAGGAAAAACGGGATGCAACTGATAATTGCGCACATGTAAACTGTTTGTGGTTGACGAAAGACAGTTATTTTCTTAAAATCAGAGGTGAAAGAATGGAACTGAAAGACAAACTGGTAGCGCTCCGAAAGAGCAAAGGACTGTCTCAAATAGAGTTAGCAGAAGCTTTAAATGTATCTCGGCAAGCAGTATCCCGGTGGGAAGTGGGAACGTCGATCCCATCTATGGAGAAGCTGATCGCCCTCGGTAAGCTGTATGATGTACCACTGGATGAACTGGTTTCTATGGGAGAGGTTCAGGAAAGTATAGTTCAAGCCTTGGAGAAAGATGGGAGAGAAGAAAAGGAAGGTGAGAAACAACAGGATATATATAAGGAGCAGTATCATATTAAAAAGAGTATCGTTCATATAGGTGCAGTGCTCATGGTTATATTGATGGTTGTAATTTCTTGTATTATGGTATATTTGATTAGAAATCAAAAGCCCTCAGAAGAACCTATTCCGATTCAAGACTTAAAGAGTTCTATTGTGTTACCAGAAGATATTGAAGAAGATGAACTTGATGGAGTAGCATGGTGATATGAGATGTTAATTTCTTTGGAATAAAAGGAGAGATTATAGGGATGAAAAAGGCAATGATGTTGTTGGTGTGTATATTCATGTTCCATTTTGTTAGTATAACACCAGTAGCAGCTAAGGAGACTACTTTAAATTTGAAAGAAAAAGGTAAAGTTGTAGATATGTTTACATTAGAGTGTACACAATCTGACCTAATAGAGGCGGTAAATATTTTACCTTGGGCTACGGCATCGTTTGACTGGGATATTTCTTCAGGTAAAGTTAAGAAAGGTGGTACAGGTTTTTCATTGGAAACAAATGAAACAGTTTCTATAAATGCTACATTTTCCCCTAAAAATGCTGATATTGATTTTGGTTTAATTGCACCAGATGGTAATTTTTATTATCTCAGCGGATCAAATGGAAATTTTAATCGAACAATCCGGGTAAATCAAGGTGGATATTATTATTTCGCAGTTAGAAACAATTCAGACAAAACAGTTAAAGTAATGGGATTTGTTTATTACTAAATAAAGTGCAGTCAAATTAAAACAAGAAGGAGGTGTATTAAGAGTTTGCAATGTTACCATGACTGTATTTATATTCTATATAATTGAAAGGAATGTGAAATCATGAAAAAAGTTACATCTAAAATGATATCTTCTATTATGTCTGCATCAATCTTGGCTTCTTTATTATGTGTGAGCGCATCAGCAGTTGATAAGGGCAATTTTCCCGAAAGTAATGTTCCAAAAACCTTTACTCCAGGTGCGAGCATTACATTCGACGCAGATGGCAACTATAAGGTGACCCATATAGCACCACCCCCTCGCACTTCAAAGGGGAATGGTACTGAGATTGGAGGACTTCCAACTCCAGAGGAACAGAAGATTATCGAGGAGGAGAACGAAAAAACAATTGCGAAGTTTGATGCTTTGCCAGTGTACTATTATGAACAGGCTTATGTTGCCAAAGAAGGTGCAGTTGCACAATATGATCAACATGGCAATCTGATTCGTGTACGCGGTGATTGTGATTATTACACGACGCTTGATCAATATGAGGTGGATGGTTCTTTGCCAAGCGGAAAATATGTAGGAACTTATTTTACCTTTTCACAGATAACGGAGGATTCTGATAATAAAGCATCTGCTCCAATGAAGGGTCAATCTGGTAGAATTACAACCTACGGAGATTACTGGCCAGTAATCGATCGCGATAAATACCCAGACTGCAATACAGATCCTGTTCCTGACAGCCCGAAAGGTCCCCGTAATTATGGCGACCGAATTGGAACAAGAAATAATCAGTTGCGGATAGGTGATGTTGCTTTAAAAAAATCTACAGGTGTTCCTTATGGTGCAACAGTTCAGGTTACTATACAGGCATCTGATACCAATGGTCATGAGACAATTGATAGAAACATGCGTGTAAGAGATATTATGAATGAGAAATCAGATTCTATTCTGGATATCTGGAGATGGGATAGCCCAGAATGGTTTGAAGGAGCTCCACAAAGACCTAGTGATCTATATTTCGGACATCCTTATTCTGAAACGCTTTCTTTTGAAAATTCACGCAATAATTGGAAACTTATAGAATAATTATATTTATTCAATGTTTTGTAATCTAACAAGTATACATTCTCAAAAATTTTTGTAGAAATCAATACTTTTTGAAGAGGGGATATACACAATATCCCCTCTCATTCTTTGGAGGACTTTTCATGAAACATAACGCACTTCTTTGTACCAGTATTGCCTCAATCACTATTTTATCACTTCTTATACTCCCTGGCTGTAATAATCATTCACAGCCTGTAACCGAACAAAAATATGACGGTTATCTCAGCTTTACGACCACAGAAGAAAGTTCGATGACAGATTCTTACCTTGCGGAAGGGATCGTTCATAAGGTCGATTTGAAAAGCAAAGAGGCTTCAGAGGTGTTTCAGTATCATCATACAGCAATGTATCCTCTGGGTGTTTATGATGAACAAACAAATTGTGTTTATTATTCCAAGGAGCTTTCGGACGCTTCCTCTGGAAAGGAGAGCTTAAGTGACCAAATCTTTGTACATGATCTCACCACAAACACGGATACCATGCTGACAGACGATCTGATTGCTGTAAATGATATCATTCCCATAGATGAAAATACAGTATTCTTTTTGGGGGCAAGGAGAGACGGCTTGCTTGTACTGGGAAAACTCGATCCCAAAACAAAAGAGGTTCAATATTGGAAAGAACCCGCGCCCCTGACAACAAGAGAGATTTGTGTTGACCGTGTGCAGAAACGTGTCTATGCTGCTGTGTTCGATGATGAGGCAGAATATCAGTCCATGCGCACGGATGGCCCTGATCCAGACTATACCCTCTATTCCTATGACTATGATCTTGCAGATCGACGCGAGATCCTGCGGCAGGAGAAGGGGCGTATTTCTGGACTGTGTGCCAGAGATGGTAAACTCTTTCTCAAATATGATTCTTCCAACAAACTGATCGATGCACAGACGAAGGAAGTTTTATTTGAGTCAGAGCAAGATATTTCAAAGGAACGCTGCTTTTCAGAAGATGGAAAGGGGATCTATTGTTTCTTGTGGAAGGAAGATGCGTCCGGTGTAGAGACCACAGGAAAAGATACAGGGATCTACTATTTCGACTTTGAAACACAGGCGTATACACCCGTATTTACAAAAGAAGGTGTGGACTGGCCCTTGCAGCCAAACTTCCAGCTGATACCCGGCGGTGTAAAATCGTGATTTGTGATTACAGCTGATTTCATGAACGGTAAAATCTTATAACGGATCAGTGGGAATTATAGCGTATAGTTCCCATTTTTTTATGGCGCCGAATAGGCATGATAAATCCCCCAGTTCAACTGGGGGTCAA
>JAHHRJ010000004.1 GCA_020025885.1 Butyricicoccus sp. | reverse complement strand
AGGCTGCGGTCAGCGAACCGAGAATCCCCCGGCTTTAGCCGTGGGGAGTGTCAAATTTACTCCTGTATATTACGTAAAAATTGTTCTGGGATAAGGTAAATGGATTGAGTCAATGAGATACGAATGGATAGGTTTTCAGATACACCCTAATTTTAACATCAGAGTCTGAAATTTTCAATCACTCGACTAAGCACGCATGTGTACATCTTGTTTTGGTGTATGCTACCATGAAATATATAAAATAGAAAGCGAGGAAAGCACACAGATGGAACAGGTAGAATTTATGAAGGTGTTTTGGAAGCATAACTGGAAGGATGAGCCGAAAGTCATGTTCTATGAAGTAGATTTGACAGATGGGCGATATATCACAAAAGCAATTGAAATCTTTGCAGATAGAACAGAAAAACATATAGAGGATTTTTATAGGGATGTGATAGAGGTGACAGAGATTCCAACCGCAGATGAATTCAATCAAGGGATATTTGGGGAAGAATTTGCAGCTTGCTGCATTTCAAAAGAAGAATTTGAGGCAGTGTGGAATACAGATTTCTATGAAGGTTCTTTTCATAAAAATATCCCTTGATTCCAGTAGAAAACCGAAACCAAGGGATATTTATGTAGGCAAAAATCAGACAGTATAAACGAGCAGGCTTTCGTATACCTCATACACCTTTTTGAGTGTTGCCATTTCAGTACCTGTCAGACGCGCGCAGGCACGACCTGTTGCCACGGTAAACTTTGCCATTTCCACAAAGCTTAATTTCTTATCCATTGCATTTGCAATCGCACCAACCATTGCGTCACCTGTACCAACTGCACCTTCATCATAGATCTTTGGATTACAGTTGACATAGAGCACTTCTGGTTCATGCTTAGATACAAACAAAGCACCCTCCTGAGACATGGAAACACAGACAGCTTGTGCACCCTTATCCAGCAGCTTGCGTGCGCTATGGACAAGTACATCAGGGTCAGTGGTAGGCTCATCACCAACTGTACGTGCAAGCTCAAAGATGTTGGGCTTTACAAAATCTGGCTCAAACTTGAGTGCTTCTTCCAAGAGTTCATCTGCTTCGTCTACGATTAAACGGCAGCCAGCCTTTTTGATGGTCTTAATGAGCTTTGCAAAGTTTGTCATGGGGAAGAAAGGCGGGACAGAACCAGAAATCACAAAGATGTTCTTATCGTCCAGATACTGTTTCACACGCTCCAAGAAACGCAGAAAATCACTGTCAGAAATTTTAAATCCTGGCTCATTCACTTCGGTATGATTGCCGTCTTGGTCGATGACCTGAAGATTGACACGGGTATTGCCGGGTACATCCACAAAGTCATGGTGAATGTCCATAGAGGTGAGGGCATCTTTCATAGCGCGTCCGTTACTGCCTGCACAAAAGCCAAGTGCAACGCTCTTGCCGCCAAGTGCCTTGACTGCACGCGATACATTGATGCCCTTGCCGCCGGGTTCAACCGATGTGCTGGACGCACGGTTCAGCTTGTTGACCTGTAAAGGGTGGTCGATACGGAGTGTACGGTCCATTGCAGGGTTCAGAGTGATGGTAATAATCATGAGGATTCCTCCTGAAAGCCAATACAGTAATATATTATTATTGTAACGAATCTGGGGGTGAATGTAAACAGCTTTTTATCAGATACAATGGAAAAGCCGCGGCACAATCAGCGATCGCGTTCCGCGGCAAGTTCAGCAAGTATTTTCTTGTCCTGTTTATCCTGTGGTGTGAAGCCTTCATAAAGGTCTGGGCGGCTCTGCATGGTGCGCTTAATAGACATTTTGCGCCGCCAGCGGGCAATATTTGCATGATGACCAGAGAGTAGAACTTCGGGAACTGCCTGTTCGCGCCAAACCGCTGGGTGCGTATATTGTGGATATTCCAGGAGTCCATTCCAGTGGCTTTCTTCCTGAAAGGCTGTCTCGTCAGGTAGAACGCCTGGAACCATGCGGCATACGGCATCGGCAACCGCCATTGCAGGGATCTCACCGCCAGTCAGTACAAAGTCACCAATGGAGATTTCCTCATCAACACAGGTGTCAATAAAGCGCTGGTCGATACCCTCATAATGTCCGCACACAATGATAAAATGTTCATGTGCCAAGAGCTCACGCGCTTTTTCCTGATGGAACGGCACACCCTGTGCGCTCATCATCACGGTATGCACATGCTTGCCCCCAGTGAGTGCCTCATGGCAGAGGTAAAGCGGCTCAGGGAGCATGACCATGCCGCGTCCACCACCATAGGGCGCATCGTCTGCCTTATGGTGCTTATCGAGCGCGTAGTCGCGGATATTGGTCGCTGTGATCTCAACAATGCCTTTTGTCTGTGCGCGTCCGATGATACTTTGCTGCATGACCCCTGTGATGAGGTCTGGGAACAGGGTCATAATATCAATTTTCATTCTAAAAGCCCCTCAATGGTGCGCACGGTCAGGCGACCAGTATCTAAATCAACAGATACCAAGAAGGGCTCACATGCGGGAATCAATGCGTCAGCCGCGTTTTCACGCTTTACAACATACATATCATGCGCCGGATTGGTGGTCAGCACCTCTTTGAGTGTACCGATCACGGTTTCTGTGCGCGCATCATAAACTTCCAGCCCGATCATATCTTGAATGAAAACAAGGTCTTCGGGCAGATCAATGTCATTGCGATCCAGATAGAGCGTCTTATTGCGCATTGCTTCCGCAGCCTCGCAGGTATCTACGCCTGCGAGATGCATGATCACGCAGCCCTTGTGCACATAGGCTTTCTTTACGGTCACTGGCTCAGAGGGGGAGAGATAGAGTGTGTCAAAATCGGTCAGTACCTCAGGGGTGTCACACCAGGACTGAACCTTGATATCGCCGGTCACGCCATGTGTATTGACGATTTTTCCGGCTTCCAGAAATTGTTTTTTCATTGTAAAACCTCCGGGGTATTGAAAAGACCTGTCTTTCGACAGGTCCCTAGGCTTGGCTTCGCGAAACCCACTTAGTCGCAGATATCTACCGAAACCTTTTTGTTTTCACGATTGCCTGCCGCTTTCATGAGCGTGCGGATCTCCTTGGCAATACGACCATGACGGCCGATTACGCGTCCCATGTCCTCCGGCGCAACATGAAGTGCATAAGTCACTTCATCGCCTTCGATGGATTCTGTAATGGAAATTGCGTCTGGATCGGAAACCAGATTTGCCACGATGTAGGTTAAAAGTTCTTTCATATCCATAACCTCACTATCCTTAGAGCACGCCTGCCTTTTTCAGAAGACCGCGAACCGTATCAGTCGGCTGTGCACCGTTCTTGATCCAAGCCTGTGCACGCTCTGCGTCGATCTGAATTGCAGCCTCAGAAGTCATCGGATTGTAAGTACCGATTTCCTCGATGAAACGACCATCACGCGGGTAGCGAGAGTCAGCAACAACAACACGGTAGAAAGGAGCCTTCTTAGCACCCATTCTGCGAAGTCTAATCTTTACCATCAATTTCACCTCCTTGAAATCTTTCAAAATTTATATTGTAAAGTTATTTACAACCAATTAAGCACCTGAGTTAGAACGGGAAGGGGAATCCACCGCCAAAGCTGGGGAAACCACCTTTACGCTTTTTCTTTGCGCGTTTCTGCAGCCCTGCCAGCTGCTTGGTCATCTTCTGCATGGATTCAAACTGTTTGAGCAGCTTGTTGACTTCCTCAATCTTCAGTCCACAGCCAGCAGAAATACGCTTTTTACGGCTATAATTGATGATTGAAGGATTTTCGCGTTCCTTTGGTGTCATAGAAAGAATGATCGCCTCAGTATGCGCCATTGCTTTTCCATCAAGCTGTGCGCCAGCCAAAGCCTTTGTATCAATACCGGGGATCATGCCCAGCATATCCTCAACAGAGCCCATGTTCTTGACCTGTTGGAGCTGTTCATAAAAATCTGTCAGAGTAAGTTTACCAGCAGACATTTTCTTGGCAACTTCAACTGCTTGTTTCTGATCGAAGTTTTGCTGTGCCTTTTCAATCAGCGTCAGCACATCACCCATGCCAAGAATACGAGAAGCCATACGGTCAGGGTGGAAGGCTTCAATGTTATCAAGCTTTTCACCAGTACCAATGTACTTGATCGGCTTACCAGTAACTGACTTAACGGAAAGGGCAGCACCACCACGGGCATCGCCGTCCATCTTACTCATGAGTACACCGTCAATGCCAAGCGCTTCATCAAAAGTCTGTGCGACATTTACAGCGTCCTGACCAGTCATTGCATCAACAACGAGCATGATCTCATGGGGCTTTACAGAAGACTTAATGTTCTTCAGCTCGTCCATCAGTGCTTCGTCGACATGCAGACGACCTGCGGTATCGAGAAAGACCATATCATAGCCGTTTTTCTTTGCGTGTGCAATGCCAGCCTTTGCAATTTCGACCGGATCGCCTTGACCCTGATCAAATACGGGAATATCAAGTTGTTTACCAACAACCTTGAGCTGTTCAATTGCAGCCGGACGATAAACGTCACAGGCAACAAGCAGCGGGCGGCGCTGCTGCTGTTTCTTAAACATGCCAGCGAGCTTCGCGCAGTTGGTCGTCTTACCAGCACCCTGCAAGCCAACCATCATAATCGTTGTTGGTGGGTTTGGGGCAATCGTAATGCGAGCGCCTTGCCCGCCAAGGAGACGAACAAGTTCTTCGTTTACGATTTTAATGACCTGCTGTGCAGGGGAGAGGCTTTCCAAAATCTCGGCATCAGTTGCCTGTTCGGTTACAGCCTTCACAAAGTCCTTTGTGACCTTGAAGTTTACATCGGCCTCGAGCAGGGCAAGGCGAATTTCACGCATTACTTCCTTGACATCGGCTTCGGTCAGACGTGTCTGTCCACGCAGCTTCTTAAAGGCGGATGAAATTTTTTCGGTTAAGCCTTCAAATGCCATACTAACCTCCGTCTTGCTTTAAAATGTAAAATCAACCAGTGATTTCACGGATATGCTCATTCATCCGTGATAAAATTTTGGAAATCTCGGCATTCTGCATATAGTTTGCGTTGATGCGGGAAAGGAGTTTGACCTCGCCTGCAAGCGCATCAATATGCTGATCCAATTTGCCGTAGCGAGAAACGAGATGCAGCTTATCTTCAAGCTCTGTTAGCGTATGCTCGGCACGAACGACTGCGTCGCGGACACCCTGACGGGTGATGCCAACATGTTCTGCAATCTCAGAAAGAGAAAGATCTTCGTTATAATAAAGATCAAAAAGCTCACGCTGTTTCTCTGTGAGTAACTCGCCATAAAAATCGAATAGGAGACATAACTCAAATGGATCTGCTCTCATTGTCTGCCTCCTTTCCGTGTAAAGCTCAGAACTTTACAACTGTGACGATAATTATATTACACGAACCTGGCAAATCTGTCAAGGGGAATCTATAAAAATTTTAAAAGTTTTTTAGAAACTTTCAGGCAGACGCTGTCTGATACTGGACTTTGTAATGGGTACGCGATATACTGAACATAGTTTCTTTTATTCTAATAGAGAAAGAAAGGATATTTTATGCAAAAACTTACACAGCGATCGCTTGGCGATTGCATACAGCTGACATGTATTACAACAGACCAATTTAAAACGTCTGCATTCAGTGCAGCGTTTGTGCTTCCGCTGGCAAAGGAAAACGCAGCGGCAGCGATCTTACCATATCTATTATATCAGGGCACACAGCAGCACCCAAGTTTGTCAGCACTCGGGGAGGCGCTCGATCATTTATATGGTGCACGGATCGAACCGTATGTGCGTAAGGTAGGCGAAAGTCTTGTTATTGGGTTTATTGGTGACAGCATTGATGGATCTTGTGTGCCAGATGGTGAGCACCTCACGACTGAGATGGCGGCACTTTTGACCGAGCTGCTTTGCAGTCCTAGACTGGAAAACGGAATGTTCCCAGAGACTGAAGTGGCAAGCGAGCGCGAAAACCTCAAAGATCGCATTGCAGCACTCAAAAACAATCCACGTGGCTATGCGGTGCGGCGCGCACAGGAAATCATGTGTGAAAATGAGCCGTTTGGTGCATGTGAATATGGTACAGCAGCAGGAGCAGAGGCTTTAACTTCTGCGTCTATTTGGCAGATGTATCAAGAAATTCTGCAAACAGCACGCGTAGAACTCTTTTATTGTGGTACGGCGCAGGCAGAACTGGTGGCGAGTGCCTATCAGAAAGGACTGAAATTGCCAGAAGGAGGTAAGCGATATTGCCCGCAGATCGATGTTTGCCGCGTAGACCGTGAGCCGCGCACGGTGATCGAAGAAATGCCAGTGGGACAGGGAAAGTTGACGCTGGGACTACGCACGGGGCTCACGGGTGCAGACGCCCAATACCCAGCACTCATGTTATTTACCAGTGTGTTTGGCGGCTACACAGGGTCGCGTCTTTTCTGCAATGTGCGAGAAAAGCTATCCCTCTGTTATTATGCAAGTGCAGTACTAGACAAACTCAAAGGCATTATGATGGTTGCAAGCGGCATTGAAAATGAAAAGTATGAGCAAGCATTCACGGAGATTCAGCGGCAGTTAGAAGATCTCTGCAATGGTGGATTGACACAGGAAGAGCTGGATGATGCGCGCCGAACCGTTATCAACAACGTGCGCTCGATGCAGGACAGCCCGCTGTCACTGGAACAGTATTGGCAGAGACAGTCCATTGCCGGATTTACGCAGACACCAGAAGAGCTCATCGCGCGCCTAGAGCGCGTGGAGCGCGGTCAAGTGATTATGGCAGGACGCCATGTAAATTTGGATCTCATTTACTTTATGAAGGGGGTAGGCGCATGAAGCAGCGGTTTGAACGATTTGATATGGAAATGCAGTCTGTTGCTTTGGAAAATGGACTCAAAGTGTGTTATATTCCGAAGCAGGGATTTTCCAAGACCTTTGCAATGCTTGCGACAAATTTTGGTGCGATTGATCGCGCGTTTACAATGGAAGGTGTGCGCTATGATACACCGGCTGGTGTTGCGCATTTTCTAGAACATAAAATGTTTGAAGACGCAGACGGCAATGCATTGCAGAAATTTGGAAAAACAGGTGCTTCTCCCAATGCATTTACCAGCTATTCCATGACAGCTTATCATTTTTCCTGTACCGATGGATTTGAGCAAAACTTGGAAATCCTATTAAAGTTTGTGTTTACCCCTTATTTTACGGAGGAAAATGTCGCCAAGGAAAAGGGAATCATTGCGCAGGAAATCAACATGATGGAAGATACCCCAAGCTGGAAAACCTATGTTGGCGTATACGAGGGAATGTATCAAGAGCATCCGGTCAATACTTCCATTGCAGGCAGTGTGGCGAGTATTTCTGAGATCACACCGGAAATCCTGACAACATGCCATAAGGCGTTTTACAGTCCGGAAAACATGAGTCTTGTGGTTTGCGGTACGGCGGACTTTGACCGGATTGTAGAAATGGCAAGGGAATTCTCTCCAAAAGAAGCGGCAAAGGTTGCGGCAAGACATTATGGCACAGATCAGGAGACCGTCGCGGCGGCAGAAGTGGTGCGGCATATGGCGGTTTCACGTCCGAACTTTATGCTGGGTATTAAGGACACGCCGCTTGCAGAGGGAGAAAGCCAGCTGCGTCGTCAGCTTGTGGGAGAATTGGCGGCGCGTATCCTTTGCGGAAATACCGCACCGCTCTTTGTATCCTTGTATAAAGATCGCCTGATTACACGCAGCTTTGACAGCAGTTATACCATCATGCCACAGGCGGCAGCGCTACTCTTTGGCGGCGACAGCCAAGACCCTTATGCAGTTCGTGATCGTATTGCGGCAGAGATCCAAAGATATGCGCAGGATGGTGTAGAAGAAGAGCTCTTTGCACGAATGAAAAAAGCGTGCTATGGGCTGGATGTGCGTATGCTCGATCAGCCGGAATCCCTTTGCCATACCCAAGCAGAGAGCAGTTTTGCAGGAGAATGCTGTTTGGATTTTGCGGAGCTTCATGAAACAATCACGGTGCACGATGTACAGAAAATGTTTGTACGTTGGGCACAGCCTGACCATATGACACTTTCGGTGGTACTGCCACCTGAAACCAAGTAAAGAAAGGCAGCAACTATGGAAAATGTAATTGCGTTTCCAGCGCTCGGGTTCTCGGTAACAGTCAACCGTGTTGCGTTCAATCTCTTTGGAAAAGAAATTTATTGGTATGGTATCATCATTGCAGTTGGATTTGCACTGGCACTATTTTATTGCAGCAAGCGCATTGGTGATTTTGGATTCACAAATGACCTATTATATGATGCAGTGTTACTGGCTCTGCCTTCTGCGATCATATGTGCACGCATTTATTATGTGGTTTGGGAATGGGACTATTACAGCCAGCACCCAAGCGATATCATTGCGATTTGGAACGGCGGCATTGCCATTTATGGTGGCGTGATTGGTGCGCTTCTTGCAGTCGGATTCTATGGCAAGCATAAGAAAATCAGCATTCCGGGTACGTTTGATGTGGCGGCACTCGGCTTGCTGATCGGTCAGTGCATTGGTCGCTGGGGAAACTTTATAAACGGCGAGGCACACGGCACGGTGACACATGCCCTTTTGGGTATGACTGTTAATGGAGAAGGTCCATTTCATCCAACATTTTTATATGAATCCGTGTGGAATTTGGTTGGTTTTATCCTCTTGCATATCATATCGAAAAAATGGTATCATTTCCGTGGACAAATCTTCCTGTCATACCTGATTTGGTATGGGGCAGGACGTGCATGGATCGAGGGACTCAGAACAGACAGTCTCTACATTGGAGCAACTGGGATTCGTGTGTCACAGATGGTGGCGATCGTTTCTTGCGTTGTGGGCATTGTATTGATGGTTTTGTGCTGCAAACGTAAGGTCAAGACCCTGACACAGCTCGTAAATCAACACGCAGATGCACGCGCGATTCGAGAACAAGCAAAGGAGAGACAAGCATGAGCGCAATTTTAATGGATGGAAAAGCCCTTTCTGCAAAGGTAAGAGGGCAGATTTTAGAAGAAACACATAAGCTGGAAGCACAGGGCATTCGGCCGGGTCTAGCAGTGATTCTTGTGGGCGAAGACCCTGCAAGTCAGGTGTATGTCCGAAACAAGGAGAAAGCCTGTGTGGAGTGCGGGTTTTACAGTGAAAAATATGTGCTGCCAGCAGAAACTTCCCAGGAAGAACTGCTGGGGCTGATTGATGAACTCAACCAGAATCCGCGTATTCATGGCATTCTGTGCCAGCTGCCGCTGCCAAAGCAGATCAGTGAGGAAGCTGTCATTGCAGCGATCAAAGTAGAAAAGGATGTGGATGCGTTCCATCCGTCCAATGTGGGTAAAATCATGATTGGTGATTTTGATTTTCTCCCGTGTACCCCAGCTGGTGTCATGGAACTCTTGGACGAATACCAGATCGACCCAAACGGCAAGCATTGTGTTGTGATCGGTCGCTCGAATATTGTGGGTAAGCCGATGAGCATGCTGCTGCTGCATCGCAATGGAACGGTGACGATTTGCCATAGCCGCACACAGAATCTTGCAGAAATTTGCCGCGAGGCAGATATTTTGGTTGCGGCGGTAGGACGTGCACATTTTGTAACGCCCGATATGGTAAAGCCGGGGGCGGCTGTCATTGATGTTGGCATGAACCGTGTGGATGGAAAGCTGTGTGGTGATGTTGCGCCTGAGGTTGTTGAAACTGCGGGATATATGACGCCTGTTCCGGGTGGCGTAGGTCCTATGACGATCACAATGCTCATGAAGAATACCCTGAAAGCAGCACATTTACAAATGAAGTAAAGGCAACACCGCACAATGTCATCTGCGGCGCTTTGTGAAAATTTCACGCCATAAATTCATTGTGAATCCTTGAAATCCATCAAGGATTCCTGCGGATTCACGCCTTTTTCTGACGAGAAATTTTTCCGAAAATCGCTCTTACTGAATTATGCGGTATTGCCTTAGAAGCAGTGACCGGTGCGCGGCTACTGCTTCTTTAATGAGGCTGTCAAAAAACTTTGACAGCCTTTCCAGGGGAACCCAGTCCCCCTAGATACAGAGCCAGTTCCGGTAGAAACTGGTTCTGATACCCCCGGTTTCGCGCACGTTTGCGCGGGTCGTGGGCAAAATCCAAGGCGCATGTCCTTGGATTTTGAAAATTTAAGGTCGCTTCGCTCCAAAATAAAAAGGACGCAGTGACTTTTTTGACACGCTGCTTTAATATATGTTTTGTTTTGCAAAAAACGGAAAAAGTTGTTGACAAGAGGAAGACTTTCTGCTATCATATAAAAAGCCGCATCAAACCGGGCAGGTAAAGTGTGTCCAAATGTGACATCGCCCGCACGAGCGTGACTCTAATGATGAAAGAGAGGTGCTACCGCAATGTATGCAATTTTAGTAACTGGTGGCAAGCAGTACAAGGTATCTGAGGGCGATGTAATTTACGTTGAGAAGCTCGGCGTAGAGGACGGCGCTACTGTAACTTTTGATCAGGTGCTTGCAGTTGGTGAGGGCGCAGACCTGAAGGTTGGCGCACCATTCGTTGAAGGCGCTACCGTAACTGGTACCGCTGACAAGACCGGCAAGCAGAAGAAGATCAACATCTTCAAGATGAAGCCGAAGAAGGGTTACAGAAAGCGTCAGGGTCACAGACAGCCTTACACTAAGGTAACCATTAGCGCTATCAAGGCGTAAATGACTAAGGTCACTTTTTATCGCGCACAGGATGGCTATACAGCTGTCGATCTCATCGGTCACGCAGGATATGCAGAGGAAGGTGAAGATATCGTTTGTGCCGCGATATCCAGTTCGGTGCAGCTGATTCATGTATTATTGTTTGATGTACAGAAAATTGCTGTGGATACATTGATCGAGGACGAGGGAGCACATATTCGTCTCACTTTACCGCAGGATCAAGTCACAGAAGGGCAGAATGCATTTCGCGCATTCCACCTGCATCTGTCTGAATTGGAAGAAAACTACTCAGAGTTTATCCATGTTACGGAGGTGTACAACGATGCTGCAGATTAGCTTACAGTTTTTCGCTCATAAGAAGGGCGTAGGTTCGACCAAGAACGGCCGTGATTCCGAGGCAAAGCGCCTTGGCGTTAAGCGTGCTGACGGTCAGGTTGTTCCGGCTGGCAACATTCTCGTTCGTCAGCGCGGCACAAAGATTCATCCGGGTGTCAATGTTGGCAAGGGTTCTGATGATACCCTGTTTGCAAAGGTTACCGGCGTAGTTCGTTTTGAGCGCGTAGGCAAGGACCGCAAGCGCGTTTCTGTTTACGAAGTACAGTAATCAAATAGTTTATTGACAAAATCTCGGAAATTTTCCGGGATTTTGTTTTTTTGAGAGATATCGTGTCCGACGAATAAGGAAAAGAATATGTTTATTGACGTAGCAAAAATTAAGATTGCGTCCGGTAAGGGCGGCGATGGTAAGGTCAGCTTCCATCGTGAGAAGTATGTTGCAGCGGGCGGGCCGGACGGCGGAGATGGCGGACGCGGCGGCTCAGTGATCTTTCAGGTGGATGACAACTTGTCCACCCTGCTCGATTTCCGCTATAAAAAGAAATATGTAGCGGCGAATGGCGAAAATGGTATGGCGAAGCGTATGAAGGGTAAGGATGGCGCAAATCTCGTCATTCGTGTACCGCGTGGAACCATTATTCGTGACCGCCAGACCGGACAGGTCATTCATGACCTTTCGGGTGATGAACCGTTTGTTGCAGCAAAGGGCGGCAATGGCGGTTGGGGTAACACCCATTTTGCAACTCCGACACGCCAGACCCCGCGTTTTGCAAAGCCGGGACAGCCGGGCGTCGAAATGGAGATCACACTGGAGCTCAAGCTGCTCGCAGATGTCGGTTTGGTTGGCTTCCCGAATGTTGGTAAGTCTACGCTGCTTTCTGTGGTATCAGCGGCACGTCCCAAGATTGCGAACTACCACTTTACAACCTTGATTCCGAATCTGGGTGTGGTTCGTGTAGGCGAGGAGCAGTCCTTTGTAATGGCAGATATTCCGGGTATCATCGAGGGCGCAGCAGATGGTGCTGGACTGGGTCATGATTTCCTGCGCCATATCGATCGCTGCCGTCTGCTTCTGCATCTTGTGGATGCGGCAGGCAGCGAGGGCAGAGATCCACTCGAAGATGTTAAGACTATTAACAGTGAGCTTGCAGGTTACAGCGAGTTTTTAGCATCCCGTCCGCAGATTATTGTTGCGAACAAGACTGATCTGCTGGGCGATGAGCGTAAGCCGGTGGAAGCACTGCGCAAGTATGCAGAAGAACATGGCTTTGGATTCTTGGAGCTTTCTGCGGCAACTGGTCAGGGCGTCAAGGAACTCGTTCATAAGACGTGGGAGGAGCTCAAGGAGCTGCCGCCTGTATTCACTTATGAGCCGGAGTTTGTCCAGACTGAGGAAGTTATCACGGAACGTGATATCACGGTTGAAAAGGTTGATGATTACTATGTAGTTGGCGGCGCTTGGATTGAGAAAATCATGGGCAGTGTCAACACAGATGACTATGAGTCCAGACTGTATATGGATCGTATGCTTAAAAATGCGGGCGTTTATGAGCGTCTGGAAGCAATGGGTGTTCAGGAAGGTGATCCGGTTGTAATCGGTGATCTGGAATTTGAATACGTGCATTAAATTATCATTCAAATACTTCTCGGCAAATCGAAATCCCATCCGCTTTACGGATGGGATTTCTCAGCTTGTCAAAGAACTTTGACAGCCTTTCCAGAGGAACCCGATCCCCCTAGATACAGAGCCAGTTCCCATAGAAACCGGCTCTGATACCCCCAGTTTCGCGCACATTTGCGCGGGTTAAAGAGTATGGTGTTATTCGTGCGCCTTTGTGTAAAGATATGGGGTCTGGCGATAGCGTGCACCGCCTATGTGCAGGGCATGATTGGGTTTGGAGAAAGTATAAAGCTCGTCAGATAGGATATCTTGCTGTAAATAGGACTGTAAGTCTGTGGGGAGTTTCTTTTCACTGATGGGCTTGGTAATCAGCGGAAGTGTGCTCTGTTTTGCGATCTCACGTAAGAGGGTGCGCCCTTGGGGGCCGATCGCAAGCACACGCAGATAGTGCGGCAAAGGGGCGGCAGTGTGGGTGAGTCCCAGATAGGCGCGCAAGAGGGTGCGGCGAATCCGGGCAAGCGGATAACGGCGCGTTTGTGCCGCCTGACAGATAGCATTAAACGATGTATTTTGCGAGATGGCTTGGTACAAACGATAGTGCAAGCCATCTGTGTTACCAGTGTAGGGGATCAGTGTTTCTGCGGAAAAACGGCGCAGATAGGAAATCAGTGCAAGGTCACAGGCGGAAACAGAGGATGGTGCACTCCCATTCTGACAAGCCTTGGAAAGAATGGAAAATGCGGTACTTGGCATAAAATCCTTGCATTCTTCCATTTGATCTTGTAGGATTTTCGTGCGAAGAAAGGAAGCGGAGGGGCGGATATGTGCAGTGGTGCTGTCGTGTGCCGCGCCATCTCGAAAAACGGTGATGGGTTCCATGTTGCTACCCATCTTATGAAGTGCGGCACAATATTCAATGCCCAATGTATTGTTAGGGTGTGCTAAGAGTGCACCAGCGTCAGGGTCTTTTTCAGAAACAGCTTGCTGTAAGGCAGCGGCATAGGAAAGACCCTTTGACGTGTAGGAGCGTAGGAGAGAGCGGTCAGCCTGTGCGGCATTCTGGATTCTGGATATGTCACCACATTCTGAGCCAAAGGAAATATGTGTGACACAGCCAAGCTGCTCCAAAGTGCTGACTGCACCGTGTGCGAAGTCTTGCGCAGACGACAGGGCGGCGGACAGCGGAAGCTCAATGACAAGATCAATCCCGTTTTGCACAGCCATTGCGGCACGCTGGTATTTTTCCAAAACCGCAAAGTCACCGCGCTGCACATAATTTCCCGACATAACCGCTATGATCGCCGTATCAGAACCAAGTAGTTTACGCGTTTTTTGTGCATGATAGGCATGACCGTTGTGAAATGGATTGTATTCTGCAACAATTCCGCAAATTTTCATATTCCCCTCCAAAAAATCCTGAATAGATGTTGTACATTTGCGCAGTGTGGTGTACAATAGATATATATGAATTATTGTACACGTATTTGTTGATTCTTGCAAACATCTTTTCTATTTTGATAGCAAAGGGTGTATTAGAACAACATCAAAAACAAAAACAAGGAGTTATATAGGATGAAAGTACTGGTTATCAACGCAGGTAGTTCTTCACTGAAGTATCAGCTGTTCGATATGGAAACCAAGGCTGTTATGGCAAAGGGTCTGTGTGAACGTATTGGCATTGATGGTAAGCTGACCCATCAGGGTGGATCAGACGAGAAGTATAAGGCTGATGTTCCGATGAACACCCATGCGGAAGCAATCAAGGCTGTTATTGATATCCTGCTGGATGAAAAGTGGGGCGTAATCAAGGATATGTCTGAGATTAATGCTGTGGGTCACCGTGTTGTACATGGTGGTGAGTTCTTTACGGATTCTGTTGTGATTAATGACGAGGTTGTAAAGGCAATCGAGGCATGTATCCCGCTTGCACCGCTGCATAACACCCCAAACCTCATCGGTATCCATGCATGTGAAGAGGTTATGGGTAAGGAAGTTCCGCAGGTTGCTGTATTTGATACTGCATTCCATCAGACCATGCCGTCTAAGAACTATATGTATGCGATCCCATATGAGTACTACGAGAAGTATAAGATCCGTCGTTACGGTTTCCACGGTACTTCCCATAAGTACGTTTCCAAGCAGGCGGCTGAGATGCTGGGGCGTCCGATTGAGGACCTCAAGATCATCACCTGTCACCTCGGCAATGGTTCTTCCATTTCTGCAATTGATGGCGGTAAGTCCGTAGATACTTCCATGGGCTTTACACCGCTGGATGGCTTGCCGATGGGTACTCGTTCTGGTAATATTGACCCCGCGATTATTGAGTTCTTGGCAGAGCATGAGCACATGGATGCACATGATGTCATCAATATCCTGAACAAGAAGTCTGGTATGCTGGGTATTTCCGGAGTTTCCTCTGACTTCCGTGATCTGGATTCCGCAATCGCAGAGGGCAATGTACGTGCTGCGCTGGCAAAGGACATGTTCAACCTGTCTGTTAAGAAGATTATTGGTTCCTTTATCGCGGCAATGGGCGGCGTAGATGCGATCGTATTTACCGCTGGTGTTGGTGAGAACGACCGCTCGGTTCGCTGGGATGTTTGTGAGCATATGGAATATCTCGGCATCAAGATCGATCCAGAGAAGAACAAGTTCCGTGGCCGTCAGATGGATATATCCATTGACTATGCACGTGTTCGCGTTTTGGTTATCCCGACCAATGAAGAACTGGTAATTGCACAGGATACAGAGCGTTTGATAAACGATCTGGCTGCAAACTAAAGAATATGGATTTTCAGGGGGCAGTGATGTCCCCTGATTTTTTTATGCAGAGGGTCTGTGAATGTGCTCGGGATGCGCACAGAAAGAATTGGGGAAATGAGAGGTGTGGTGAGCATGCAGAAAAAACGAAAGAGTATAGCTGGGAGCTTTCTGATTTTGGCAATGGCGGCAGGAATTGTTGCAGCCTGCTGGTATTTTGGAATTGGAACAACATCGTCAGGATGGAGGATCGGGTATGTAGATAATGCAGGAAAACATCACTGGTCTGCCAGATATGTACAGTTTGATGGTACGATGAAGCGTACCATGTATGCAGAAGATGGTGTGAATCTGCTGCATATTGAGGTGAATACGACAGAGGGCAGCTTGGGGGTCACTGTGAAAAATGTAGGAGGTGAGGTGATTTTCTCAGAGCCCAATATGGAAAACCAGACCTTTGATATTGAAACACTCGATCAGGTGATCGTTGAGCTGGAGGGGCAAAAGCATAAGGGCAGCTTCAGTCTGCACTATCGGCCGATCACGCCGCCTGAACCAATAAAGCCTGAGGGGCTTATTTTCCTTTATGGGGAGGAACATAGTTCAGAGCCGATTCTGGAAGAAGAATTTAAGCGATGGGAGAAGTATTATAAAGAGGATGGAATGCGTCATCTGTTTGTAGAGATGCCATACTATGCCACAGAGTTTTTAAATATATGGATGCAAGAAAAGGACAACAAGATCTTAAACGAGCTTTACGCCGATTGGCAGGGGACGGCGGTACATTCCGAGCAGGTCAGACGGTTTTATCACAAAATTAAGGAACACTGTCCAGAAACCGTCTTTCATGGTACGGATGTTGGACATGAATACGCAACAACAGGTGCGCGTTATCTGAACTATCTGCGTGCGCATAAGATGGAAAATACCGAAGCCTATCAGCTGACTATGGAGACGATCGAGCAGGGCAAGCGGTATTATGAAACGATGGATGATGCCTATCGTGAGAATATGATGACCGAGAATTTTATTCGTGTGTTTGATACACTCAAAGGGGTCAATGTGATGGGGATTTATGGCTCAGCACATCTGAGCCAAGAGGTTATGGATACGGAGGGCAATTTTGTGCCCTGTATGACGAGTCAGCTCAAGGAACATTATGGTGATTCCGTACAGGCAGAGGATCTCACCATGCTTGCCCGAAATATCGAACCCAGTCGGACAGACCGCATTCAGGTTGCTGGAAAGGAATATGAGGCACTTTACTTTGGGACGGTGGATTTGTCCACCTTTGCACCGGAGTTCCGATATCGAGAGTTTTGGCGGTTAGAAAATGCCTATCCAGATTTTCAGAAATATGAGAAAACCAACAATGTACTCCCCTATGATAATTTCCCGATGCGTGTAGAGCAGGGGCAAGTCATTGTGGTGGATTATGTCAAGGCAGACGATACAGTCATTCGGCAGTATTATCGGACAGACGGAACTGTCTGGCATGGAGCACCTGCTGCGCAGGAGATTTGGGTCACGGAATAAATAGACGCATCACACCCAGCGGGAAAAAGCTGGTTATTGAACAACGATCCCGTTTGGAAAAAGAATTGTTTCAACATATGACCATTGCAGGACATGAATCTCTTGCAGGCAATCGGCATTATAATTGAGCAACAATCTGTAAGATGACAAAAGGCTGCCAAATATTCGGCAGCCTTTGATATTGCTCCGACAGGTGAAAAGAGAATACTGGAGCATAAATACTTGACAAAGTCAAACAATAGCCATATACTTGATTTAGTCAAGTAGATAGCTTTGTCATGGAGGACATACTATGTATATAAATTTTGCATATTTAATTTCCGTGCTGCGCAAAGATTTTGTAAATGAATGCAGTCGGCTGCTGCAACAGGATGGCATTACCCCCGGACTTTTATATCCCATCCTGTATATTGGAAAGCACCCTAATTGTGCGCCAAAGGAAATGATGCAGTTTCTGCAGATGGACTGGGGACTGGTGCAGCGTTCGCTGGATAAGCTGGTTGCAGAGGGGCTAGTGTGCAGAGAGAAAAATCCGCAAGACCGCCGTTGCTATCACTTATCGTTGACCAACGCAGGACAGCGGGTGTTTGCTAAGAGCCATGACATGCTTGCTGCTTGGAATGCACAAAAGCTGTCTGTGCTCTCTCAGGAAGAACAGGAGCAGCTGGAGCGATTGCTTTCCAAGATTGCCGCATCATTATAGACGGATGAGAAGTGACTATAAAACCAGCAAGAAAAATAGATATGACGGGTCATAGGGGACAAAACCATCCCACAATCAGCTGGAAAAAGGAGACAAAGGATTATGTTTGAAACATTGCTCAGCCCAATTCAACTGGGAACATTAACACTCAAGAATCGGATTTTTTTTGCACCGACATCTATGGGACTTGCAGAAGAAGAATATTTTCAGAAAATGGAAGCCATTGCAGCGGGAGGATGCGCGATGCTTATTATAGGCGATGTGCCTGTGCTGCCCTCACGCTTTGTTCCCAGCCTTTACAGCAAAAAAGGGTTTGCCCATTATCAAAGGCTCACGGCGATTGCCCATAAGCATGGGTGTTATATCTGTGCTCAGCTGCATCAGTCTGATTCCAACTGGAAAGCAATGATTCGATATATTCCTGGTGTGCTGTGTAAAAAAATTAAGCCGGAGGACTTGCGTCCCTTGCTCAATGCACAGGTAGAGCCTTTGATTTCCAAGATGTCCGTAAAACAAATTCAGAAAATAACTTCTGCCTTTGGTGATGCGGCGGTACTTGCACGTAAAGCTGGATTTGATATGGTGCAGGTGCATGGTGATCGCATGTGTGGCAGTTTTAGCTCCTCTGTGTTTAATAAGCGTACCGATGTCTATGGTGGAAGTGCTGAAAATCGTGCACGTTTTGCTGTGGAATCAATTCGTGCAATCCGAGACAAATTGCCCGATTATCCCATTGATTACAAGCTGGGAGTTCGACAGGAAAACCCACATTATGGCAATGCTGGGGTGCTGTATGAGGAGCTAGGCATTTTTATACCACTATTGGAAAGAGCAGGAGTGAACAGCTTCCATGTAGCAATCGCGAACCATTCTAATTTGGAAGATACCATTCCAAATGCAAAACATCCATATTTTTCGGAGGAAGGCTGTTTCCTGAAATTCTGTGATGCGGTGCGTCAGTATACCAGTCTTCCAATCTGCGGCGTGGGTGGCTTGGTACATCCAGAATTTGTAGAGCAGCAGCTCAAAGAAAACCGTATACAATGTGCGGCAATGAGCCGCCAGCTTGTGGCAGATCCGCAGTGGGTGAATAAGGTCGCGGCAGGAACCCCAGAAAAAATTCACAGATGTATCCGTTGCAATAAGCGCTGTCTGGGCGGCATGATGGAGCATAAAGGGGTGCACTGCATTTATGATGGGAAAACAGAATGAAATAACCTATGCTTTATGAAAAAGTATAAGCTTTTGTGAAGGCGAACAAGATACTGAATATACAAAAATTGCAAAAATGTAGTTTTGATATAAAATCATCAGATTTGATTTGTGTAATACATACAAACAAAAAAGATAAAATTAGTGGGAAACAAACAAAAGTCGATTTTCTACGCAACAATTATTGACGCTGAAATTGCAAATTGTTATAATAAATAGAAGTTATACGCCTCCGCAACGCAATGATACAAGGGGGAAATTGGTATATGTATAGTAGCAAATGAAGGGAAGATTCATAGATGGCAAAAAAAAGAATTTCAGTGAGTATGGTAGGAAAACCGATGGCAAAGCGGCTTACAGCTTCTGCGATTGCTACTTCATTAGTTCTCAGTGCGTCTGGTGGCGCTGCGCGTGCATTAACGGCTGAACCACAAAAGTTAGAACAAAGTATCATGGCGGCAGGAAATACTGTATCTTTTGTGGATATGGCAGGTCACTGGGCAGAAAAGCAAGTTTCACGATGGAGTGAGCTTGGAATTGTAAATGGTGTAGATGCACAAAATTTTGTTCCAAACAAGCAGCTTACTCGTGTGGAATTTTTTGCAATTTTGGGACGTATATGGGGTGGAAGTCAAACAGCTGATCTTACGCAGTTTGGAGATGTAGATCCCAATGCATGGTATGCCAAAGATTTATCTCGTGCGGTTGCGTTGGGATTAACTGTTGGCGATAAAGACAAAAATATTCGTCCAAATAGTTTTATTAGCCGTGAGGAGATGGCAGTCGCGATTGCACGTGTATTCAGTCTGAATCAGGGATCAAGTGCAACACTTGGCAAGTTTGAAGATGGCAATACAGTTTCAAGTTGGGCAGCTGGGGCTGTTAGTGCAGTGGTAGACAATGGTTGGATGAACGGTAAGGGTAGCGGGACATTTGAGCCTCGTGCAAATGCAACTCGTGCAGAAGCTGTTACAGTAATTGATAATGCAGTGGCATTGCTTGTACAGAAAAATGAAACTGGTAATAATGTGCAGGGTAATGTTGTAATCAATACTGCCGGTGTAACATTGTCGGATGCAACTGTTAGTGGTCGCTTGTATGTTACACAGGGGGCAGAGAATGGTGCGGAACTCAAGAATGTTACTGTGAAGCAGGAAACTGTTGTACAGGGGAATGTCAATATAACAGCCGGCAATTTAGAAACTGTGCATGTGAAGACAGATAATGCTGTAGTAACACTTGATAAAGATTCCAAGGCTGCTCGCTTGATAATCGATGGTGAAAATGTTTCCATTAAGGGACAATGCAAGGTCGATACGATAGAAGTCAATGCATCAGGCACTCAGATTGAAACCAAGCCGAAGGATCTTGTCATTCGTGGGGATGTTACTGTAAACGTAGCAGGAAAATTACATACGAAAGATAAGAATGAAGATAAAAAGCCGGTCAAGGAGAATAGTAGCAGTAGTGGTAGCAGCAACGGCAACAGCAGTGGCAGCAGCGATGACCAAGTCAGCCCACATGCCAATGAAATTGTGCGTACAATGATGGCGATCGACGAGCGTGACGGTTTCCGTTTACAAGAGATCCCATATGCAGAGGACATGCACAATCATAAGCATGGTGAAGAAGTGGGGAGTCATCCGTTCAGCTCTGTGTATTGCTCAGTGGGTGAAATCGATAAGATTGCTGATCGATATGGCTTTGGGGAGAAAGAAATTTTTATGTCTGGCAGGGCAAATGTTTATACCTTATCTAATCGAGGTGTAAATGTGCCAGTAATCAAGACACCGAATGTCGATTACACAACACGTTTGCTGATTCATTATCCTGAGAATCCAGAGAAATTCTCTGGCAATGTTTATGTGGATATTCTCAACGCTTCTGCGGGTTATGATCTGGAGGATATCTTCCGTCGCAGCTATGAGCATATTATGAAGAACGGCGATATCTATATTGGTATCACTTCTAAGACAATTACAGCACAGGCGCTGAAGAATTTTGATGCGGAGCGCTATGCTGATATTGATTGGCTGGTAGACAACAATGATCCGGATTCTCAGGAAAACGGTCTATTTTGGGATATGCTGTCTCAGTTGGGTACAGTGATTAAGGAACGGCCGCAGGATCTCTTTGGTGCAGAGCTGGGACAGAAAGTTAAGGATGATGGACGCACTTACTTGTTGGGACAGAGCCAGTCTGGTTTCTACCTGCAGACATACCTGATGACATTCTATCCATATTTGAATAATATCCTGAATGGTAAGGATATTTATGATGGATATTTCAATGTCGTTGGCGCGACACCTACAGAGTTATCAACTGGTGTCAAGATTCAAAACGTAGGCTGGCCCAAAACAGCTGAACCATATATGGTTATGATGGGTGAAGCTGAGGCCAGAAAGCGTATTCAGGATGGTTACTATCCAATGCTTGAGGACAAAAATGACGCTGATTGGAAATTCCGTCTGTATGAAGTAGCTGGTGCCCCGCATGCAGACCCAACTTCGCCAGTCATTCCAAATAACTTTGAGATTGCCAAGGCGAATGCAAAGGCTGGTTCGGAAGGTACCTCCCGTGATACGAAGAAGTATCAGGGCAATCATGTAGAAGGCGATGTGCATTTGGATGAGTTTGTAAGTGCGGCACTTGTGAACTTGGACGATTGGGCGCGCAATAATATTGCTGCACCAAATGGTCAGGATCATTGGATTCAGGTCAGTGATAACGATCAGCAAAAGCCTGCTCTTGATGCATATGGAAATGCAAAGGGCGGTTTGCGCAGTCCTAGAATAGATGCACCATTGGCAACCTATTATGCGTATATCAATGATAGTGACTTTGCACTGGAAGGAAGCATGGTGCATTTTACAGATAAGCAGCTGAATGCGCGCTATGAAGGCGAAACATCAGAAGCAAAATATGCAAACTATCTGTCGGAGTTTAAAGAAAGTGCTGATGCAGCACTAAATAACCGCTATATCACACAGGATGATTACAATAAGTTCATTGCGTGGAGCAAGAACACCTCTGCATTTGGTCATCAGGACACAGAAATTGTGAAAAGCCAGACCAAGAAGCCTGCAAAGATTGAGTGGCAAAATGTAGATAGCAAGGAGATTTTTGACTCTACAGCGATGAGTGTGAGTGTAGCTGATCCGGATTGGGATTCAAAAGCACCTGTTTGGATGCCAGCGCTCCAGCTGAATGAAGATGGTACCATTCAATATGTCGATAAGAGTGGACAAGTCGATAAGAATGGACAAGATGATAAATTATCTGTGAAATACACAGAAAAGGAATACTTTGTTTCCGGTGATGCAAACCTTTATGATATTGCATCGGATAACCGCTTGATGGTTCGTGAAAGTGGACTGCCATATACCAACCGTATCCTAGTTCGAACTCCGGAAAATCCGAGTGATTTCAATGGCAGAGTTTATGTTGATATCCTCAATGCCAGCGACAAGTATGATAATGAAGCATTGTGGCGCAGAGCATACGGAATGATTATGGAGAAAGGAGCAGCATATGTCGGCATTACATCTAAACCGGTATGTGTCAATGCACTTCAGCGGTTTGATGCACGCTATAATGCTTTGAGCTGGGCAAGTCCAAACACTTTCTTGTACAGCAGCTATAAAATTGACAAGAAAAATGGACAGAGTGCAGAAGAAGCCTACAAGAAGTTCTGGGTCAATGCAAGCGAACTGCCCACCACAGATATCGGTCTGGTATGGGATATCTTCAGCCAGATGGGCTATGCGCTCAAGGAGAATACAGATGGTATCTTAGGTAAAAATGTTGATGTCAAGAAGGTTTATCTCTTTGGACAGAGCCAGAGCGGCTTCTATATGAATGAATATTTCCGTTTTATGGAGTTCCTGCGGGACAATAATCAGAAGCTGCCATATGATGGATTTATGAATGTGGTTGGCACATATCCTGCAAACAAAATCAATCAGTCTGATGCAACTGCAACAGCAAAGAATCATAACGATATGTTTGTTGGTAAGAATTTGGGCGTGCCAGTAATGTATGTCACCTCTCAGGCGGACTTTAATACAGAATTCCGTCCAACAGAAGGTAACCATGTAGATGAAGACAGCTTGTTTGCACTCTATGAAATTGCAGGTGCACCACACTCTGATCCGGCATCACCTACATTCCCACACAATGATATTCTCACACGGATGGGATATCCAGCGCGTGACTTGTTCCCGACCTTTAATCAGGATCAAGTAATGAGTGACTATAACTCAAATATGTTTGTTCAGGCGCTTTTAGAGCAGTTGGATGTATGGGCAACAAATGGAACAGCGCCAAGTGTGATTGATGATCCATATCTGAAAATTTCGAATCCGGGTAAGGAGCAAACAGTAGAGGGCGGTCTGCGTTCCCCACAGCTGGATGCACCGATTGCACACTATTATGAAAAGCCTATCGGGGCTGGATTCTCTACAAAAGGCACAATGGTTCCGTTTACAGCACAAGAATTGAAAGAAATGTATCCAAATGGTTTTGAGGACTATAAGAAAAAATTTGACGAATCGCTTGGTAAGCTGGCACAAAAGAAACTGATTAGCAATAGAGATAAGGCGTATATGGAGAAGTATCGCGACAGCAACCAGCAGCTGTTTACACAAGCTATGAATACTTCTGAGATTGATCTTGCGATTGAAGCTGCGAATGAAGTAAAACAGGATATCATGGTGCTTGATTTGAGTGCAAATGAAGTAGATCAGGGGCAGAAATTTGTTACGACCCTGGCGATGGAAGCTTTGGATACAGCAATTCGAAAGGGAAGTGTTGCAGCAAAAAACACAGCTGTGGATGAAGATGGCGTGACAGAAGTTAGAGAGGCACTGGAGCAGGCAATAGAAGAATTTAAGAGTGCAATCGAGGTAGGAACCAAGCAATATGACTCACTGGATACCTCTGAAATTGATACCGCAATTGAGGCGGCAGAGTTTGCAAAGAAGAAAGTTGTTGTAAGCAATCTGAGTGCCGATCAGGTAGACAAGGATCAGCAGTTTGTGCGCACAGAGGTGATGAATGAACTGGAGCTTGCAATCAAAGTTGCAGCAGAGGCGAAGGATACAGTTACGCAGCAGAGCGAAGTGACAGAGGCTGCAAAGGTGCTGGGACATGCAGTTAACACGTTCAAGCAGGCAGTTCAGACAGGCACGAAGGCAAGCACAATGGATTCTTCTGGAACGCTTTAAACCGTGTTATAAAACAATCTAAGTTAAATACAATTTGTTTTATACGAAAAAGAGGGGCTGGAAACTCAAAGGTTTCCAGCCCCGTTGATATGTTGGAAATTTCAATTATTACACTTTAACAGCTGCACGAAGTGCATCTGTGCGGTCAGTATCCTCCCAGCGAACGCCGAGGTCTTCACGACCCATATGGCCGTATGCTGCGAGCTTGCGATAAATCGGGCGGCGCAGCTCCAGAGTTTTGATAATAGCAGCCGGACGCAGATCGAATACCTTCTCAACAGCAGCTTCCAGCGTTGCTTCGTCTACCTTGCCAGTGCCGAAGGTATCAACCATGATGGAGACAGGCTTTGCAACGCCGATCGCGTAAGCAAGCTGTACCTCACAACGGGAAGCAAGACCAGCAGCAACAATGTTCTTTGCCACATAACGAGCGGCATATGCTGCGGAACGGTCAACCTTGGTCGGATCCTTGCCGGAGAATGCACCGCCGCCATGACGACCAATTCCACCGTAGGTGTCAACGATGATCTTACGACCCGTCAGACCAGAGTCGCCCTGTGGTCCGCCAATTACAAAGCGTCCAGTCGGGTTTACATAGATCTTGGTCTGATTGTCAAGCAGTTCAGCTGGTACAGTGGTCTTAATGACATGCTCGAATATATCTGCACGGATCTGCTCAAGAGAAACTTCTGGTGCATGCTGAGAGGAAACAACAACAGCCTCAACACGCAGCGGGCGATTGTTGTCATCATATTCAACAGTTACCTGCGTCTTGCCGTCTGGACGCAGGTAGGAAAGGGTGCCATTCTTACGTACTTCGGTTAGACGCTTTGCCATCTTATGCGCCAGAGAGATCGGCAGCGGCATCAGCTCTGGGGTCTCATCGCAGGCATAACCAAACATCATGCCCTGATCGCCAGCACCGTTTTCCAGTGCAGCATCTTCGCCGCCTTCCTTGCGTTCAAGGGAGTTGTCAACGCCCAGTGCGATATCGACAGACTGTTCGTCGATCGAAGTTACAACAGCACAGGTGCTTGCGTCAAAGCCATACTTTGCGCGGGTGTAGCCGATATCCTGAATGACAGCACGTGCAACCTTCGGGATATCTACATAGCAGTTGGTGGTGATTTCGCCCATAACAGATACGATACCGGTGGTTACTGTGGTCTCACAAGCAACGCGCGCGGTTGGGTCCTGTGCGTAGATGGCGTCCAATACTGCGTCAGAAATCTGGTCACAGATTTTGTCCGGATGTCCTTCGGTAACGGACTCAGAAGTAAACAAATGTCTTGCCATAATCAAAATCCTTTCTTTGTCGGTGCATACCTCAAAAATTTTAAAAGAAAAACTCCCGCTTACACAGCGGGAGCACAGTTAGCTAGTTCAGCCTCATCTTTACGATACTACCGCCGGATTTGGCACCTTACACTTTGCAGGTTGCCGGGCTTCATAGGGCCGATCCCTCCACCACTCTTGATAAGGTATGCAGTTGTTTTGATTTGCCTATATTATACTGTGTCAGTCAATATTTGTCAAGGAGAGGAATGCATAATTTTTTGGCTGTTGGACAAGAAATTTTGGAAGAGGTAGCATAGCATCAAAACTTGCAAAACTGATCAGAGAAATCATATGCAGGGAATGTTTGCGGAACGCATAGAATTAAGGCAATACCGTATAATTGAGCAAGAGCGATTTTCGCAAAGCGCCGCAGATGACATTGTGCGGTGTTGCCTTAAATGTTATGTGAAAAATAAATGGATGTGCGCTTCATAGTTGACTTTGTGCAAAAAAACCGATATCCTGAAAAGGAGAAAATATTGAGGGGGAAGACGATGAGCAATATCATGTCAGGAACGGAGCTTTTAAGTGCTGCCCTGATGATCGGCGCGCGCCTGTTGACCTGCGGTGCGGAAATTTATCGTGTGGAAGAATCCGTTGCGCGTGTCTGTTTGGCATATGGCGCAAAGTCTGCTGAGGTTTATGCGGTTCCAACCGCAATCATTGCCACAATTTGCATGAACGAAACAGACGAGACCATTACACAGACATGCCGCATCACACAGCGTGGAACAGATTTAAATAAGGTGGATGCCCTCAATAATCTATGTCGTTCGGTTTGCATTTGCCCGATTTCATATCAGCAGATTCAAAAAGAAATCCATGAGATCGATGTATGTTCAGTATACTCCAATCGAATGCTGTATTGCGCCTGTGGGGGCGGTGCGATGTTTTTTACGCTACTTTTTGGCGGGAGCTTTGCCGCCGGCTTATTGGCATTTGTGATCGGCTTTTTGCTTCAAATTTTTGTTCTATTTAGCGGACGACTTGGAATGCATCCGCTTATCACCAATTTATTTGGTGGGATGTGGATCAGCTTTTGTGCACTGCTTGGTGCGGCGGCAGGTGTTAGTTCCAACTATGATGTCGTGATTATTGGCTCGATCATGCCCCTTGTTCCTGGACTTTTGATGACAAACTCCATTCGAGATATGATTGCAGGCGATTTTATGGCAGGAATCAGCCGCTTTTCGGAGGCACTTTTGATTGCGGCGGGTATTGCGGCAGGTGCGGCGATTCCGCTTAGTATGAGTCAGCTTCTTTTGGGGGTGTTTTGATTTTATGGCACAGATTTTATATCAAATCCTGATGAGCGGGCTCTCCAGTTTATGCTTTGGGGTGTTGTTTCAGGTGCGCGGACGCAATTTGATTTGTGCAGCGGTGGCAGGGTGTGTATGCTGGTTCGGATATGGAATCACAAGGCATGTGATCCAAGCAGAGCTTTTGGCGTACTTTGTGGCGGCGGCAGCAACGACACTCTATGCAGAGATGTTTGCACGGCTTTTGCGTGCGCCTGCAATCGTTTTTCTGGCAGTAGGCATTATCCCCCTTGTACCAGGGGGTGGCATTTACCGCACCATGCTGCTCAGTATCCGCGGCACACCAGATGAGGCACTGGCGGAGTGCATTAAGACCATTCAGATTGCAGGTGCGATGGCAGTTGGTATTGTGATCATATCTTCAATTGTACGCACCTTTTGGCATAAAAATAAGAAGATAAGCACTTCAAATGGTGTGGAAAATTAAAAATGAAATTCTTCTGGTTTTCATGTGATATTTGAACCAGAGGGATTTTTTTTGCGCAAAGTGGTATCATACACTTGACAAGTAGATAAAAGCTCGATATACTAAGAACACAGCACACCCCCTGGGGAGGGGGAGGAGGTAAACCGTGTGAAGCAACAATTTCAAGTGACAGGTATGAGCTGTGCAGCTTGTTCGGCACATGTCGAAAAGGCAGTTGGCGCATTACCTGGCGTTGACAATGTGCAGGTCAATCTGATGGCAGGCAGTATGGCAGTCAATTATGCAGACAATCAGCTCGATGCACAACAGATCATACAGGCTGTTGTAGATGCTGGCTATGGGGCATCTGTTAAAGGCGAGAAAGCAAAAACAGACACGAGTGCGGATGATCAAAAAGAATTGAAAACGATGCAAAACCGCATAGTGACTTCTTTTGTATTCCTGACACTTCTGATGTATGTATCTATGGGCAGTATGATGGGGCTTCCATTGCCGAGCTTTTTGTCGGGGATAGAAAATGCAGCAAATTTTGCGCTGACCCAATTCCTTTTGACACTGCCGATTATCATTGTCAATCGTAAGTATTATATCAATGGATTTCGTACACTGATGCATCGTGCACCCACGATGGATGCACTGATCGCAGTTGGCTCTGGTGCGGCGCTTGTATATGGCGTATTTGCTATGTATCAGATCGGCTGGGGGCTGGGACATCAGGATATGGAGCGTGTACATCAGTATACACACGATCTGTATTTTGAATCAGCGGCTATGATCCTGACACTGGTAACGCTCGGCAAGTACTTTGAAACACGTGCGAAGCGTAAGACCAGCGAGGCCATCTCAAAGCTGATGGATTTGCGCCCTGAGACGGCAAATGTATTGTGGCAGGGACAAGAGGTTCAAATTCCAGTTGATGAAGTACAGGTTGGCGATTTGGTTGTCGTTCGTCCGGGTCAGAGCATTCCAGTAGACGGTGTCATCACAGAGGGACAGACCGCGCTTGATGAATCGGCACTGACGGGTGAAAGTATCCCAGTTGAAAAGGGTGCAGGAGATACCGTCATTGCAGCAACGATCAACAAGACGGGATTCATCACATTCCGTGCATCGCGTGTCGGCGAGGAAACCACACTTTCACAGATCATTCATCTGGTAGAGGAAGCAAGTGCGTCTAAGGCACCGATCGCAAAGCTGGCTGACCGTGTAGCAGGTGTATTCGTACCAGTTGTACTATTGATCGCACTGGTTACGACGATCGTTTGGCTGGCTGTCGGTGAGACATTTACGTTTGCACTGTCCTGCGGTATTGCGGTACTCGTTATTTCCTGTCCGTGCGCACTGGGACTTGCAACACCAGTTGCGATCATGGTTGGAACTGGTGTGGGTGCGGAAAATGGCGTACTCTTCCAGTCGGCAGAAGCACTCGAAGAATTGCATCATGTGAACGCCGTGATTTTGGATAAGACCGGAACCGTTACAGAAGGACATCCTGTTGTTACAGATGTGCAGGCATATGGGATCAGTGAGCAGCAGCTCTTGGAAATTGCATATGGACTGGAACAGGCATCGGAACATCCACTTGCAGAAGCGATCGTCACTTATGCAAAAGAACAAAGCACAAAGACGCTTGCAGTACAAGATTTTGAAGCGCAGGTCGGGTCTGGTGTATCCGCTGTGATCGATGGTAAACATTGTCTTGCAGGTAAGGCGACAATGCTGGAAGCGCAGGGTATTGCTTTGGAAGCTGGCACTGCATTTGGTGAGCAGCTTGCAGAACAGGGCAAGACACCGCTGTATTTTGGGCAAAATGGAAAATTTATTGGTATTATTGGTGTTGCGGATGTGCTTAAGCCATCGAGCAAGGAAGCAGTTGCACAGCTCAAACACTTGGGTATTGATGTGACCCTGTTGACGGGTGATCACCGCAAGACCGCACAGGCAATCTGCAATCAGCTTGGCATTGAGCATGTGGTTGCGGAAGTGCTGCCGCAGGACAAGGAACGCGAAGTGCGCAAATTGCAGGAGGCTGGCAAAAAGGTCGTCATGGTTGGCGACGGCATCAACGATGCACCAGCACTGGCACGTGCAGATGTGGGTATTGCGATTGGTGCAGGCACAGATGTTGCGATTTCCGCAGCGGATGTCGTGCTGATGAAGTCTGACCTTATGGATGCAGTCAACGCGATCCGTTTGTCGCGTATGACCATTCGCAATATCAAACAAAACCTGTTCTGGGCATTCCTTTACAACTGCATTGGCATTCCCCTGGCAGCGGGTGTGTTCTGGGCGGCATTCCACCTCAAACTCAATCCGATGTTTGGTGCGGCAGCGATGAGCTTATCTTCTGTCTGTGTTGTATCCAATGCATTGCGGCTGCGGTTGTTCCGTCCGCTGACGGCAGCAAAGCAAACTGTGGCTGGGTGTCCAACTGGTTGTAAACAAACAACAATAGAAGCAAATCGAAAGGAAGTAAAGACGATGGAAAAGACAATTGTAATTGAAGGTATGATGTGTGGTCATTGCTCCAAGCATGTGCATGATGCACTGGTAAAGCTGGATGGCGTACAAGAGGCAACTGTGAGCCATGAGGCAGGCACTGCGATTTGTGCGCTGACCGCAGAGGTATCTGATGAAGTGCTGACAAACACCGTAAAGGAAGCAGGATATCAGGTGGTGGAGATTCGATAATGCGAGCAGAGCGAAAAAAAGTCGAGCCGCTGGTGAAAACGGCACGCGGGCAGATCGAAGCTGTTCTCAAGATGATCGACGAGAATCGTTATTGCATGGATATTATAACGCAGCTTTCAGCCGCAGAAGCGCTTTTGCGGAAAGCGAGAACAGAAGTGCTCAAAGGGCATCTCAATGGTTGTGTACGCGATGCAATGGCGTGCGAAGATGCGGCATTGCGCGCGGAAAAGCTGGATGAAGTTATTGCGCTGTTGGAAAAGAAACTCTAGATATAAGAAAAGAGGACTGTTTATGGATAGTCCTCTCTCTTTTATGCATTTTGTATTGACAAACGTGAGAAAATATAGCAAAATAAGATTGTTTTTGAAATGGAGGATCTCTTATGATGATAAAGAAAAGAATACTTGTTTTTACAATGGCGGCTATGCTCACTGTTTTGTTATTGAGTGGATGCGGCGGTGACAAAAATCCGTCTGAAACAGATCAGATAAATCAGGCACAGACAGAAGCAGGGCAAGCGGCTGGCGCGGAAGCAACAAATGTGAACGAAACAGAGGAAGAGAAAAATACGCGCTTGGAAACCATGCTTGCAGAGATGAATAGCATTGCAAAGGCTGAGATCACTAAAGTGAAGTCTGGGTATCATGTAAAGATCACACTTGCCGAGGGAAAATATAAGATGGATCATGAACTGAAAGATGCGATCATTACCACATTGGTAGAAGCCAATAAAGGTCTGGAAGAAAAGGAAATCGTAGTTGAAGTGCAAGAACGAGAAGAAAATTAAAATTTGCCAAATCAATGAGAAAAACCGACGTTTGAAAAACATCGGTTTTTTGCATTTTGGTATGGCGGTAGGCGTTGTATTTTGAACAAAAAACTGCTATACTAAGGCTATCAGGCAGGCATTCCTGTTTGGGTACAGATTTACAGAAAATGGGGGTGCTGCATATGTATCAGCCGCTTGCGGACCGTATTCGCCCACAAAAATTAGAGGATGTTGTAGGTCAGCGCGATTTGTTGGGAGAAAATGGGGTGCTGCATCGTATTTTAGACAGCGGCAATATTCCCAATATGATCTTCTATGGACCGTCTGGAATTGGAAAAACGACAGTGGCTTCCATTATTGCACGAAAGACGAACCGAAAACTATATCATTTGAATGCAACAAATGCATCAATTTCAGATATTAAAGGGATCACAGAAGAAATAGGCACTTTTTTAGCACAAGATGGCGCTTTGGTTTATCTCGATGAGATCCAATATTTTAATAAAAAACAGCAGCAAAGTCTTTTAGAGTTTATTGAAGATGGGCGGATCACACTCATTGCATCCACAACGGAGAATCCGTATTTTTACATCTACAATGCAGTGTTGAGTCGCTGCACGGTATTTGAGTTTCACGCAGTCCAGCCACCTGAGATCGAGCGGGCGGTAAAACGTGCGTTTGATATCGCACTAGAGGGGAAAACAGTCACAGTAACACCAGAGGCGATCACGGCAATTGCGTTTGGCTGCGGCGGGGATGTACGCAAGGCGATGAATGCAGTAGAACTTGCAAGCACTGGTGCTTTGGATGGGGAAACCATCACAGAAGAACAGGTAAAGCAGGTGGCACAACGTTCCAATATGCGTTATGACCGCGATGGTGACAGCCATTATGATGTGCTTTCTGCGTTCCAGAAGTCTATTCGTGGTTCCGATCCGGATGCAGGGATACACTATCTGGCGCGGCTATTAGAAGCAGGGGACATGATCTCAGCGGCAAGGCGTATGCTGGTCATTGCCAGCGAAGATATTGGACTTGCACATCCACAGTGCGCCGCGATCGTCAAAGCGTGTGTGGATAGTGCGTTTCAGCTTGGAATGCCAGAAGCAAGGATTCCTCTGGCACAAGCCGTTATTTTAATGGCAACTGCACCCAAATCCAATTCTGCAATGTGTGCCATTGATGCGGCAATTGCAGATATCAGACAGCATGGGGCTGGGAATATTCCAGACGCTTTGCGCGATTGTCATTATGGCGGAGCGCAAAAAATGGGGCATGGAAAGGGCTATCTGTATTCCCATGATTATCCAAATCATTGGGTCGCACAACAGTTTTTGCCGGAACATTTGGCAGATCGTCAATATTATGTGTATGGGGACAATAAGCTGGAGCAGACGGCATCTTCCTACTGGGAAAAAATTAAAGGGATACAGAAATGAGGTGCTTGTGCATTGAATCAAATACTTTTTTCATTTTTAGAAGGCAGCTGTTTTCATGCCTATGATTATTTTGGGGCACATGCTACCGTGCGCAATGGAAAGCAGGGCTTTATCTTTCGTGTATATGCGCCGAATGCATTCGCAGTGGAACTGATTGGCACATTTAATGCATGGCAGCCTGCACAGATGCATCCATCTGCATCCGGTGTATTTGAACTGTTTTGGGAAGGCGCGACAGAGGGGCAGCTCTATAAATTCCGTGTGCATGCACTGGGACAGGAACAGTATCGAGATCGAGCAGATCTATTCGCACGCGCAGCAGAAGTGCGACCAGATACAGCGTCCGTGATTACAAGTGGTGGGAAGTATCGGTTTTCGGACAGTGCATGGCAGGCAAAGCGCGGCAATCACTATGATGCGCCTATGCATATTTACGAAGTCCATGCAGGCTCATGGCGCAGACATAAAGATGAAAGCTGGATGAACTATCGAGAGCTGGCGGATGCGCTGATTCCATATTGTCTGGAACACCATTATAATTATATTGAGTTTTTGCCGCTTGCAGAGCATCCATTCGATGGTTCTTGGGGCTATCAGGACAGCGGATATTTTGCAGTCACTTCCCGCTATGGCTCGCCAGAGGACTTTTGCTATCTGGTCGATCAATGTCATAAACACGGAATTGGTGTTATCATGGATTTTGTGCCTGTGCACTTTATTCCAGATGAATATGCGCTGGCGCGATTTGATGGTTCAACGCTCTATGAATATCCGGATGCAAGTGGTTTGCGGCTCAGCGAATGGGGTTCATGCAACTTTGATTTGACAAAGCCGCATGTGCGTTCTTTCTTGCAGTCCGCAGCAGATTTTTGGCTTTCCGTCTGCCATTGTGACGGTTTGCGTTTTGATGCAGTCCGCAACTTAATCTATGTGCAGGGACGAGAAGAAAATGGCATGTGTCATGCAGGCATTTCCTTTTTGAAAAACTGTAACCAAGGGCTCAAAGAACGCCACCCACATGCGATTTTGATCGCGGAAGACTCCACGCACCTCATTAAAGTCACCGCTCCCGTTGCATATGACGGTTTGGGATTTGACTACAAGTGGGACTTGGGGTGGATGAATGATACACTGATGTATTTTTCCTTGCCACCCCATGAGCGGGCAGCGCATCACCACCGACTCACTTTTTCCATGAGTTATTTCTATGATAACTTGCATTTGCTTCCACTCTCACATGACGAAGTGGTACATGGCAAGCGCACGATCTTAGATAAAATGTGGGGTGACTACGACCAGAAATTTGCCCAGTGCCGCACGCTGTATACCTATCTGTATACGCATCCTGGAAAAAAACTCAGCTTTATGGGTAATGAACTGGGGCAGTTCCGCGAGTGGGATGAAAACCGGCAGCTTGATTGGAATTTGCTGGAGTATCCCAAGCATACCGCGTTTTTAAGCTACTTGACAGATATGGCACAGCTATATCTGTCAAGCCCAGCGCTGCATTGTCGTGAGTATGACAGTAAGACCTTCCGCTGGCTGGATGCAGATGATATGGTGCATCAGGTATACACGTATTTCCGTCAGGTGCAAGACGAAACCCTGCTGATCGTACTGAATCTCTCAGACCGCGATTACCAAGATTATACGCTCCAGTTTGACTGTCCGACGATGCTGCAAGAATGTATCAATTCAGATAGCCAAAGTTATGGCGGCACGGGGATCACAAATGACGGGAGCTTATATGCAGATGTATGTGGTCAAGTGAATATCTGTATTGCGGCATTTGGCAGCTGTGTGTTTCGTGTGGTGCGGTCATTCTGACGCAAACACAGTGGCAATATGACGTGAGGTACAGTCCGGTGGAGAGTATACCCATTCGGTCAATCTGCCCTCTGTGATAAAATAGTGCAGAGGCGGCTGGAATGGCGGCTGGTCGCACAGACGATCGATAATATTGAGTTTGATCTTCATGCGTGCGGATACAATAGACTTGATATAGACAGATACACGATCCCCGTTTTGGAGATTCGGACGGTATTCTGCAAGCCCTGAAAGGTTGGGTGTCAGCTCTACAAAAATGCCATAGCTTTCAATGCTGCGCACGACACCAGGGACAGTTTCACAGGGCTGAAAGAATGCAGCGTTTTCCTCCCATGTGCCGAGAAGTTCTTTGTGGGTAAGTAACACACGTTCCTTTTCTGGATCGACACCCAAAATAGCGGCATAGATCGACTGTCCAACCGAAAACCGTTCGCTTGGGTGGAAAATACGAGAGACGGAAAGATGTTCAATGCCGATAAAAGAAGGTACACCGCAGCCGATATCTACGAATGCACCGAATGGCTCTAAGTGCGTGACTTTGGCGGAAATGATGTCGCCAGCAGTCAGCTCGCGCATTGCCCAGTCGATCACGCGTTCTTGTGCGCGCTTGCGTGACAGCAAGATCGGCGTGGACAATGCATCGACGACCTCGAAGGATACAGGCCGCCCGACGCGCGATAAAATCGCAATATCACGGGTCGTTCCCTCGGTGATCCCGCGCGCACACTCCACGCGTGGGATGATGGCGCGTCCGCAGGGAAGTTCAACCACCAAGTCATGTGCAGCAGTGCAAGAGATGGCAAGCGCTTCTAAAATCTGCCCACGCTTAGCGGCGAGATGAAGCTGCTCGACAGACTGCATAGCATTTAAGTTTTCTGCGTCTTGTAATTTTGTTCCCTCCGGGAAATATATTTGTTTCATACCTGTCAGGACCTCCTTTTGGTGCTGGTTCTACTATATGCAATGGAAGACAAGAATTATCCTACTTTTGTTAGTTTTGAAGAATGGAGGTGATCTGCAATGGATATCCATGTTGGAGATCGCTTGTTTATGAAAAAAGGACATCCGTGCGGCAGCAAGGAATGGCTTGTGTTACGCGTGGGGATGGACTTTCGTATGAGGTGTTGTGGCTGTGGGCATGAAATTATGACAGCACGCAGTAAAATTGAAAAGAATATTAAGTCTGTAATACATGAGGAGGAACCATTATGCTGATTCAGGGGAAACAGATGCACATTCAAATCAAAAAAGGCGATATTGGACGGTATGTCATTTTACCAGGAGATCCTGCACGCTGCGAGCGTATTGCACGGTATTTCGATGAGCCAGAGTTCGTCTCATCCAACCGTGAGTATACCATCTGGCGTGGTAAGCTCTGCGGAGAGCCAGTTGCAGTCTGCTCGACAGGCATTGGCGGTCCATCGGCAGCGATCGCACTGGAAGAGTTGGTAGAGTGCGGCGCAGATACCTTTATTCGTGTGGGTACTTCAGGCGGTATCGTGGAAGAAGTGCGCGGCGGTGATGTCGTGATCGCGACCTCGGCAGTTCGGCAGGAGGGCACGACAAGAGAGTATATGCCCATTGAATATCCGGCAACGGCAGACTTTTCTGTGGTGCAGGCACTGCATCAGGCGGCAAAGACATTGGGATTCCGTCAGCATGTGGGTGTCATCCAGTCCAAAGATGGATTTTATGGAGAGATCCGACCAAATGAACAGCCCATTGGTGCAGAACTGGAAGCCAAGTGGGACGCTTGGAAGGCTGGCGGTGTGCTGACCAGTGAAATGGAATGTGCGGCAGTATTCGTTGTAGGTGCGGTGCGCCGCGTGCGTTGTGGCGCGGTGCTCAATGTATTATGGAATGCAAGCACAGATGAAACCATGGACGCTTCGCCAGAAATGGCAGAGCGCGGCGTTAAGACAGCAGTCGAAGCAATGAAACTGCTCATTGCACAGGATAGAGAAAATGCATAAAAGAAACAGGTCAGGATTTATATCCGGACCTGTTTCTGTATAGATCTGTTATTTTAGAATGTTTGGCTTGTGTCAACACGGTCTGTGTATTTAAACAGTCGATTGATGATGACACATGTTTCTTCACGCGTTGTAAAGGCGGATGGACTAAATGTACCAGATGCATTGTTGCCTGCGAGTAAGCCCAAGCTGTAAGCAAACCGAATATCTCCTTGATACTGTTCCGATGCAGTGTTTAGATCAGGAATGCGGCTGGTATCGATCAAAGTAACTGTGCTGATATCTTCATGTAGCAAGTTCGATGCAGCGTTGACAAGGACATATGCCATCTTTTCGCGAGAGATTGGGTTGTTTCCCTCGGACAGCATAGACGCATCTAAAAGCCCAAGCTGGTTTGCCTGCTCCATAACACTCTGCGGCCAATTGGTGGTATCTGCTTTTGTTCCAGATGTATTGAGGATAATGCTGACAAGCTCGGCAGTGGTGATTTTTTCTTTGGGCTTAAAGGTACCGTCTGCATAGCCTTTGATGCCACCCTTGGATACAAGGGTCGTGATATATTTCTCTGCCCATGTGTTTTGAATGGCAGAGGCATAGTCTTTGAATGTACGAACTTCAATTGCACTTGCGGCGGTGCTCAGCAGCATGACACTTACGAGAAGCGCCGCGATCGTTTTTCGCTTCATTTTGAAATATTCCCCTTCCGAAATGTTTCCTATGGCTATAATAGCATAATATTCTCTCATTTACAACAAAACAAAGTCCAGAAACTCAGGAAGTTACTGGACTTTTTGCATTTTTAAGTAAATTTTTTGTCAGAATATGTGTGATTTGTACGATCATTTGAGAAATTAGTACAACAAACTGAAGGGAGAATTGTTACAATTTTGGAAGGATGAGACAAACAGCATGCGCGGCGATGCCTTCTTTGCTGCCCGTAAAGCCAAGCCCTTCTTCTGTGGTTGCTTTGACGCTGATCTGCTCCACAGACACGCCAAGTGCATAGGCGATATTTTCACGCATGGCAGGGATGTGGGGTGCCAGTTTGGGTGCTTGTGCTAGAACGGTTGCATCGAGATTGCCGAGCGTCCAGCCGTTTTCCGATAGGCGTGCGCCAACTTCGCGCAGGAGTGCGAGAGAATCTGCACCTTTGAATTTTGGATCGTTATCGGGGAAGAGATGTCCGATATCGCCCATGGCACAGGCACCAAGCAGTGCGTCCATAATTGCGTGCAGCAGTACATCTGCATCGCTGTGCCCGAGTAAGCCGGTTTCGTGAGGGATGGTCACACCGCCAATGATGCATTTGCGACCTGCTACCAGTTTATGTACATCATATCCATGTCCAATACGCATTTTATATGTCCTCCTGTGCGCTGAATAATTCGGCAATTACAATATCTTCAGGGGTGGTGATCTTTAGGTTGCGATATTCGCCAGAAACAGCGGTGACAGAAACGCCGATTCGCTCAACAGCAGCACAGTCGTCTGTCAGTACAGCACCGTCTGCGATCGCTTCGTGCAGGGCATCTGCAATTTGGTTTCTGCGGAATACCTGCGGTGTCTGTACAGCAGCGATGCTGTCACGTGGCACATCGGCAATAATTTTGCCATCCTGTACACGCTTGACGCTGTCCTTGACTGGAACGACAGGCGCGGCAGCACCATCTGCGAAAGCGGCAGTCAGGGTCTGTGTAATGAGTTCTTGCGAAATCAGGGGACGTGCGCCGTCGTGGATCGCGACAAATTCAATATCCTTTGCACAGGCATGCAGTCCGGCAAGCACGGAATGAGAGCGCGTTTCGCCGCCGCGCAGGACATGGCGTACCTTATGGAATCCAAAGTCGGTCACGAGTTTGCTGTAAGGAATGATATCCTGTTCGCGGCAGACAACTATGATATCGCGCACGAGAGGATGTTGTTCAAATGCAGAGATGGTGTGTGTGAGGACAGGGATTTCATCGAGTGGAAGCATGAGCTTATTTTGTCCCATGCGTGTAGAAGAACCTGCCGCTGGAATGACAACGGCAACGGTTGGAAGTGGCTGTTCTTTTTTTCTGTTTGTGTGAAACATATGATAAACCTCCCGAAATCGTTCAGCTTGTCAAAAAATCGTTTCTGTGTTTTGGAGCAAAGCGACTTCAAATTTTCAAAACCCAAGGATATGTACCTTGTATTTTGCCCTCGACCTGCACAAACGTGTGCGAAACCGGGGGCGTCAGGGCCAGTTTCTATTGGAACTGGTTCTGTATCTAGGGGGGACTGGGTTTCCCCGGAAAGGCTGTCAAAGTTTATTTGATAGCCCCTAATTATATTTTATCGTGTCCGCAAACAGATTGCAAGTCCAGCCGACGCTCCATCACAAGTAAGATCGCAATAAGACAAAGCCCCCAGCCATTATGCTGGATACCGGCATAAGCACCGCTCACGAACAAAAGAAGCAATGTGGTAGCGGCAAGGAGATGAACGAGCGGGTGGGTCTCATCCAAAAGGCATTCTAACATACGCCCGCCGTCAAGCGGGGAGATGGGAAGCAGATTAAAACCATTGAGCAAAATGCCTGCGCCAGCGAGCAAAGGCAGTCCAAGCAGACCACATACAACAGAAAAAAGCAGCCCGATCAGAGAACCGGAGGCAGCGATCATAAGATCATCCCAGCGAGAAGGCTTAGAAAGCTGATAGCGCAGCATGCCGCCAGCGGCAGAAAGGCGAAAGCTGGTGACAGAACCACCACAGAGGATCACCATGAGTAGATGCCCGAACTCATGCACAGCAGCGGAGAGCAAAAAGACAGGGGCAATGCCATCGGCATCCAGAAAAATGAGTATGGCAAGCATACACCAAAAGGAATCGTCAATGTGAAAGCGTGTACTCATAGCGCAATGTAGTCCTCCGGATCAAGTAGTCTGCCTGCACGCCAAAGCTCAAGATGCAAATGGGCTCCGGTTGTTGCGCCAGTCTCTCCAACCTGTGCGATGGCTTGCCCAGCGTGGATGGGGGTGTCTGCCTGCACAAGCAATTTTTTGCAATGGGCATAGAGTGAGCAAAGTCCGTCTGCATGCTCTAATATAATATAGTTGCCGTAGCTTTTGCTCACAGCTGCAACGCGTATCGTACCATCTGCGATCGCGTGGATAGGTTCACCTTCAGGAGCAGCGAGATCAACACCTTTATGCAGCTTGTTGCGCACACCCGAAATGGGATGTGTGCGGTGTCCAAAGGGAGAAACAAGGACAGAGTCGGATAAAGGGGGCGGATAAGAAGCATGGTTTGGTGGGATAAATGGATCGATCTCATTCGGAAAAACGCCCGCCGCAGTTGCGGCGAGCGTTTCAGGCGGGGGCAGTAACTCGATTGGTAAGGTGGGTTCTTGAAAACAAGCCTGTGTGCTGGGTGCTTCAAAAGAACCAACTGCCTGCACAGCTTCTTCCAGAGAATGACTGCCAGAAAGAAAGGTCTGTACGGCTTGTTGTAATTGGGAGATCGCGGGTGTTGTACGAAGCAGAGTGGCACACAGGAACAATAAGGCGAGAAAGAAAAAGATCCGATCACTCAGATGGGGTTTGGAACGTTTGGATTTACGGTGCATCATAGTACCTCCTTCCGCTGTCAGCTTGTGAAGACAGTATATGAGCAGAAGTTTGGGAACATACGCAAAAACTTTGAGAGCATTGGCAAAATAGTGGAAGATTGCATAAACTGTCTTATGAATATGTTAATAGGAGGGTGTATATATGATTTGGATTGTTTTTCATAGCCAGACACAAGCAATCCAGTGCCGGAATTTCCTTGCAAAAAATGGGATCATTGGGCACGTTGGAAAACCGCCGCGCACACACAGACAGGATGCATGTACTTGGGCGGTTGGGATCGAGTGGGGAGAGAAGAGTAAAGCACAACAGATGCTCTATCGTTATGGCATTCGTCCATGCGCTTGGATGGACGCAGAGGGAGGCAAGCTGTGATATATTTGGATCAGGCGGCAACTTCACTGCAAAAACCGCCAGAGGTTATGAATGCGATGTGTGCAGCAATGCAGGAGTGTGCAGGATATGGGCGCAGCGGGCACCGTGCCGCAGTGCGTGCAGGAGAGGTCGTGTATGCATGCCGAGAAACTGCGGCAGAATTGTTCGGAATGGATGACCCAAGCCGTGTGATCTTTACGATGAATGCAACCCATGCACTCAATTTGGCGATCTATGGATTATGCAATGCGTATACCAAAGTTGCGGTGACAGGATATGAACACAACTCGGTGATGCGTCCGCTACATCATTTGGGGTGTCCAGTGCAAATCATAGGAAGCCGTTTGTTTGATGCGCTGGATTTTCTGGAACGCGCAGAAAAAGCGATCCTTGCAGGCGTGGAGCTGTTTGTGGTCAATCATGTGTCCAATGTATTTGGTGCGAGGGTTCCGCTAAAAGAACTGGATGCATTGTTACAGCGATATAAGATCCCTATGATTTTGGATGCATCACAATCAGCAGGAATTTTAGATATTACATTTTTGCCGTCAATCAAGGCGATTTGTATGCCGGGGCATAAGGGTTTGATGGGACCACAGGGGACGGGTATGTTATTGCTGGCACCAGATACAGATCCTGTCCCGCTCTTGCAGGGTGGCACGGGAAGTGTTTCTTCAGACCTTGAACAGCCAGCATTTTTCCCAGACCGGTTAGAGAGCGGAACACCTAATATTCCGGGAATTGCAGGACTAGATGCGGCAATGCGGTTCGTACTGCGAATGGGCACAGCAGAAATTCGGGAGCAGGAAGAAGTGCTCCGTAAATTGTTGGCAGATGGGCTGCAAGCCATTCCGCGGCTGGATGTATTTGCGTCAGATCAGGAGCAGAGTGCAGTCATTTCAGTACGTATAGTTGGTGTGCCTTCAGAAATTTTGGCACAGGAACTTTCAGATGCAGATATCTGCGTGCGAGCGGGGCTGCACTGTGCACCACTTGCACATGGCACAGCGGGAACAGACACGACAGGAACGGTTCGGTTTTCGCTTGGCATCTATAACACGGAAGCAGAAATCGATCAGGCGGTTTTACAAATGCATAAAATTGTGCAGGAATATTGAAAAAGTCGCAAATGCTATTCACATCATAGGTGAAATATGTTAAAATAAACTAGGGCTTGTTTGAAAATAGAGAAATTGACGGATTTTTCGCAGGGAGCGAGCAGCCACAAGGCAAAAAACGCAGGAATCCTTGATGGATTTCGAGTATTTTTAACGCAGTGGATGCCGTTCCCTGTAGAAAAAGACAAATTTTCGATTTTTCAAACAGCCCCTAAGAATATATAAAAATGCTTGCATCAAGCTTAATGGAATAAGAATATAGGTGTGAAATATATGGGAGATGCTCTTCGCATTCTGCTGCGCAGCATACAACTGGTATCCGTTCAAGACGTAATTGACATGGGGATCATGGCGTATGTCATTTATCGCGGCATGAAGCTTCTAAAAGACACAAGTGCAATGCGCCTTGCCAAAGGCATATTGATTATATTTGTGACACAGATCGTGGCTGAAAATTTGCAGCTCAATACGGTTTCTTGGATCCTGCGCCAAGTCTTCTCATTTGGTGCGCTTTTCCTTGCGATCGTCTTTCAGCCAGAGCTGCGCCGTATGCTGGAACAGCTCGGCAAGGGGCAGGGACAGCTGCGCAAGTTTTTGACTGGTACAGAAGTCGATATCGTCGCAATCGATCAGTGTATCAATCAGACTGTGCTGGCGTGTGAGTCTATGAGCTGGACGCGGACAGGTGTACTGATGGTGTTTGAGCGACAGGAGCGATTGAGCGAGATCATCAATACGGGAACACGAATCGATGCAGAACCATCTGCGGAACTCATCAAGAATGTATTCTTCCATAACTCTCCGCTGCATGATGGCGCACTGGTTGTGCGTGAGGGACGTTTGTTTTCAGCCGGCTGTGTGCTGCCGCTCTCTGCAAACCAAACGTTATCCCGCGAACTTGGAACCCGTCACCGTGCCGCAGTCGGTATGAGTGAGGTTTCGGATGCGGTACTTGTTGTGGTATCAGAGGAGACAGGCGCGATCTCCGTTGCCATTGGCGGTATGCTCAAACGGCATTTATCACCGGAGACCCTGCGCAAGATCTTAGTTGCAGAATTGACTCCAGAAGAAAAGACAGAGGCGCCCAAGAAAACAAAAGGCTTTCTGCTGCGCAAAGCGCAGGTCAATGCGGAAAGGAAGGGCAAGTCTAAATGAAGAAGTTCTTAGAAGAACATGATGTGCCGCGCAAAGCTTTAGCAATTTTGATGGCGATCGCCTTGTGGATCGTGGTTGTTGTCAACAATGAAAGTGTTTTGCGTGAAAATATCATTTCCAACATCCCAGTGATCTATAAGAATATGGATCTTCTGGAAGAAGATTTTGCACTTAGAATCATTGAAGGACAGAATCAGAAGGTAAGTGTGCGCGTATCAGGTCCATATGCTGCGCTCAGTTCCCTGCGTGCAGATGACATTCAGGTGAGCGTGGATGTATCCAAGTTTACAAAGCCGGGCACATATACCATCAATACATCAGATGGATCTTCTGATTATAGTTTGCGCATCTTAGGCAATCAGGCACAGAGTATAAACCCACCTGAAATTGCATCACCCGTTTCCTTTCAGGTCGTGGTAGATACCATTATGACCAAGGAAATTCCAATTGCAGTGCAATTAGAGGGCAAAGCACCTTCTGGATATCTCTATGAAGAACCAGTTGTGGACCAGGAACATGTGACGGTCACGGGGCCGGAGTCGGTCGTCAGCCGCATTAAAAAGGCAGTTGCGATCATTCCGGAAGAAGATTCTGATGAACTCAAGAAAACGACAACGGTTTTGGCATCGTTTACGTTCCTTGGAGAGCACAATGAGGAGATCGATAACACCCATCTTGCGTGCACACCGAATGAGTTAAGTGTCACGATACCAGTCTATGTGATGGCAAAACTGCCGCTCACGGTTGATTTGGTAAATTCGGAAACACTAACCAAGGATTCGGTATCCGTACAGATCGAACCGGCGCAGCTCTTGGTTTATGGCGGTGACTCGATCATCACAAACCTAACAGAGTTGGAGCTTGGAAAGATTGAACTGGGCACAGTTGATCCGAATGCGCCGCCAAAGGTCATTCCGATCCCGCTGCCTGCGGGTGTTACACGTGCACCGGGACAGCCGGCTGCGGCAAAGGTTACGATCAAGCCAGTCGGTCTGAGTACGAGAGAGTTCCCGGTTTCTAATATTGAACTGCAAAATACGGGAACTGATACCAATTTGACTGCTACGCTTGCAACCAATTCGATCACAGTACGTATCCAAGCGGACACTGCGTCCCTTGCAAAACTGACTGCGGATAGAATCAAGGCAAAAGTTGTGGTAAACGCAGATGAACGCGGAGTAGGTACATTTACCGTTCCGGTTGAGATCCAAACTGAGGATCTACCAAAATTTACAGTGCTCAATCCAGAACAAACCGTGGTAGAAGTTGAAATCAAACAAAATTCAGCACACAATACAGTGGAGGAAAATTAAACGAAGTGAGTATTCTCGTTTCTAATATCCGTCTGCCATTTACAGAGCCAGATGGAGCAGCAATTGCACAGGCAAAGCGTATGTGCAATATTCAGAGTAAAACCGTGCAGGCGTCCGTTTACCGCATGTCGATCGATGCCAGACGCGGAAAAATAGATCGTGTGTATTCCATCCTGTTCGATGGAATAGAGGAGGAAGAGGCATTTGCAGCAACGCTGCAAATGCCCTCTGTCTGTTATAAGCCGGTGCAGCAGTTTGCACCGAAATTCGGAAAAAAGACTTTGACCCATCGTCCAGTTGTTGTGGGTATGGGTCCTGCGGGATTGTTTGCCGCCTATGTTTTGGCACAGTATGGATATTGTCCGCTTGTTTTGGAGCGCGGCGATGCCATAGAGCAGAGAGATCAGGCAGTCAAGTCTTTTTGGGAGCAAGGGCGGTTTGATGCAGAAAGCAACATTCAGTTTGGCGAAGGTGGTGCGGGTGCGTACTCGGATGGTAAGCTGACAACGCGCATCAATGATCCCTTGTGTGATGAGATTTTGCGGATTTTTACCGTGCATGGTGCACCAGAGGAGATCCGCTGCTTGGCAAAGCCACATATCGGTACAGATATTCTAAAAGATGTTGTGCGCAGAATGCGTGAGCAAATCATTGCATGGGGCGGCGAAGTGCGATTCCGCACAGCAGTCACAGGCATTCAGAAGCAGCAGAATACCCTTTGCGCGGTGGAAGCGGATGGGCAGCCGATCGCCTGTGAGCGTGCAGTGTTTGCACTCGGACACAGTGCGCGAGATACCTTCTTTGCACTGCATGAGCAAGGTGTATTCTTTGAACCAAAGCCGTTTTCCGTCGGTGCACGTATTGAGCACCTGCAAACAGAGATCGATCGCTCTCGCTATGGCAAGTATGCAGGGCATGAGGCATTGCCGCCAGCAGAATACAATCTCTCCCATCGAGAAAATGGACGGGCTTGCTATTCATTCTGTATGTGTCCAGGCGGTCATGTCGTGGCAGCACAGAGCGAACGAGAGACGATCGTAACGAATGGTATGAGCTATCATGCGCGAAATGGCTGCAACGCAAATGCAGCGATTGCCGTTTCGGTAAATCCAGAAGATTTCGCAGATGGTACACCGTTTGGTGGCATCGCATTTCAGCGTGCACTCGAACGTGCGGCTTATCAGAAAACAAGCAGCTATGAAGCACCCTGTCAGCTCGTTGGGGATTTTCTTGCAGGCACAAATTCCAAGCGATTTGGAAAGGTACTGCCAACCTATCCGATGGGCACACAGTTCTGTGACCTCAATGGCTTATTCCCACGTTTCGTTTCGGAGCAGATACATACTGGGCTTGCAGTGTTTGCAAGACAGCTGCGAGCATTTGGTGCAGGAGATGCAGTACTGACCGCGCCAGAAACGCGCACATCCTCACCAGTCCGTATGACACGTGGGCAAGATTTATTCAGCCAGTCTGTACAGGGGCTTATTCCTTGCGGAGAGGGTGCTGGATATGCGGGAGGAATTATGTCTGCGGCAGTGGATGGCATGCGTGCAGCATGCCGAATCATGGAAGAGTTTCAGCCGGAAGGATTGGAGTGAAAAATAAAAATGGTACAGAAAGCCGTTGTAAAAAAGATTTTAGATAGACATCACGCAGAAATTGAAGTGCAGAGACAATCTGCATGCGGACATGATTGCGCAAAATGTGGTGGATGTGGTGCGCCGACTGAGAGGATTCAGGCAGTTGCGATCAATCATGTACAGGCAGGGGTTGGCGATATCGTCACAGTAGAAGGCTCCAGCAAGCAGATTTTAGGCATGGCGGCGCTGGTCTATGCGATGCCGCTGGTGCTATTCTTTGTGTTTTATGGCATTTGTGCAGCAATGCATTTGGCAGAAGGAATATCAATTTTAATCGGTGCAGTTGGATTTGCACTTGGTATTTTGGTTGCCATCCGCCGCAATCATCAAATGAAAAAATCAGGCGAAATTGTGTTTACAATTGTGAAAAAAGGGTAACACAATATTAAAAATTTTTTAAACATAGGCTGCCTTTTCTTTGGTAGTCTTGTTTTTTTTCGGAATATCCTGTAAAATATAATGAATATGGTATGGTGATCAGAGGAGTCAAAGCATGTTTGGATTTATCCGTCCGGTAAAACCTGAATTGAAAGTAAGAGAAGTGGAGCGATTCCAAAGTGTTTATTGTGGACTTTGTCACGAGATCCGGCGCAGATATGGACAGCTGCAAACAGGATTTTTAAGCTATGATATGACTTTTTTGGCACTGATTTTACAAGCAGTCGATTCAGAATGCACAGAGGTAGAGCACGCACGCTGTATTGCAAGTCCAGTTCGCAAAAAAACAGTTGCAGTGTCCTCGCCAATGCTTGCATACACCGCAGATATTAGTGCGCTGCTGACCTATCATAAAATACAGGATACTCTGCAAGATGAATCTGGTGCGAAACGCATGGCAGCGGTTGGTTTGGAACGTTTGGTACGCGCAGATTACCGCAAAGCACAAAAGTTACTGCCTGAGCTGGATGTGATCATTCGACAGTGCTTAGATGAGCTGCTTGTGCTTGAAAAACAGCAAACACCCTCCCTTGATCGGACAGCAGATACCTTTGCACGTATTTTGCAGGCGATCGCACCCAAAGAACAGCCCGAGCTTGTACAGCGCGTGATGCAGCAAATGTTTTATCATACGGGACGCTGGCTGTATCTCATTGATGCATGTGCAGATTTAAAAGACGATTTTCGGACAGGCTCATACAATCCAGTGCGGTTCAGGTTCAAACTGGAAACGCCGGACCTAACACCCATTAAAGAGCAGATGGAACGCACACTGGAGCGCTCGCTGCTGGATATTCACAACGCCTATCAGCTGCTGCCTCTGCACCAAGATGAGGGACTGATTGGAAATATAATTGATCTGGGGCTGCCGCTGATTACCCGGCAAGTGCTGGATGGAACTTATCATGTAAATGGAGGACATGAAACGCATGGATCCTTATAAAGTATTGGGCATAACCCCACAAACAAGTGATGATGATGTCAAGCGTGCATACCGAGAGCTTGCGCGTAAATACCATCCAGATAATTATGTAAACAATCCGTTGGCAGATCTTGCAGAAGCGCGCATGAAAGAGATCAATGAAGCGTATGACATGATCATGAACCAGCGTTCGGGCAAGTCCTCTTCTGCAAATCAGGACAGCTCTGGCGGTTCATATCAGAACAATACAGCAGGCAATGGAATCTATCGCCAGATTCGCAGTGCGATCACGTCAGGCAATCTTGCGATGGCAGAGGAAATGTTGTCGCGCTGTTCTGGACGAGATGCGGAGTGGTATTTCCTTATGGGAACCGTGTACTTCCGCAAGGGATGGTATGATGAGGCGCAGCGCTGTTATACACAGGCGTGCGCGATGGATTCCACCAATATGGAGTACCAGAACGCACTGAATAATTTGAATATGGGCGCAAACTATGGCGGCTATCGTCCGATGAGCACGGTCAACTGTTGTGACTTCTGTGCGCAGCTCATTTATTGTAACTGTCTGCTCAATTGTTGTTGCGGTGGAGGCGGCTGCTGATGCGTGCACAGCAAATTGCGCGCGGTGGTATGATGACAGGCGTATCAATTGTGCTGCTCTATTTCGCAACTTTTTTGTCAATTGCAAGCTGGGCGGCATGTATGCTCATTGGATTTATTCCGGAATTGTTTTTTTTGGTGGGAGAGCGTAAAACGGGCTGCCTTGTCTATGCGGCGACCTCTGCACTTGCACTGTTTTTGCTTCCGGATAAGCTGCTTGCGATCCTATATGCAGGACTCTTTGGACTGTATACAGTGATTCGCTATTATTTGGAGCGCGTGCCAAGCCGCATATTGCGCTGGATCGGCAAGTTTGCATTTGCAAATGTATGGATCTTTGTGGTTTTGACCTGTATTCGGTGGGGACTTCTGCCAGAGTTTCCGATCCTCAGTAAGACATTGTTCCTGATCGTTTTGGTCGTAGGAAATTTGATTTTGGTTTATTATGATTTGTGCCTGTCGCGGATCTTTCCGGGTCTGCGTGGCTGGGCACTGCGTTTTAATAATTCTTTTAAGTAAAGGTGTATCAAAGAATGAAGAGTATGACAGGCTATGGTCGTGCACGCGGAACAATCGATGGAAAAGAAATTTCAGTCGAAGTGCGTGCAGTCAATCATCGTTATCTGGATGTAAACATCAAATGCCCACGTGCCTATAACTTTATAGAAGAAGCACTCAAAAAGGCAGCAGCAGAGCGCATTGCACGCGGTAAGGTCGATATTTTTGTTCAGATTTCCGGTGCATCGGCAGATGATATCACGATTAGCGTCAATACAGAGCTTGCAAAACATTATATGAATGCACTGCGCGAGTTAAGCGTCGCAACCGGTCTCGAACAGGATATTTCACTCTTAGCGCTTGCAAAAATGCCTGAAGTGTTCATAGAAAAGCAGGCAGAGCCAGATGCAGAGAAGATCACGGCAGGCATTACGGAAATTTTCCATGAAGCGGCAGGCGAATTTGATGCAATGCGTCTGGCAGAAGGCGAGAAGATGGCGGCGGATGTACAGGCACGCGGTCAGGTCATCATATCCCTGTTGGAGCAGGTGGAAGCACGTGCACCACAGCGTACTATGGAATACCGTGAAAAGTTGGAAAAGCGCATGCAGGAGCTTTTGGCAGATACCACCATCGACGAACAGCGTATCCTGACAGAAGTTGCAGTTTTTGCAGACCGTACAGCAATCGATGAAGAAACCGTGCGTTTGCGCAGTCATTTGAGCCAGCTCGAGCAGATGCTAAAAGACGCAAAGCCGATCGGGCGTAAGCTGGATTTCCTCGTGCAAGAGATGAATCGCGAGTCGAACACCATTGGCTCCAAGGCAAATGATGTGACGCTTTCTAAAATTGTAGTAGACCTCAAGTCTGAAATTGAAAAGATTCGCGAACAGATTCAAAATATTGAATAAATTAGGTGCCGTATGAGAATGGGGGAGTTGTGATGAAACTCATCAATATTGGGTTTGGAAATATGGTGTCAGCAAGCCGTATTGTAGCGATTGTAAGCCCAGATTCGGCTCCAATCAAGCGCATTGTGCAGGAGGCGAGAGATCGCGGCATTGTGATCGATGCTACCTATGGACGCCGTACACGCGCGGTACTCATTATGGACAGTGACCATGTGGTTCTCTCTGCGCTGCAGCCTGAGACAATTGCAGGACGGACAGAGGAACATGAGGACACAGAGGAGGTGCAGGAAGATGAATAAAGGAAAGTTGTTTGTATTTACAGGTCCTTCGGGCACAGGAAAGGGAACAATTTTAAGTCAGGTACTGGAGCAGGATGCACGCTTACGCGTATCAGTCTCTGCGACAACCAGACAGCCGCGAGAAGGCGAAGTACATGGAACGCATTATTGGTTTTTGAGCCAAGACGATTTTGAAGCACGTATTGCACAGGACGCTTTTTTGGAACATGCTTGTTATGTGGGCAACCATTATGGTACATTGGAACAGCCAGTCAATGACGAGCTGGAAAAGGGGAATGATGTGGTGCTGGAAATCGAAGTGCAGGGGGCAATGCAGATCCATGAGAAACGCCCAGATGCAGTGATGGTATTTGTTGCACCGCCATCAATCGAGGCGCTTTCTGAGCGGCTGCATGGACGCGGCACGGAGAACGAAGACAAAATAGCAGCGCGTCTTGCACAGGCGGAAGAAGAGCTTCGCTATAAAAATCGCTTTGATTATGTTATCATAAATGATATACTAGAGGATGCGGTTGCAGACCTGTGCGCTATTTTGCGTGCAGAGCGCTGCCGCGTTAGCAAGTGACAACAACTTAACGGATAAAAAAGAGGTATTAGGATTATGTTGAAACCATCGATGAAAGAACTTATGAACAAAGTAGGAAATCGTTATTTGCTGGTTAATCTGGCCGCACAGCGTGCACGCGATATTGCACAGGAGGCAGAGGAGAGCGAAGAGCAGCTGACAGACAAGGCGGTTAAACTGGCACTGGATGAAATTGCAGCAGGTACCGTTGTATACTGCCCAGGCCCAAAGGTAGAGCCGGAGATCCGTTTGGGTAATGATCTGCTGCCAGGCATACTCGATCTCGATGATCATGATGAGCACGATGAGCATGAGGACGAAATGGAGAACGATGACATGCAGCATACATCTGATCTGATGGACGATGATGACAATTCACATGAGGCAATGTAAATGATTCGTGTACTCGAAGGAAAAACCATTGTACTGTGCATAACGGGTGGGATTGCTGCCTATAAAGCGGCTGATTTGACATCCCGTTTGCGCAAACTCGGCGCAAAAGTGCATATCATTATGACGGAATCAGCGACGCATTTTATTACGCCGCTGACGCTGGAAGTGCTGTCTGAAAATCGTGTCGTCACGGATATGTTTGACCGCGCGTTCACTTGGGAAGTTGAGCATATCTCGCTTGCCAAGTGTGCAGATGTATTTGTAGTTGCGCCTGCAACGGCAAACATCATTGGCAAGGCAGCACACGGTATTGCAGATGATATGGTATCTACAACGCTCATGGCAACAAAAGCACCAGTTGTAATTGCTCCGGCGATGAACACCAATATGTATCAGAATCCAGTGGTGCAAGATAATATCGCACAGCTCAAAGCACGTGGGTTTCATTTTGTAGAGCCAGAAAGTGGCAGACTGGCTTGCGGTGATACCGGAACAGGTAAACTCGCTGATCCTGCGGTGATTACAGAGGCAATCGTACGCGCAGCAACACCACAGGATCTTACAGGGCTGTCTTTGCTCATTACGGCAGGTCCCACCCGTGAAGCACTAGACCCAGTGCGCTTTATCAGCAATCATTCCACTGGAAAGATGGGATATGCGATCGCAGAACATGCGGTGCGCAGAGGGGCAAAGGTGACACTGGTTTCGGGTTCCGTGGGCTTAGATGCACCGCAGGGCGTAACCGTTGTGCCGATTGGCTCTGCACTGGAAATGCATGATGCAGTGCTCTCCCGACTACCTGAGCAAGATTGGGTCATCAAGGCGGCGGCTGTTGGCGATTATCGTCCGGCAACGCAGGCGGAAGATAAAATCAAGAAAAAGGCAGATGATTTGTCGGTTGCACTCGTCAAAAACCCAGATATCCTAAAGGAGATCGGGATACAGAAGCGGAACGATCAGTTGGTATGCGGTTTTTCTATGGAGACACAGGATTTGATCGCAAATTCTAAGGCAAAACTGGAAAGCAAAAATTGTGATTTGCTGGTGGCAAATAATCTCAAGACTGCGGGCGCCGGTTTTGCACATGATACCAATGTGGCAACCATATTATATCGAGATGGGCAGATGGAGGCGTTGTCTTTGATGCAGAAAGAACAGCTTGCCAATCTCCTGTTAGATCGGATGCTCAAACTGCACCAAGAAAAGAAAGGCTGAGGTAAAAATGCAGGTATGCGCCATTGCTGTACAGGCAGCGACTTATGCAATTGATAAACTGTATGACTACATCATTCCAGAGCCATTGCAGGGACAATTGCAGGTAGGCTGTCGGGTGCTTGTGCCATTTGGCAGAGGCAACAGAAAAGTGGAGGGAATGGTGCTTTTACTGCGTCCAGAAGGACAGGACACCACCAAACTAAAAGCGGTAGTTCAGCTTTTGGATGCTGCTCCTGTTTTGGATTCTGAGCAGATTCGCCTTGCGGTATGGCTCAAAGAGCGTCTATATTGTACGTTCTTTGATTGCCTGCGCCTGATGTTGCCCAGTGGACTTTGGTTTCGCCGCAATGAGGTATATCGTCTCGTGCGCCAGCCAGATAATCCGCTGGGCGCACCGCTTGATGCGGTCATGGCGTTATTTACAGACGATAGATCCGAACGTACGCTCGAAGAATTGCAGACGCTGACCAATGGACGCGCCACAGGTGTTGTGCTGAGTCAGCTGGAAGAAGCGGGATATCTGACTTATCATAGCAATATTGCGCAAAAATCGCAGGACAAAACAGAAAAGATGCTGTCTTTGGCGGTGGACGTACAGGCGGCAATGGCGAAGGTCTCACGCGGAAGAAGTCCGACGCAAATGGATGTTGTGTCCATTCTATCGGATGGCGGCACAATGAGTCAGAAGGAGCTTTCCTATATGACAGGTGCTTCTGATGCGGTTTTACGAGGGATGGTACGCCGCGGCGTGTTACAGGTAAGCTATGAAGAACGCTTGCGCATGCCAGACGATACACAGGTAGAGGCAGTTCCGTCTCCTGTACTAAGTGTCGAGCAGCAAGAAGCCTATCAGGGGATTCACGCGCTGTTGCATACACAAAAGCCAGAGGCGGCGCTGCTGTTTGGTGTTACAGGCAGCGGAAAGACGCAAGTATATCTCAAACTCATTGAAGATGTGCTGGATGGTGGACAGGATGCCATTATGCTGGTGCCTGAAATCGGGCTGACGCCACAGTTTGTAAGACTGTTCATGGGGCGGTTTGGAGATGCCGTAGCGGTACTGCATTCAGGGCTTTCAGTTGGGGAGCGATATGATAGCTGGAAGCGGATTCGATCAGGGCGTGCGCATCTTGTGATTGGAACACGATCGGCGGTATTTGCGCCAGTACAAAATTTGGGACTAATTGTGCTCGATGAAGAGCAAGACAATGCATATCAGTCCGAGCAGTCTCCGCGGTATCATGCGCGGGATGTTGCAAAGCGCCGTGTGCAGCAGGCAAATGCACTGCTGGTCATGGGCTCGGCAACACCAGCAATCGAAACCTATTATGGTGCGATGCGGGGTAAGTATCCGGTGTTTGAATTATTTGAACGGTATCATGGTGTGCCGCTGCCGCAGGTCACGATTGATGATCTGCGTGGACAGGGACGTGCAGGCTGGAACTATACGATTGGGCGCACGATGCATCAAGCGATCGAGCAAAACCTGATGAAGGACGAACAGACGATCCTGTTTCTCAATCGCAGAGGCAACAGCCGCGTGATTGGCTGTTCTATGTGCGGCTGGGTGCCAGAGTGTCCCTCGTGCTCCACGACAATGACTTACCATTCGGTCAATGGGCGTGCGATCTGTCATTTTTGCGGTGCATCCATGAAAATCACAGGTCAATGTCCCGAATGTTATTCGCCACATTTATTTACAGAATGTGCAGGGACACAAAAGGTGGAAGAAGAACTGCATGAGCTTTTTCCAACAGCGCGTGTACTGCGTATGGATGCAGACACAACAAGCAAAAAAAATGCCCATGATCATCTTATGGAAGTTTTTGCCAAGGGACGTGCGGATATCCTGATTGGAACACAGATGGTGGCAAAAGGACTTGACTTTGACCGTGTAACATTGGTTGGCGTTCTGGACGCCGATCAATCTCTGTTTGCACAGGATTATCGCGCACATGAGCGAACCTTTGCACTGATCACCCAGGTGGTTGGCCGCGCGGGTCGGCGTGACCGGCAGGGGCGGGCGATCATCCAGACGTATCATCCGGAAGATGTGGTGCTTTCTTGTGCGGCACGTCAGGATTATAAGCAGTTTTATCAGATGGAGCTGGAACGTCGGCAGGCACTTCTGGTTCCGCCCATTCAGCAAATGCTCATGCTGACGGGAACAGGAGAACAAGAAAACTTAGTGCTCTCTGCAATGCTGCGGTTAAAAGAGCGGATTTTGGGCTTGATGCAAGGGCAGTTCGCTGATTTTAAATACCCTGTTCTGGGTCCAACACCAGCATCTGTCGTGCGCGTCATGGGGCGTTATCGGTATCACCTGATTTTGCGGTGTCCGGATAACAAGCGGCGCAGACAGCTCATTGCTGGCATTCTCACAGAATTTTCAAGAGACAAACAAAATAGAGGGGTGACCGTTTTCGCGGAGCTGAACCCCGACATGTTATAGGAGATGTGAAAAAATGGCACAGAGAACGATTTTGACCATTGGGGACGAGACATTAACGAAAAAGTGCCGTCTAGTAACCGATTTTAATGAACATTTGGCAACGCTTTTGGATGATATGACCCAGACTCTGCTGGAGTCCGGCGGTGTTGGATTGGCAGCACCGCAGATTGGTGTACTGCGCCGCGTGGTCGTGCTGCTGGACATCAACAAAGATCCGGAAGAAGTTGTTGAGCTGATAAATCCACAGGTGATTGAGCATAATACTTTGGAGGAGACCGTAGAGGGCTGTCTGTCTGTTCCGGGGAAATATGGCTATGTGATGCGCCCAACTTGGGCAAAGATCCGTGCGCAGGATCGGCACGGAAATTGGTTTGAACGTGAGGGCGAGGGCATAGTAGCACAGTGCTTCTGCCATGAAACTGAGCATTTGGACGGTCATCTGTTCACAGAAAAGGTGACTGAGTATGTTGAGGTGGAGCAGGAATGAAGATCTTATTTATGGGAACCCCAGATTTTGCTGTGCCATCTCTGCAACTGCTGATCGACAGCAAGCATGAGGTGGTTGGCGTTGTCACACAGCCAGATAAGCCGCAGGGACGCAAGCAGATCTTGACCCCGCCGCCTGTGAAGACACTGGCGCAGCAGCATGGTATTCCGGTGCATCAGCCAGCATCCCTTAAAAATGAGGCACTGCTTGATTTACTGAACGAGACGCAGCCCGATTTGATCTTGGTAGTTGCGTATGGAAAGATTTTGCCAAAGTATATTTTGGAGTTTCCAAAGTATGGCTGTATGAATATCCATGGCTCGCTTTTGCCGCGCTGGCGCGGTGCAGCACCGATTCAGTGGTCGGTGATTGCGGGCGATGAATTTGCAGGCGTTGCAACCATGAAAATGGCAGAGGGCTTGGATACAGGCGATATTTATTTGATGGAGCGTACCAAAATCGGTGAGCGAGAAACAGCAGGTGAATTGTTTGATCGTCTTTCCCATCTGGGCGCACATGTACTTGCAGATACATTGGTACAAATGGAGCAGGGCACTTTGGTCAGCACACCGCAGGATGAAGCACAAGTCACCCATGCATCTATGCTGGATAAGGAAATGGCAGTCATTGACTGGACAAAGTCTGCACATGAGATCGACTGCTTGATTCGTGGTCTGAACCCATGGCCCATCGCGCTCACAACATTGGACGGTGCCCATATGAAGGTATATGCTGCAATTCCAGAACAGGCACAGGGTGAGCCAGGAACGGTGCTGGAGGCAGACACCAAAAACGGCTTGCTGGTGGCATGCGGCACAGGTGCACTCCGTGTGGTGGAGTTACAAATGGTTGGTGGTAAGCGCATGGCAGCAAAGGATTATCTGCGTGGACATCAGATCGCACTTGGAACACAGCTCGGAGACTGATGGTCAGACGCAATAGGAGGTTTTCAGATGTTTGGATACTATTATGGATTTGACTGGACATATCTTGTTTTGGTTCTGCCATGTGTTGTATTGGCAATGTGGGCGCAGCATAATGTAAATGCAACCTTTCATAAATATGAATCGGTGTATTCTCGGCGCAGAATCACAGGGGCACAGGCGGCAAGCATGGTTTTGCGGCAGAATGGCGTTTCAGGTGTGCGCATTGAAGAAACCTCTGGGCGTCTGACAGATCACTATGACCCGCGCGGAAATGTGATTCGATTATCTAGTAGCGTCTATAACTCAACTTCGGTTGCATCCATTGGCGTTGCCTGCCACGAGGCAGGGCATGCAGTACAGTATGCAAAGGGATATGTACCCATTCAGATTCGTTCAGCAATTATTCCGCTGACCAATCTTGGCTCAGCACTCTCTATGCCGCTTCTGATTTTGGGACTGATTTTTAATTTCCAAAACTTGGCACTCATTGGTATTGCACTCTTTGGGCTGTCTACGCTCTTTCAGCTCATTACGCTGCCAGTAGAGATTGACGCTTCCAAACGTGCACTTGCTTCCATCCAGCAGGGTGGACTGTTATATGATGATGAATACCCGATGGCACGAAAGACACTGACCGCAGCAGCACTGACCTATGTTGCCGCGCTTGCGGTCTCTTTGGCACAGCTATTGCGTCTGATCGTTCTATTTGGGGGTAGACGAGATGATTAAAAAAAGACCAACAACGGCAAGAGAAGTTGCAGCGTTTACCTTATTTTCCATGGAGGAAGAAGGGGCATGGTCGGATGGTGCACTCCATTACTATCTGGAACGCGCAAAGTTAAACTTAAAAGATCGCGCCTTGGCAACTCGGCTTGCCTATGGCGTGGTACAGAATCAGATGCTTTGTGACTGGTATTTGCGCCATTTTTCCAGTGTACGTCTCAATAAGATCCAGCCGCGCGTAAAGATTTGCCTCCGGCTGGGCATCTATCAGCTGGTTTTGAGCGACCGTATTCCAGCACATGCGGCGGTGAGTGAAACGGTGGGGCTGATTCGCAGCTATGGACACAGCAACGACCGCACCGTTGGATTTGCAAATGGCATTTTGCGTGCGATTGCACAGGCGGCAGAGCAAGATAAACTACCAAGACTGGATTGCCCAGACAAGGAGAGCTTTTATAGCTTACGATATAGTCACCCAGAATGGCTGGTACGATTGCTGTCCAGTCAATATGGGCAAAAGGAGACAGCAGCGATCCTTGCGGCAAACAATGAAACAGCTTCGGTTTCCATTCGTGTCAACCGTGCGAAGATGACACGAGAGGCAGCGTGCGAGAAACTGACAGAGCAAGGTTTTCCTGTGCATTTACACCCGAAGGCAGAAGCAATGCTTTGGGCAGAAAACGGAGATATTGCAGGTGGTACATTGTTTGGGGAAGGCGCAGTCACCATTCAGGATACCGCGAGCGCGGTCTGTGTAGAAGTGCTTGATCCGAAGCCAGATGCTTTTGTACTAGATTGCTGTGCAGCACCGGGTGGCAAGACCTTTTACATAGCTGAGCGCATGGACAACAAGGGCAAGTTATATGCTTGCGATATCTACTCGCATAAGCTGGAAAAGATCGCGGAGGGTGCCAAGCGTCTGGGACTGTCGATCGTACAGCCGATGCTGCAAGATGCGGCAGAACTGCGCGAAGGCTGGATGGAACAGGCGGATTTCGTGCTCTGTGATGTGCCCTGTTCTGGTATGGGCATCATTCGGAAAAAACCGGAAATTCGTTACAAAGACGAGCAAGAGACGGAGGCACTGCCTGAGATCCAAGCACAGATTTTGAAAAATTGTGCGCAGTATGTAAAGCCGGGCGGAACATTGGTATATTCTACTTGTACGATTTTGGAACGCGAAAATGAAGCGATCGTGCATGCCTTTTTGCAGACACATCCGGAATTTGAAGCAGTTCCTGTGACACATTCAGTATTTGGTACGGCAGAAACAGGTATGATTACCTTACTGCCTTCCGTTCATGGGACAGATGGATTTTTCATTGCAAAATTGAGGAGAAAACTATGAGCGAGAGCGTGCTCAAAAAAGAAATAAAGAATTTGACGATTGAGGAGCTTAAAGCAGAGTTGAAAGAGATGGGTGAAAAGCCGTTTCGTGCAGGGCAGATTTTTAAATGGCTGCATGAACCAGTCAGCTCATTTGATGAGATGACGAACCTCTCCAAAGATCTGCGTAGCCGTCTGGCAGAACGCTTTGAGCTTACAGTTCCTGTCTGTGTGCGCAAGCAGGTGTCTCAGGTGGATGGGACACGCAAATATTTATGGCAGATGCGCGGCGGCGACTGTGTGGAAAGCGTACTCATGAAATATGAGCACGGCAACACCGTATGTGTTTCAACACAGGTTGGTTGTCGCATGGGCTGTAAGTTCTGTGCTTCTGGTTTATTTGGACTCAAACGGCATTTGAGCGCAGGCGAAATTTTGGATGAAGTGCTTTTTATTCAAAAGGATTCTGGCGAACCAGTCAGTAATATTGTGCTCATGGGAACCGGAGAACCCCTAGATAACTACAACAATGTGCTTCGTTTTTTGCATTTGGTTTCCTGTCCAGAGGGCATTCAAATCGGACAGCGACATATTTCGCTTTCAACCAGTGGACTTGCTGACCGAATCGAGCGTCTGGCAAAGGAAAAGCTGCAAATTACATTGTCGATTTCACTGCATGCGCCCGATGATGAAAGCCGCGTGAGCATTATGCCAGTGGACAAGCGCTATCCTGTTGCGCGTCTGATGGAAGCATGCAACTATTACTTTGATACAACAGGACGCCGTATTTCCTATGAATACATGATGGCAAAAGAAAAGACAGATCGCATTTGGCAGGCAGAAAAGCTGGCGGCACTACTGTGCGGCAGACCTGCACATGTCAACTTGATCCCGTTAAATCCGGTGAAGGAAAGTCCTTTGCAGCCCAGCAGCCCACAGGCTGTGCGCAAATTCCAGCAGGCGCTCGAACGGCATGGCATTACTGCAACCGTTCGCAGACGGTTGGGGCCCGACATTGATGCAGCATGTGGACAGCTTCGCCGCAGAACCCTTGAAGAAGGTGAAACAGTATGATGGTGGCAGGAAAAACCCATCAGGGTATGGTAAGAAAAACAAATCAAGATACCTTTTTGACAGTAATGAAGAACGAGCAAGATTCTGCACTCCTCGTTGTCTGTGATGGCATGGGCGGTGCGGCAGCGGGCAATATTGCCTCAACCATTGCAGCACATACATTCTCTGACCGTGTGGAGGAGTTGTTTGAAACGACGCCAAGTCCCTCCATTCGTGCGCTTCGGGTCGCAGTTGCACATGCAAATGATGCAGTGTTTAAGGAGTCTGTCAGCAACCCTGAGCTTGAAGGCATGGGAACCACAATGGTTGCGGCTGTGATACACAAGAGCCACACCATTTTGCTCAATATTGGAGACAGCCGTGCATATCGCATTCGAGGTGATGAGATCACACAGCTCACACTCGATCACTCTTATGTACAGGAACTGTTCCGCAGAGGAAGATTGACAGCAGAAGAAGCAAGAAACCATCCCAATCGCAATTTGATCACACGTGCGGTTGGTGTGGATGAATGTGTTGAGGCAGATATTTTTGAGGGAGAACTTGCCCCAACCGATTTGCTGCTGCTCTGCACAGATGGACTCACAGGAATGCTGGAAGACCATGAGATCGTTTCTTTGGTCAATGCATCCAGTTCGCTGGAGGAAGCTGTGGATCATTTGATTGCGGCAGCTTGTGTCAATGGTGGAACCGATAATATCACAGCCGTCTTATTTACAGGTGCAGGCATTATGAAGCAAGGAGAAGCTGAGAATGGATAGATACATAGGAAAGCTGCTCGATGGTCGATATGAGCTTGTGGAGATCTTAGGCGTTGGCGGCATGGCTGTGGTGTATCGCGCGAGAGATACCATTTTAAATCGCTTTGTTGCTATCAAAATCATGAAGGATGAATTCACCAATGATGAAGAATTCCGCAGACGCTTCCGCAATGAGTCACAGGCAGCAGCACAGCTTTCGCATAGCAATATTGTACAAGTTTTTGATGTTTCCCCACCGAGCAGCCACATGCAATATATTGTAATGGAGCTGATCGAGGGCATAACACTTAAAGATTATCTGCTCCGAAAGGGACGATTGTCTTGGCAGGAAACATTGTTTTTTGCACAACAGATTTCCAAAGCACTCGCATATGTGCATAGCCATGGAGTAATTCATCAGGATATCAAGCCGCACAATATCATTTTGCTGCGCGATGGAACGGTAAAGGTCACAGATTTTGGCATTGCACGTTTTGAGCAGAATCAGGAAACGCGCGTCATTCAGGAGGCCATTGGCTCTGTACACTATATTTCCCCAGAGCAGGCGCAAAGCTCGCGCATCGATCACCGCGCGGACTTGTATTCCTTGGGCGTTGTGATGTATGAGATGTTGACAGGCAAGGTGCCATTCGATGGAGATACACCGCTTGCTATTGTCATGAAGCATATCAATGCACAAGCACCCCTGCCAAGTGAGGTCGTTTTGGATACGCCGCGCGGGATGGATGATATCATCATGCATGCAATGTGCCCAAGACTGGAAGAACGTTATGGCTCTGCAACAGAGATTTATAACGATCTGGAAAAACTGAAAAATGACCCAACTGCTCGTTTTGGAAAGGGAAAACTGGAGACACCATCCCCACCGCCATTGCCGTCGCAGAGCAATGCAGTAGGTGATAAAACCATTGCAATGCCGCGCGTGACGAACAGCAGTGCACCAGAATATGAATCGTATGACGATGACGATGCGTATGAAGACTATGAAGAGTATGAAGAAGAAGTGCAGCGTCCGCAAAAGTCTTCACAGAAGCCACGAAAAAAGAAAAAGCGCTCTCTGACCGATTCACCAGCAGCAATGGCAGGTATTGCAGTTGCCATCTTTGTGCTGATTGCACTTGGCGTTTCTGTGATGATGATGCGTGCTGGCAGTCTATTTGGTAGCGGTAAAAAGCTAGAAGTGCCAAAGATCGTAGGCATGCAATACACAGAAGCTCTCAATAAGTATACTGGTCAATTCCGAATCGTCGAAGGCGAACGCCGTCAGAGCCTGACTGCACAAGAGGGCGAAATTCTGGAGCAATCCCCGAAAGCGGGCACACGGACGGAAAAGGGCGGACTGATTACAGTTGTTGTCTGTGCACCGCCAGAAAATGAGCCGGAAGATGAAGTCATCACGATCAATCAAATGTTCATTGGCGCAAATTATCAGTATGTAGAAAGCGAACTGAAGGATTTGGGTCTTATGGTTGAAGTGCAGCGTGAAGCAAGCATGGATGTGGAAAAGGACAAGGTAATCCGCACAGATCCAGCACTTGACGCGCAGTTTCATGAAGGCGACCACATTATTTTGATTGTTAGTGATGGACCAGAAAATATGGAAGTTTCTGTACCGTCACTTGTTGGCAAGAGCTATGACGATGCCAAGGCAGTATTGACGGACAGTCTCCTGACAGTCAGCTCGACCCGTGAATACAACAACGATTACCCAGAAGGTCAGGTCTTTAAGCAGTCCATTGGTGAGGGGGTGTTGGTTAAGGTTGGAACAGAGGTTCTGTTGTATGTTTCAAATGGTCCTGAGCAGAAGCCAGAGCCAGAACCAGAACTGCCAGAACCAGAGCCGCCGCATTCAGGTGACCCTGAGCAGAGCGAACATCCAACAACACCGGACAATGAATCCAATCAGTCTTCCAACAAGGAGACAACTGCAACTGTATCTGTGGAGATCCCATCAGGTAATAAGTCAGTCGTGTTGGTGGAAATGAATGGTACCGTCGTTTCGGCAGGCAGAGAATACGATCCGGAAAGTGAAAACCCAGTAAATATTTCTATTTCCGGTCCTGCTGGTACCACACAGACGGTTGATGTCTATATCAATGGTGTGCATGAAAGAAAAAGTGTCACCTTCCCGGAGTCGTGATCATATGAGAGGACGTATTTTGAAAGGCATTGGCGGTTTCTACTATGTAGATACCGCTGATGGTATCATTAACTGCAAGGCACGCGGAAAATTCCGAAAAACCATAGGTAAGCCAATCGTAGGTGATTTGGTAGAGCTGGAAAAACAGCCAGATGGTACAGGATATTTGCTTGAGATTTTTGAGCGCACCAATAGCCTTATTCGCCCAGCAGTTGCAAATTTGGATCTAATCGTTGTTGTGGCAACAGAGGCACAGCCCAAAACAGACCCATTCCTTATTGATAAGGTCATTGCGATTGCGGAGAATAAGAATATTGAGCCTTGTGTCATCCTTAATAAGACCGATCTCCATGAAAATGATACCTTATATGAAGTCTATCAGAACGCAGAGATTCAGGTGTTTCGGGTAAGTACCGTGACAGGTGAGGGCATAGATGCAGTGCGCGGATTCCTGCATGGAAAAGCGGCGGCATTTGCGGGCAATTCAGGTGTGGGAAAATCGAGCTTGCTCAATCAGTTGGTTCCGGACTTTGGTGCGGAGACTGGACTGATTTCTGACCGCATTGGTCGTGGTAAGCATACAACACGCCATGTAGAACTGGTTCCCTACGAGGGCGGCGGATACATTGCAGATACACCAGGATTTTCTTCCTTTGACACAGAACAGATGGATCTTGTGCTGGCAGGGGAACTGCAATACACGTTCCGGGAGTTTGCACCTTATCTCGGTGAATGTCGATTTACAGGATGTGCCCATGTCAAGGAAAAAGACTGTGCCGTACTTGCTGCTGTACAAGCCGGAGAAATCGCGCAGTCCAGACATGACAGCTATGTAAAGCTATATGAAAGCGTAAAGGATCTGAAAGAATGGAAACTTGGCAAGGAAGCGAAGCGCTGATTTTATCAGGTGCACCAGACAATGATATTGCATATGTCAAAGAATTTTTGGTAGAGCATCCGCATGTAAAAATTGTCTGCGCAGATGCTGGATTGCGCCATTTGCAGCCCCTTGGTGTGTCTCCAGATCTGCTGGTGGGAGACTTTGATTCTGGATTTGAGCCAAGTGGTACATGTGAGATTATCCGCTTGATTCCAGAAAAAGATGATACGGATACCATGCATGCATTAGAGGTTGTGATGGAGCGCGGCTGCCAGACAGTTTGGATTGCCTGTGCAACTGGTGGACGGCTGGATCATTTACTTTCTAATTTGTCCCTTTGCGAATATGCGGCGAAGCATGGCTGTGCGTGCTATATTTTAGATGCACAGAACTTGGTGCAGTTTATGCCTGCAGGACAGGCGGTACATGTTCTGGGAAATACGGTATATCGCTACTTTTCTATTATTCCGCTGGACAAGCAATTGCAAGGACTCCGCATTGAGGGTGCAAAGTATCCGGTAGAACATGCCACGGTAGATCGCAGTCAGATATATACAGTTTCAAATGAAGTGACTGGAAATGCGGCAATTGTTCAGGCAGAATCTGGAAGTGCTTTGGTCATTTGCTCAAAAGATCGAAAAAACTGATATTTGTGAGAATCGCTCTGAATTTCTTTGGAATTAGGGCGATTTTTTTATTTTGTCTACAATGCAACTTTTGACTTGTCATCTTGCAAAAATGAGAAGCTTGCCGTATAATAGAGATATTACGCTAAGGAGGTCAAAAAAATATGATTCAAGGTCTTAAGCCGATTTCCCAAATTGCATCTCAGATTCAGGCATCTACAACGCTGGTTATTGATGCCATGTTTAAGGATATGAAAGCAAGCGGTATTGATGTAGTAGGTTTTGGTGCAGGAGAGCCGGATTTTCCAACGCCAGAGCATATCAAACAGGCGGGTATCATGGCGATCGAAAACAATCACACCAAGTATACACCGGCTTCTGGATTGCTTGACCTCAAAAAAGCGGCATGCCGTCGTCTGCTGATCGACAATGGATTGGAATATCGTCCAGAGCAGATTTGTGTGGCATCAGGTGCAAAGCACGCCATCTATATTGCACTTATGGTACTGTGCAATCCGGGGGATGAAGTTGTGATTGCAGCTCCATACTGGGTGTCTTACAGCGAAATGGTGCGGCAGGCTGGCGCAAATCCCATCATTGTAGCGGCTGGAGAAGATGCACATTTCAAAATCACAGCGGAGCAGTTGGAGGCAGCGATCACACCAGCGACAAAGGTGTTTATGCTCAATTCGCCTTCTAACCCAACTGGAATGGTATACACCAAGGAGGAACTGGAAGCAATTGCAGCAGTCTGTGTTAAGCATAATATTTATGTACTTGCAGATGATATTTACAGCAATTTGGTTTACGATAATTTGGAGTATCACTCCATTGCATCCTTTGGCGAAGAGATCAAGCGCCGTTGTATCGTCATCAACGGTGTTTCCAAGTCCTATGCAATGACTGGTTGGCGTATTGGCTATGCAGCAGCAGAGCCGGAAATTGCTAAGGTGATGAGTAACTATGTGAGCCATTCTACTTCTGCACCCAGCACGGTTTCACAATATGCAGCAATTGAAGCGCTTAACGGTCCGCAGGAAGATATTGCGGAAATGCGTAAAGCGTTCCAAGCACGCCGTGATCATCTGGTTTCCCGCATGAATCAGATTGAAGGCGTTTCCTGCATTAAGCCGCAGGGTGCATTCTATGTTATGATGAATATGGAGTCTTTTATCGGAAAAGAGATGTATGGACGCAAGATCACATGTGATGACGATTTTGCACAGCTGTTTTTGGAAAAAGGTCTTGTTGCAACGGTTCCATGTTCTGCTTTTGCTGCACCAGGTTTTATTCGCTGGAGCTACGCCACCTCTATGCAAGAAATAGATAAGGGTTTGGATCGTCTGGAATCCTTTATTAAAAATGCATAAAATTAGGAACAACCTGCATTTTTTCTTGCAGGAACAAATAAAAACTGTTAGAATAAAGACGGACGTTTTTGTCCGTCTTTTTATTTTTCACTACTTGAATTTTTATCGTGAAAGGAATGTCTGACATTGAGCGCTATTTATGAAAGTCCGTTTTCGGCACGTTATGCTTCTAAAGAAATGCTGTATGTGTTCTCTCCAGATATGAAGTTTACAACCTGGAGGAGGTTGTGGATCTCGCTTGCAAAGGCAGAAAAGGCTCTTGGCTTGAACATCACACAGGAGCAGATCGATGAGATGGAAGCCAACGTGGATAACATTGATTATGCGGTTGCCCGCGCACGCGAAAAGGAAGTACGCCATGATGTTATGAGTCATGTGTATGCATTCGGACAGGTTGCACCAAAGGCAGCTGGTATCATTCATCTGGGTGCAACAAGTGCTTATGTTGGAGATAATACAGATATCATTCAGCTGCGCGAAGGTTTGCGGCTGGTTCGCAAAAAGTTGGTTGCAGTTGTGGAAAAACTGTCTGTTTTTGCAGAAGACCATAAGGCACAGCCAACCTTGGGCTTTACCCATTTCCAGCCAGCACAGCTGACCACAGTGGGCAAGCGTGCGACCCTCTGGATGAATGAGCTGCTGATGGATCTGGACGAAGTGAACTTCCGTCTGGAAAACCTGCGTATGCTCGGCTCTAAGGGAACGACTGGCACACAGGCTTCTTTTGTGGAGCTGTTCGATGGAGATGGGGAAAAGATCAAGAAAATGGAGCAGATGATCGCAGCCGATTTTGGCTTTGCAGGTGTGACTCCGGTTTCTGGTCAGACATATTCTCGTAAGATTGATGCACAGGTACTGGCGACCCTCTCTGGAATTGCACAGTCGGCAGGTAAGTTTGCAACCGATCTGCGCCTTTTGCAGCATTTGAAGGAAATCGAAGAGCCATTTGAAACACATCAGATTGGTTCTTCTGCAATGCCATATAAGCGCAATCCAATGCGTTCCGAGCGTATTTGCGCACTGGCACGCTATGTTATTTGCGACAGCCTGAACCCTGCGTTTACTGCATATAATCAGTGGTTTGAGCGTACACTGGATGACTCCGCAAATAAGCGCATTTCCGTTCCGGAGGCATTCCTTGCAGTGGACGCGATTCTCAACATCATGATCAATGTAGTGTCCGGTCTGGTCGTTTATCCAAAGGTCATCCACCAGCACGTGATGAACGAGCTTCCGTTTATGGCAACCGAAAATATTATGATGAGTGCAGTAAAGCGCGGTGGCAACCGCCAGGATCTGCATGAGCAGATCCGCACACATTCTATGGCAGCAGGCAAGCGCATTAAGGAAGAGGGGTTGGAAAATGACCTCATCGATCGTATTGCAGCAGATCCGATGTTTGGACTCACTCGTGAAGAGATCCTTGCAGAGCTTGACCCAGTGTGTTATATTGGTCGCTGCCCAGAGCAAGTAGACGATTTCCTGCGTGATGAAGCGAAGCCGCGCATTGCACCTTATCTAAAGGATGCAGAAATCACCGTGGAAATCAACCTTTAATCAAGAAGTGCTTTGACTTTTTTCGTGCAAAGTGCTATAATACACGTCATGTGTATCAATTCTTAGGAGGGTTAGAAACGTGAAAAAGAGCATTTTCTCTTTCATTGCTGTTCTTCTTGTGATCGGTGTCATGGCAGCAGCAGTGATCACCGGATTTACCATTCCGGGCGGTTTCGTAACGCCGGTTAATATGTCGGCAGAAGAAGCTGCAAATGCAAAGGTAATTATTCCAAGCATCCATGATGCAACCAACGGCATTCGCCGTGGTCTTGACTTGGTGGGTGGTTCATCCATCACATTTGAGGCGATCTTGCCGGAAAACTATGACAACAAGAATTTGTCAGACGATATGAGCACTGCTCAAAGTTTGCTTCGCAACCGCTTGACAGCACAAGGATATACAGAAGCAAATGTTTCCATTCAGGGCGATAACCGCCTGCTTGTTGAAATTCCGAATATTAAGAATCCAGAAGACGCAGTACAGATGCTGGGAAAGACAGCAAAGCTCACCTTTATGGATATGGCTGGCAAGGAATGGCTGACTGGCTCTGATGTCAAGAAGGCAACCGCTGTTTATGGCAGCCCGTCTGCAAGCTCTGTTGTAAGTGAATGGTATGTTGCACTGGAATTTAAGTCCGATGCAGTACAGAAATTCTATGAGGCAACCAGCGAAATTTCCAAGATGGATCCGCTGAGTGGTCAGAATCGTTTGGCAATCGTACTGGATGAAGAGATCGTATCTGCACCAGGTGTAAGCGAGGCGATTAATAGCTCCACTTGCTCTATCAATGGTAACTTTACTGAGGACTCTGCACGCGAGCTGGCAAATCTTATTAACGTTGGTCAGCTGCCGTTCTCTCTGGAGCAGGTAGAACTGCGCTCTGTTGGTCCGCAGCTGGGTGCAAATGCCCTTAAGACAAGTGTTTATGCAGCTGTGATCGGTATTGCACTGGTTTGTATCTTCATGATCATTGTATACCGTCTGCCGGGCTTCATCGCTTGCATTGCACTGGCATTTTACTGTACACTGGAACTGATCATTCTGGGTCTGCTGCATGTGAACCTGTCTCTGCCGGGTATTGCAGGTATCATTCTGTCCATTGGTATGGCAGTTGATGCGAATGTCATTATCTTTGAGCGTATCAAGGAAGAGCTGCGTGCTGGAAAGACAGTAAAGGCTTCCATCGACTCAGGCTTTAAGCGTGCATTCACTGCAATTTTGGACTCCAATATCACGACCCTGATCGCAGCAGGTGTGCTGTATTTCCTGGGAACTGGTACGATTGTAGGCTTTGCGACCACACTGGGACTGGGCGTTATTCTGTCCATGTTTACAGCACTGACTCTGACGCACTTCCTGCTCAACCGTATGGTTGACTTCAAGATTCGCAACGCAAAGGTTTATGGCGCATAAGAAAGGAGGAATTGGAATGAAGAATCAATTTTCTATTGTAAAGCATTTTAAGATTTTCACGGTCATTTCGATTCTGCTGTGCATTACAGGTCTTGTGAGCCTGCTGGCGCTGCCGTTTGGTGTGAATCTTTATAATTTTGATATCGACTTTGCGGGCGGTACACAGATGGAATTCCGTATGCCGAACACAAAGCTCGACGCAAATACCCTAAATGAAATTCAGACACTGGTAAAGGATAAGACTGGGGTGACACCGAATGCACCACAGATTACAGGTGACCAGAGCAATGAAGTGATTATTCGCTCTACCAGCCTGACCAGTGAGCAGCGTGCATCTGTCATTGCTGCAATGCAGGAAAAGTACAAGCTCACAGACGATGATCTGCTGTCTAATGAGGACGTTGGCAAGACCGTCGGCGATGACCTCAAAAAGGCAGCACTGTCTTCTGCTGTGATCGCAGTTATCTTGATGCTAGTATATATTTCTTTCCGCTTTGAGTTCACTTCTGGTCTTGCAGCTGTGATTTGTCTGATCCATGACCTTCTGGTTATGCTGTCTGTATACGTTATCTTCCAGCTGCCATTCAACCAGAACTTTATTGCATGTGCACTGACCATTCTCGGTTACTCAATCAATGCTTCCATTATTGTATTTGACCGTATTCGAGAAAATCTGCGCACAGCACGTAAGGAGAGCTTTGAGTCCATTGCTGACCGCTCTATTTGGCAGACAATGGGTCGTACCATCAATACCACACTGACAACGATGTTTACCATCGGTATGGTGTTTATTCTGGGCGTACCGTCCCTGCGTGACTTCACTCTGCCGTTGCTCATCGGTATTATCTCTGGTGCGTACTCATCGGTCTTTCTGTCGAGCTCCCTGTGGGCGTTCTTCAGAAAGCGTTTGAAAAAGCGTCATCACGCTGCATAAGACACGATTTATTATATAGTCGTGTTACGTTCACAAAAGCCAAGGGATTGATCCTTGGCTTTTGTCACTTTTAAAATTTTATGAATGGACAAAAAGGAGTGTATGATATGCGTTTGGGAATTTCCACAGCTTGCTTTTATCCACAACCAATTGAAGAAGCCGTTGAGCGAATCGCAGATTTGGGATTTCATGCGATCGAAATTTTTTTCAACACAGAAAGTGAATATGATGTTTCATTCTTGGATCAGTTAAAGGATGCAACGGAGAAACATGGAATCGATATCCTATCCATCCATCCATATACTTCGCTCATGGAAGGGATGCTGCTGTTTTCTGCATATCCGCGGAGGACGGAAGATGGTTTTGCACAGTATCGCCGTTATATGGAAGCTGCAAAGTATTTGGGAGCACAGTATCTAACCTTCCACGGGGAGCGCTTTATGGGTGAAGATACACTATTTGACCATATGGGACGCGCCTATGAGGTGTATCATCGGTTATGCGCAATGGCAACTGAAATCGGCATCACCTTAACACAAGAAAATGTGGCATGGTGTAAATCCAGAGATCCACACTATTTGAAGCTGCTTGCAGAGCATGTGCCAGAACTGCACTATACACTTGATCTGAAACAAGGAAATCGTGCAGGGCGGCACTGGTCGGAATATCTGGCTGTTATGGGAGATCATCTGTATAACATTCATATCAATGACTATGATGCAGAGCATAGCTGTTTGTTACCAGGGGAGGGCAGCATGGAGTATACAGCGTTTCAGAGGGCATTGCAGGATATTGGGTATGACAGGCAAATGCTGATTGAAGTGTATTCCTCTAATTTTAGTGAGGATACACAGATCATACACGCCGCAGAATTTTTACAGGAAAAAATGAATTGCAAAATTTAATGTTTGCCCGGACAGAAAAGATGGATTGCAGCTTATCAAAAAGCCAATGGCAGAAAAGATGAGTGGACAGAGGCAAAAAGAACGGTATTTGAAAAAGTTTTGTTGTTTTTACAAAAAATCTCTTTGCGCAGGGCGGGGGATATGATAAAATAAAAAAGGAAACATGATTTTTGATGTTTAGGGGCTATCTGAAAAGTCGAAATTCTGGTCTTTTTCTACAATGCGCGGCAGCTGTTGCGTTAAAAATACGCGAAATCCATCAAGGATTCCTGCGTTTTTTGCCTTGCATCTACGCACTCACTACGAAAAATTCATCGATTTCTTTGTTTTCAGATACGCCCTAATCGAATTTAGAATAAAGAGAGTGATTTTTATGAAGTGCCCGTTCTGTAACTATCCAGACAGCAAAGTTGTAGATTCGCGTCCAACCGATGAAGGAACTAGCATTCGCCGCAGACGGGAATGCCTTCAGTGCCTCAAGCGTTTTACAACCTATGAAACAGTGGAGCGTTTGCCGCTGATGTTGGTCAAACGTGATGGAACACGAGAACCATACAATCGAAATAAACTGCTTTCTGGTGTTATGAAGGCATGTGAAAAGCGTCCTGTACCGCAGGCCCGTTTGGAGCAGCTCAGTGATTCCGTAGAGCAGAAGCTATTTGGAACATTGGAAAGCGAAATTTCCTCCCAAAAAATTGGTGAAATGGTCATGCAGGAACTCAAAAACGTAGACGAAGTGGCATATGTACGTTTTGCATCTGTATACCGTCAGTTTAAGGATATCAATACATTTTTGGACGAGTTAAATTCTCTTTTACAAAATAAGACCTAAGATACAAACAGTTAGCTTTGTGCCAAAATGGAGGAAAATCAATGGAAGCAGCAACAACAGCTGGATGGGATGCAATCACACAGGCAATGAGCAAACGATATCCAGAGCAAACAGAGCCAATACATTATGCCCCAATCATAAGTTATAGACTGGGTGGAAATGATCCGTTAGATGGCATTAGCATTTATGATGGAGGATCATTTTATCATTTTGTAACCTATGGATTTTCAGAGCTTTATGAAAAAGAATCAGACCAGCAAGATTACAGCGGATTTGGATTTGAACTCACATTGAAAGTTGCCAAGGATGGTATTCGCAAGAGAGAGCGTGAGCAGAAAAATATTTGTGGTATTTTGCAGTCGATTGCACGAATGTCCTTTGAAAATGGTGAAATCTTTCGACCACAAGAGTATATTTATACAGGACAGACAACAGGCATGGATGCAGATGGTACTTCTGAGATCACAGGATTCTTGACAATGGAGGACGATCTGGGCACGATTCAGACGCCAAATGGAAGCGTGCAATTTGTACAGCTGGTTGGTGCAACAAATGCAGAACTCCGACAGATCATAGATGGAAAACAAACTGTTCAAGGAATTTTGTGCCATATTCCTGACGGTATCACAGATTATATGAGAACCTCTAGTTTATAAGCGAAAATCGTAAACGAGAGGGGAAACATAAGTGCAGTGCAGAAAGAATGAGAAGCAGGCGAGGGTAGTTACTGGTCTGGGAGTTGTCAGAGTGGAAATTTTTACAAAATATGGCTGGGAACTGGATGCACAGGCAGAAACAATTATGGTAGATGGGAAAGAATATATTACGATTATTATGATCCACCATATCATGAGTTTGATTAGCCAAGGATACGAAATCGAATATGTATAGTAGGGCGGGGAAGCTGTCTGAAAATAAAAAAGCGGTTTTATGAACCGCTTTTTTATTTTCAGAAAAGGGGATAAGCAACGGAAAGGAGCACGATACACGCCGCAATATTTGTGAGAAAATAAACTTACAACTTTAATTATACAAAACCTAGGTTTACTAAATATAACAAAACAAAAATTTCTAAAAACAACAAAATTGACAAAAAACGACAAATACTTTAATAAGTACATAGATGGATTCCCAGAGTTTCAACTTTTCAGCTAGGGCGTTTCTGAAAAGTAAAAAGTGACGAATGATACCAAATGTGGTAAAATA
>JAHHRJ010000039.1 GCA_020025885.1 Butyricicoccus sp. | reverse complement strand
TTTCTGACGAGAAATTTTTCCGAAAATCGCTCTTGCTGAATTATGCGGTATTGCCCTTGATGTTTTGAGATTTGCACCTTGACAGATCCCTATTTTCGCGCTATACTACTCTTGTTCGTTCTGGTAATACAAGACCGTACGAAGGGGCACACCACCTCGGGTGTGAACTTTCGTGCGGTCTTTTTTGTTTTTTCACGCTGTTTTTTGAAAGAAAAAGGAGGATTTTTCATGGTTCAAATCAACGGACAGCCTGTCTCAGATGCCGCAGGGCGCACACTCACAGAGTACCTCACACAGGCAGGATACACGCTGAACTTTGTTGCAGTGGAAAAAGATGGTGCCATCGTTCCACGTGTACAATATGGGGATACTGTACTTTGCGACGGTGACACTATTGAGATCGTACAATTTGTAGGAGGCGGCTGATGTATCTAACCCTGAATGGACAAGCGATCCAAACCGACGCCCGCTCGCTCTTTGCCCTTGTCCCTGAACATGCTGACCGTGTGGTCATTCTAAACGGCTTCCAAACCGCAGAAGATTTGTCACTTTCCGCCGGCGACTGCGTAACTGTTATTCAGAAAGGCATTTTTCCACCCCGCGATGTGCTGGAATCCATGATGGCAGCACGTCACACCCCCGGCGTTTTTAAAAAAGTTAAAGCTGCACGCGTTGCGATTGCTGGACTGGGCGGACTCGGTTCTCATGTCGCTTTTGCACTTGCACGCACTGGCATCGGACACCTGCATCTCGTAGATTTTGATATCGTTGAACCTAGCAATTTAAACCGCCAATGCTATCGCATTCAGGATCTCGGCAAGCCAAAAACACAGGCACTTGCAGAGCAATTGCAAGAGGTCAACCCATATCTGACTATTACTACTGATTTCGTCCGTGTGACCGCTGAAAATGCTGCAGTCTTATTTTCCAAAGATCCTATTGTTTGTGAAGCATTTGATGCACCCGCTGCAAAAGCCGCACTCATTGATGCCATTTTAACTGCGTGCCCTGATACCATTCTGGTTGCCGCAAGCGGTATGGCAGGCTTTGACTCCTGCAACACCATTACCACCCGCCGCATTACCGATCATTTTTACCTGTGCGGAGATGGGCATACCGCTGCCCAGCCCGGTCGTGGACTGATGGCGCCCCGTGTTTCCGTGTGCGCTGGACACCAAGCCAATATGATTTTACGCTTGATCGTTGGCGAAGATACCCCATAAATAAAATTATTGAATCAACTTACATACCTTCATCTGATCAAAGGAGCTTCTACTATGACAATGCAAAACAATGACCCACTGATCTTTGGTAAACACGAATTTTCTTCCCGCTTCATCATTGGTTCTGGAAAGATTTCCATGGACTTTACGCCGACCGTTATTGAAAACAGCGGTGCACAGATCGTGACCCTTGCACTGCGCCGCGCAAATCAGGCAGGCAGCGAAAACATTCTGGAATACATTCCAAAGGGTACAACATTACTACCAAACACTTCCGGCGCGCGCAGCGCAGAAGAAGCTGTCCGCATTGCACGACTGGCGCGTGAAATTGGCTGTGGTGATTTTGTAAAAATCGAAGTCATCCGTGACTCGAAGTATCTACTGCCCGACAATGCCGAAACCATCCGCGCAACTGAAATTCTGGTAAAGGAAGGCTTTGTCGTTCTGCCCTATATGTACCCAGATCTGAATGTTGCGCGTGACTTGCAGCATGCAGGTGCCGCTGCGATCATGCCGCTCGCCGCACCAATCGGCTCGAATAAGGGACTGTGTACCCGTGAATTTATCCAGATCTTGGTCGATGAAATTGATTTGCCAATCATCGTCGACGCTGGTATCGGTAAGCCAAGTCAGGCTTGCGAAGCAATGGAAATGGGCTGTGCTGCTGTTATGGCGAATACTGCAATTGCAACCGCAGGCGATGTCGCTGGCATGGCGCGTGCGTTTGGGCAGGCTGTCGCTGCGGGTCGTGCCGCCTACCTGTCCGGTCTGGGACGTGTACTAACACATGGTGGCGACGCTTCCAGCCCACTAACGGGCTTCCTGCATGACTGATCGGAGGCTTCGATATGAGAAAAGTATTTGACCACATGAGCTATCTGCCTGATATGGAACAAACCGAATCCTCTTTGATGGATGAAGTATTGTCCGCTGTACAGGCATATGACTATACCCAATATACCGCTGAGGACGTGCAGCGCGTACTGAACCAGCGCGTGATTGATCCTCAAGCCTACGCTGTACTGCTCTCACCCGCTGCTGAACCTTTCTTGGAGCAAATGGCGGCACGTGCCATGGCAGAAACCCGCGCCCGCTTTGGCAATACCATTTGTATGTTTACTCCACTCTATATTGCAAACTATTGCGAGAATGAGTGTGTATATTGCGGCTTTAACTGTAAAAACCGTATCCACCGCGGCAAGCTGACCCTGACCGACATCGAACAGGAAATGCAGGCGATTGCCAATACCGGTCTGAAAGAGATCCTGCTCCTGACAGGCGAATCCCGTGATATGTCCCCTGTCGATTACATCGGCGAAGCTGTGAAAATCGCCCGCCGTTACTTCTCCACCATCGGCATTGAAATTTACCCACTGAATACAGACGAGTACCAATTCTTACAAGAATGTGGTGCAGATTTTGTGTCCGTCTATCAGGAAACCTATAACCCTGATCAATATGAGACACAGCACCTTTCCGGTCCCAAACGTTCTTTCCCCTATCGTTTCCATTCCCAAGAACGCGCCTTGCAGGGCGGTATGCGTGGTGTGAGCTTTGGCGCACTGCTCGGGCTTGATGACTTCCGCAAGGATGCCTTTGCTGCTGGTATACACGCTTACCACATCCAACGCCGCTACCCTCATGCAGAACTTTCATTCTCCTGCCCGCGTCTGCGCCCGATTATCAACGATGCAACCGTAAATCCAAATGATGTACATGAAACCCAGCTTTTGCAGGTGATCCTTGCCTATCGCCTGTTCCTGCCTTGCGCTGGTATTACGATCTCCACACGTGAACGCGCTGGTTTCCGTGATAATATCATCGGCATGGCGGCAACGAAAATTTCCGCAGGTGTAAAAGTGGGTGTTGGTGGTCATAACGAGGAGGCAAAGGGCGACGAGCAGTTTGAAATTTCCGATGATCGCTCTGTGGAGGAGGTTCGCAATATGATTCGCGCACGCGGATTGCAGCCCGTATTTACTGATTATGTTTATGTTTGATCGAGTGCTTGCGATCACAAATCGCCGTCTATGCCCCCTTGATTTTCTGACACAGCTGGAACGCATTGCAGCCGCACACCCTGCTGGCATCGTCCTGCGCGAAAAAGAGCTGCACAAATCGGATTATAAGAAGCTCGCCGAGCAAGCAATGGAAATCTGTGCAAAGCATGATACACCTTGTATCCTCCATCACTTTTCTGATGTTGCAGCGGATCTTGGCTGCAAAAACCTACACTTGCCGCTTCCTGATCTCCTTGCAAGCCCACAAATTTCCCATCGAGTTTCTATGCTCGGTGCTTCTGTCCATAGTGTACAGGAAGCACAGACAGCCTATAAAAACGGTGCAACTTATTTGACTGCCGGGCATGTATTCCCGACTGACTGTAAGGCTGGTCTTGCTCCGCGCGGACTTGATTTTCTGTATGAGGTTTGTGCGTCCGTACCGATCCCCGTTTATGCACTTGGCGGAATTTCTCCACAAAACGCACCTGACTGCCTGCAAGTAGGTGCTGTTGGTGTCGCGATCATGTCTGGTGCGATGAGAGAGCTTGATAGCTGGATTTTGTAACTTGCAATATTGACAGATTCTTTTTCATATTTAGCAGAATCCGCCGTGTTTGAACAGTCAAACCAGTTCGCAAACTGGTTTGCTCGTTCAGTCGGCAACGAACAGGAAAGCTGGGGGATTGATAAGGGGCAAGAAAACCATTGGTTGTTTTCCCCCTTATCTCACGCCCATCGACATGGGACGTTCCTCCCTGCCTTTTAAGGCGAACGAAAAAAACGCTTCGGATTTTCCGGCTTGGTCGAACAAGTCGACCACAGCATTACCGGAAAACACCCCACCGGGGTATTTTCTTAGGGCTTGTTTGAAAATAGAGAAATTGACGGATTTTTCGCAGGGAGCGAGCAGCCACAAGGCAAAAAACGCAGGAATCCTTGATGGATTTCGAGTATTTTTAACGCAGTGGATGCCGTTCCCTGTAGAAAAAGACAAATTTTCGATTTTTCAAACAGCCCCTAATCGGTCATGCCACGAGATCATTCTTTTGCTTCCAAACACAAAATAGAGTGCCTTGACCAAATAAATTGATCACAGCACTACTGCCCCCACTAAGGCATATTCCAAATCAGTAATGCTACATAAAATTTTTTCAAACATTTTTTAAGTGTTTGCCCAATTCTTACGCACTTGATATTGCATTTTTGGCTACTATTATAGTATAATAACCCTATTAGTTACAACTATTTTTAAAGTTACACAAAACGAGGGGGCGGTAAATTTGCCAGATTCCAATATCACCAAACGGGCATTGGCGCAAACACTCAAAGAACTGATGGCACATACGCCTTTCTCTAAAATCAGCGTTGGAGATCTGTGTACAGCCTGTGGTATGAGTCGTAAGAGCTTTTATTATCATTTCCGCGATAAATATGATTTAGTCAACTGGATCTTCTATACCGAATTTATTACCGAGGTGCAAAACAACTCTTACGATACTGCATGGGATTTTCTCGAAGATATCTGCACTTATTTTTATCGTGAACGTGCCTTTTACCAAAAAGCAATGCAAATCCAAGGGCAGAATTCGTTCTGCGAATACTTTTCTGAAGTGATGGAACCATTCATCCAAACCTTTTTGGATAGCATCTTTCACACTGAGGACGGAAATGACTTTTCCCGCGTGTTTTTAACCGATGCTTTTCTTGTCTCGCTGGTACGTTGGCTACGTGGATCACATCCTGTTCCACCAGACGTATATCTGGATAGCTTAAAGCATTTGCTGATCGACCTTTCGCGCCGTATCCTATTGGACTTTGACCTAAACAATATCTCTCAATAATCAAAACCACCAGTTGAACTGGTAGTTTATATACGCTCAAGCTATTACAATAAAGAACCGAGGAGCGACTCCTCGGTTCTTTTATCTTTTCCTGCAAATCCTTGCTTGAATGTCTGCAAAATCTTTACGTGCTGCAATTGGAAGCAATGGCACAGTTGGTGTCTGCCGAAATGCCGCGATCTGCTTTGCGATCTGACTATCCGCTTCCGGCTCCTGTACGATCGCAAAATACGCTCCTCCAAGCTGTTCCAGCCAGCTTTGTATGCCTGCCGCTGTATCTTCTGCTGTGCATACATGATACACACCGTACAAACACTTCGCACGCCGCAAGATTGCCTGTGCCTTCTCGCGTTCTGGCTGATCGTATAATACTGCACAGACCGTATGACAGAGCGAAATCCGTGCCGCAGTTTGGTTATCGATAAGTATTGGCGGCATGAACAAAATCATCGCACAAGTCGTCTCACTGGATGCAAGCTGCAATGCAGTATAGAGCGCTTTTTGGCTTTCTACGGTAACAAAGAATGTACGCACACCCTTTGCCGCATACTTCTTGACCTCAGTGCGCAAACCGCGCAAAGTATCTGCTTCCCCGATCACAAGGGGTTCTGCCCATTTTTGTTCTTCTGGAGACTGGCGCAGCAATTTGCATCCTTCTGTCCAGCTATCCCAACCAAGTGCTACACCAAAATGCTGCAATGTTTTATGGTCGACTTCACGCACCATACGTTCCAGCAGCGCATAACAAGGACTTGTCTGTTTGTGCAGCACTTGCTGTAAGAAAGAAAATATCTCCTGTGCACTGTCTCCATGCACAAGATCTTGTCCCAAATCGATCATCCGGCGCAATCCACGTTTTGGATCTGCCTCAATCTCCTGTATTGCACGCCCGATCACAGACAATAGCATAATACGCTTCATGGATAAAGTCGGCATTTCGCTCCTCCTTTCACTTGTGGTATGCCACTATATTACCGCAAAATCTTCTCTCTGCAAAGGGACAATTCCAAAAAACTGTCCGAAAAACAATCCTCTCTGCATGGTTCTCTCAACAAAAGATGACAATTTCCTATGAATATGGTATACTGTTTTTCTAAGCCTAATGTAAGGAGGCTCATTTTATGGATCCCATTTTTTTGCAGACACTCGAAGATCTGCATGATGCAAACGAATACCAAGAAATCATAGATATCATAGAAGCACTGCCCAAATATGCCCAGACCCCTGAGCTAATCGGACTCTTGGCGCGCGCATACTGCAACATTGCCGAATACGACCACGCGTTAGAGTTGCTCTTTTCTGTCCGTGATTCAGAAGATTTTGTATGGAATTTCCGTGTTGGTTTCGCCTATTATTTCAGCCACCGCCCTTCACAGGCACAGCCATACTTCGAGCAGGCGTTTCTGCACAACCCAACGCCTGAAATTGCAGATTATATCAAGCGGTGCCGTTCGGCTGAATTTATCAACAAAACGCGCTCTGCTATCCATGCCACAAAAGAAAATCCGACATATAACACGCTGAAAGCAAATGAAGAAACCTGCGATACACCGATAGAACCGCCTGTTCTCAATGACCCGCTCCCACTGGAAGAAGTACCCATTTCTCATGATAATGGTGCAATCATTAACTACTTACCCCATGATCTATCCGCTGTACAGGCGCATATCGAGCAGTACTTTGGTGAGATTGCCACCATTCTTCCGTTCACCTCAGAGCGCACGCAGGATATCCGCCTATGCATTTGTCCTCCAAATGCAACAAACAATTATTATACCATCTCGACCTTGGGTATGGGTGCACTGCCTATGAACATTCCCGAAGAGTATCGTACACAAATCCCCGCTCGATTAGAGCTTACCATGACACTGCCCTCCGATTGGGAATTTGATCTCAGTGATAACCGTTGGGCATGGCCATTGCGTTGGCTCCTGATCACCGCCTATCTGCCACTTGACGAAAATACTTGGCTTGATTATGGGCATTCTCTTTCCGCGAGTGCGGACGATACCTCCTTTGATCCAAGCACCAAACAATCTTGTATCCTTGTGGTCAACTTACAAGATCGCGCAGAGGATGCTTCCCATTGTACCTTACCAGATGGAGAAACAGTTCGCTTTTTACAAATCCTTCCAATCTATCCTGAAGAACTTAAGTATAAAATACAATATGGCGCAACTGCACTTTTACGGCACATGTCCAACACCGGACACATCGTCTGCCCGTATCGACTTAATACATGCACCCCAGACCTATTGTATTCACGTATCAATCCCTCTCCCTATCTCTGCTGATTTTTACACACATAAATCAAAACCACCAGTTGAACTGGTGGTTTCAGCTTGTCGGATTGGATTTTGCCCGCTTTCAAACTCATATTTGCCTATCTATAAAAAATCGCTCGGCTGCATCAGCAACCGAGCGAAAAGAAAAATATCCGATTATTCGTGCGTGATGACCGTACCTGTCTTGCCCTCAATACCATCCTTTGCCTTTTCCAGCAAAGTGATTAGAGCCTTGCGTCCTGGTGCAGAATCTGCAAACTTGATTGCAGCCTCTACCTTAGGCAGCATGGAACCAGGTGCAAACTGACCTTCGTTGCAATACTTTCTTGCTTCGTCTGTGGAAATGGTATCCAACCACTTCTGATCTGGCTTTCCGAAATTGATCGCACACTTTTCTACCGCAGTCAGGATAATCAGCATATCTGCATCCACCTGCTGTGCAATCAGGCAGCTTGCAAAGTCCTTATCAATCACCGCACTTGCACCCTTGAGGTGATTACCCTGACGAATGACCGGAATACCACCGCCGCCGCCAGCAATGACAACCTGACCTGCCTGGAACAGTGCGCGCACGGTGGAGATTTCCACGATATCACGCGGCTTTGGGCTTGCAACCACACGACGCCAACCACGTCCAGCATCCTCCATGATCTCGTATCCCTTGTCGTCGCGCAGCTTCTCTGCCTCTTCCTTGGTCATAAATCGACCGATCGGCTTGGTCGGATTCTTGAATGCCGGATCTTCCGGGTCTACAACGACCTGCGTGATTACAGTCGCACACGGCTTAGGAATACCGCGCTCTAGCAATTCTTCACGTAGTGCATTCTGTAAGTCATATCCAATATAGCTCTGACTCATTGCAACACAGACAGACATTGGCAGAATTGGGAAGTCCTGCTCTACCACGCTCGTCAGTTCGTTCATTGCATGATGAATCATACCAACCTGTGGACCATTGCCATGTGAGATAATGACTTCATGTCCCTGCTCGATCAGATCCACGATGGCTTTTGCGGTGTGCTTTACAGCTGCCATCTGCTCGCTTAATGTATTTCCCAGTGCATTGCCACCCAATGCAATTACGATTCTCTTGCCCATAATTTTCTCTTCTTTCTATGTAAAATGTAGAACGGCGGGGTTTTTGAGCCCCGCCATTCAGTTATCGTTGAATTATTCCTCTGTCTTCATCTGACGCTCTGCATCACGCTTATACAGTTTCTTGAGCATCTCCTGTGGATCCTTGCACTTTGCAAGGAAGATCATAGCCGCAATGATGTACGGCTTGTAGGAAGCTTCCTTGTAAAGCGGAACACGGTAGCGATCGAATACAGATGCTTCTACTTCACCATGCTCACAGGAAACATCATTAATATCCGCCGGCAGGCAGTGCAGGTACAGTGCCTCACCGTTCTTGGTGGTCTTCATCAGTTCCTCTGTGCAGCACCAATCCATGTGCTCTGCATTCTGTTCCAGCAGTTCCTTTTCCAGTGCCTTGATGCCGTTGGCATCGCCTGCTGCATACAGATCTGTGCGCTTTTCCATTGCTGCAAACGGAGCCCAAGACTTCGGATATACGATATCAGCGTCTTGGAATGCCTCAGCCATAGAGTTGGTTTTGGTGAATGTACCGCCGGTTGCAGCTGCATTCTTCTTTGCCACTTCTTCCACTTCTGGCATTACTTCGTAGCCTTCTGGATGAGCCAGCACAATATCCATGCCGAAACGAGTCATCAGACCGATTACGCCCTGTGGAACGGACAGCGGCTTGCCATAAGAGGGAGAGTAAGCCCAAGTCATTGCAACCTTCTTGCCCTTGAGGTTCTCTACGCCGCCAAAGTGATGGATGATATGGAGCATATCTGCCATACACTGCGTCGGGTGATCAATATCACACTGGAGGTTTACAAGGGTTGGAGCCTGCTCCAGCACGCCGTCCTTATGTCCTTCGCGTACGGCCTTGGATACCTCATGCATATAGGTGTTGCCCTTGCCGATGTACATATCGTCACGAATACCGATAACGTCTGCCATGAAAGAAATCATGTTTGCAGTCTCACGCACAGTCTCACCGTGTGCAATCTGGCTCTTGCCCTCATCCAGATCCTGAACTTCCAGACCGAGCAGATTACATGCGGAAGCAAAAGAGAAACGAGTACGCGTGGAGTTGTCGCGGAACAGGCTGATGCCCAGACCGGACTCAAAGATCTTAGTGGAGATGTTGTTTTCACGCATGTAGCGCAGTGCATCTGCAACAGTGAATACCGCCTCAATCTCGTCGTCTGTCTTTTCCCAAGTCAGGAAAAAGTCATTTTCGTACATTTCCTTAAAGTTCAGGGCGTTGAGCTTATCAATATATTTCTTAAGTGTTGCGTCCATAATTTCAATACTCCTTTGCTTCTTTTCGTTCTCTATTACTTGGTATACAGGGTTGGCAGTGCTGCATAAACTGCTGCGCAAACAACCAGATCCTGCTTCCATGTCTTCTCATTTGGTGCATGTGCCTGTGCTTCTGCACCAGGACCAAAACCGATGCATGGGATACCATTGCGGCCCATGATGGAAACGCCATTGGTGGAGAAGGTCCACTTGTCTACCAGTGGGCGTGCACGGCGCATTTCTTCGGTCTCGCTGCTGCCAATACGATTGTCACCATACAGACCCACATATGCTTCATGCAGTGCAGTGGTCACCTTGTGATCCTCCGGAATGACCCACGTTGGGAAGTAGCACTCGATCGGGTAAACACATCCAGTCCAAGACGGACGCTCGTACTGATACATGGATACCTTTACATCATCTCCATACTTCTGTACAGAGGGCAGTGCACGGATCTCATCGAGGCAGCTCTCCCAAGTCTCACCAGCTGTCATGCGGCGGTCAAGGGAAACAGCACAGGAGTCTGCAACTGCACAGCGGCTTGGCGAAGTGAAAAAAATTTCCGAAGTGGTAACAGTACCACGACCAAGGAAACGAGCTTCCTTCCACTCCTTGTTGTACTTTTCATCCAGCATCTTCACAAGGCCCTTGATCTCAGTGCCATCTTCTGCATCGTTCTCATTGAGTGCGCGAACTTCCTGCAAAATGTCTGCCATCTTATAGATTGCATTGTCGCCGCGCTCTGGAGCGGAACCGTGGCAGGATACGCCCTTTACGTCAATGCGGATTTCCATACGTCCGCGCTGACCGCGATAGATACCGCCGTCGGTTGGCTCTGTGGAAACAACAAATGCAGGCTTTACCTTGTCTTCCTTAACAATGTACTCCCAGCACAGACCGTCGCAGTCTTCTTCCTGTACCGTACCAGTAACCAGTACAGTGTACTTATCGGACAGCAGACCCTGATCTTTCATGATCTTTGCGCCGTATACAGCGGAAACGATGCCACCCATCTGGTCAGATGTACCACGTCCACCGATCTCATCCTCGGACTCAAAACCATCATACGGGTCAAACTCCCAGTTTGCGCGGTTACCGATACCTACGGTATCAATATGTGCATCAAAACCGATGAGGGTCTCGCCGTGTCCCATGTAACCAAGAATATTGCCCATTGGGTCGATCTCCACCTTATCAAAGCCGACCTTTTCCATTTCTTCCTTGATGCGCATGATGTGCTCTTTTTCACCGCTGGATTCACCTGGGAACTTTACCAAGTCACGCAGGAACTTGGTCATGTCGGCACGATATCCCTCTGCTGCTGTCTTAATTGCCTGAAAATCCATCTTGATAGCCTCCCTATATTTCTTCTGTCAATTCTCATTCGATTGCGTGTGCGCCATTCCATACGATTTTCTGATAGTTCTCTGGGTCGGTATCGCCCTCCGTGGAGAACATCAAAACCGTGCTATTTTCGTCCAGACCGATTTCCTTTTTGAGGTCTGCATATGCTTCGGACTGCATTAAGGTTGCAATGAGACCCATGCCAACCGCACCAGACTCACCAGAGACAACCTGCGGATCGCCCTTGACTGGTGCGCCCAGCATACGCATTCCCTTTGCAGAAACCCAATCTGGGCAAGATACAAAGTAGGAAGTATGATTTTTCAAAATATCCCAAGAAATAGTGTTTGGTTCGCCACAGGCAAGCCCTGCCATAATGGTTTGCAGGTCACCCTCTACGAAGCGGATCTCACCATCTGCTGCCTTTGCGCCCTGATAGAGACAATCGGCAGCCTGTGCTTCCATTACGATAAACTTCGGCGGGTTGTCTGCATAACGATTTGCAAAGTATCCAACAACCGCACCAGCCAGCGACCCAACGCCTGCCTGCACAAATACATGGGTTGGACGATCCACACCTGCTTGTATAAGCTGTTCGCCTGCCTCACAAGCCATGGTACCGTAGCCCTGCATGATCCATGCCGGAATCTTTTCATAGCCATCCCATGCAGTATCCTGTACCATTACGCCATGCTCTGTCTTCTCTGCCAAAGCGTTCGCGCGGCGGACGCACTCGTCATAGTTGACTTCTTCGATGGTGACCTTTGCGCCTTCTTTGGCAATGTTATCGAAGCGAGACTGTACACTGCCCTTTGGCATCAGCACAACCGATTTCTGACCGAGCTTATTTGCAGCCCAGGCAACGCCGCGTCCATGGTTGCCATCTGTTGCGGTAAAGAAGGTTGCCTGACCGAACTCGTCTTTGAGCTTCTGACTGGTCAAATAGTCGTAAGTCATTTCTGATACATCGCGTCCCAGTTCTTCCGCGATATAGCGCGCCATTGCAAAGGAACCACCAAGCACCTTAAATGCATTCAGACCAAAGCGATAGCTTTCATCCTTGACAAACATTCCATGAAGTCCCAAATGCTTTGCCATTCCAGACAGGTTTGCCAGCGGCGTTACCGCATACTGCGGAAAGCTTTTGTGGAATGCACGTGCCTTTGCAACCTCATCGAGATGCATCACAGCGAGCTGCTTGTCATCGGTTTTTGGCATATGGTTGCCGACCCATTTAATCTGCTCCATCACAAATTCAACCTTCCATATATTCCCAAATTTGTTTGTGTTTTGTGTGCTCTTACTATCTCCATCTTAATCATCCTGCACGCAAAAGTCAATGGGCTTTCCTTAAAATTTTTTTGGTTTTATAAAAATTTTTGAGCAATTTTTTTGTGCACTTTGAACAGGTTGTCTTTTTCTTCTGATTTTTATCTATTATTCCCGAGTTGTCCACTTTGCTTTCAAACTCATTTTTGCACCTTCCATAAATATGCATGAGATAAACAATCTCTAAAATACCAAAAAATTTTTTTCCCTGAAAATTTTTATGGCTTTTCTTTTCCATGTATGCTATACTAATGAAAAATCATCTGCGTGTTGAAAAAGTTTGAAAGGTGGAGGCTGTTTTCTCATGATGCATGAACTCTCTCTTGAAGCACTACGACAAATCGCACATGGACTGGCTTTGCAATTTGGTTCCAATTGTGAAGTTGTTGTGCACTCTATTGCAGATAGCGATATTGAACACTCTATTGCCATCATTGAAAATGGTCATGTTACTGGAAGAAAATGCGGAGATGGTCCCTCTCATGTCGTTCTTGATGCACTCAAACAAGGAGACTCTGTGGAAGATCACCTTGGGTATCTTACCCGCACCAAAGACGGAAAGATTTTAAAGAGTTCGTCTATCTATCTGCGCGATGACACGGGTCATATTCGCTATATTCTTGCCATCAATTTTGATATCACTGGACTTTTGATGCTAGACAGCAGCCTAAAGCCGCTTCTTTCCACCGGGACCGAAGCGACGGAAAAGGAGCCGGAACGCATCGTGCAAAGCGTGAATGAGCTGCTTGATGAACTCATCGAAGAGTCTACCAAGCTCGTTGGAAAACCTGTCGCGCTGATGACCAAAGAGGATAAGATTCGCGCGATTCAGTTTTTGAACAAAGCTGGTGCGTTTCTAATCACAAAATCAGGCGATAAAATTTCGAAATATTACGGAATTTCCAAGTATACACTTTACAGTTATATTGATGCCGAATCCTAAATTTGCTTGGTAAAGGCGCGTTTCGCCTTTACCATCCTTTCTATAAAGATTTTTATGCAGCAAGAGCTGCAAAAAAATTTTACCTTTTTTCGGAATCTACGCTAGATTAAGTTGTTTTGCTTATTTTATCATCTTGTTAGGGCATATCTGGAAACAAAGAAATTAACGAATTTTTCGCAGTAAGTGCGTAGATGCAAGGCAAAAAACGCAGCACATGCCGCCCATTGTAGAAAAAGACCAGAATTTCGACTTTTCAGATAGCTCCTAATTATACTTGCACAAACATATTAAATTACTATTTTAGGAGGATATTATGCGCCACTTGATTGACCCACTTGACTTCACGGTGGAAGAGACACAAGAGCTGCTCTCCCTTGCAAACCGCATTATCGCAAATCCGGAGGCATATCAGTCGATATGTGCCCACAAAAAGCTCGCCACCCTGTTTTATGAGCCATCTACCCGTACCCGCCTTTCCTTTGAGGCTGCTATGCTGAACCTCGGCGGCTCCGTCCTCGGCTTTTCGAGTGCGGACTCCTCCTCTGCTTCCAAGGGTGAATCTGTCGCTGACACCATTCGCGTAATCTCTGGCTACGCTGATATTGCTGCAATGCGCCATCCAAAAGAAGGTGCACCGCGCAGAGCTGCACACTACTCCTCAATTCCGGTCATCAACGCAGGCGATGGCGGTCACCAGCACCCAACACAGACCCTGACCGATCTGCTCACCATCTACCGCCGCAAGGGACGTCTCGACCATATGACCATTGGTCTGTGCGGCGACCTGAAGTTTGGACGTACAGTACATTCACTCATCAAGTCCCTGTCTCGTTATGAAGGCATCCGATTTGTTCTGATTTCTCCAGAGGAGCTTCGCGTGCCGGATTATGTGATTACTGAAGCCCTCAAGCCAAATAACATTGAATATGTAGAGATGACCAGCTTGGAAGAGGCAATGCCGCAGCTGGATATCCTCTATATGACCCGCGTACAGCGTGAGCGCTTCTTTAACGAAGAAGATTACATTCGTTTGAAGGATACATATATTCTGACTGGCGAAAAGATGAATCTTGCCAAGGAAGATATGGCAGTGCTGCATCCTCTGCCGCGTGTCAATGAGATCGCGCTGACCGTAGATGATGACCCACGTGCTGCTTATTTTGAGCAGGCACAGAACGGTGTTTATGTGCGCATGGCGTTGATTATGACTCTACTGGGTCTCAAGGAGGGCTAAAATTTATGTTAAATATTGATTCTATCCAAAATGGTATTGTAATCGACCATATCAAAGCAGGTACTGGCATCCAGATTTATCATCATGCGGGACTTGACCAGCTTGACTGCTGCGTTGCACTGATTTTAAACGCGCGTTCTGCAAAGCATGGACATAAGGATATTATCAAAATCGAGTCTGTGATTGACCTTGATCTCGATGTTCTGGGTTATCTTGACCCAGATATCACCATTGATATTATCCGTGACGGCGAGATCGTTGAAAAGAAGAAGCTCGTCAAGCCAAAGACCCTCAAAAATGTCATCCGCTGCCGTAACCCGCGCTGCATTACCACCGTGGAAGAAGAAATCGAGCATATCTTCGTTCTTGGTGAGAACGACAAGTACCACTGCCTGTATTGTGAACAGGAACCCAAGCGTCAAAATCCGTAATCTTTGCCCGCTACACGATTCAAGTTGTGGCGGGTTTTCTTTCTTAAAATCTGCAAAATTCCCAAAAAAACAGGTGATTTTTTGACATTTTCGTGTTATGATATTTTTATGTGTCTTATGAAAAATTGAGCCGTTTTGTCACCTTTCTGCCGCTTTCTTGGCGTACTGATATTGACAAGTCACACTACTTGGTTTATCATAATACTATAACATATGAATAGTTACTCATATATTATACAAAGGAGTTGATGCTATGAGTCTGGACCCAAAACGCAAGGAACTATCGCCCGACGATCCCCTTATGCTTGATCCTGACTTACGCTCCCTTTTTGGGGACCAGCTTCAATCAATTGAAGCGTCAGAACATACAGAACAAACCAATCCACCTAATGATGATCCATATGCGGTTTTTACAGAAGCTGCACCAAGCGTAAAGCCGCAAGAAGCTCCACCAGAAACTTCCGAATCACAAGCTATACCAGAACAAAGCGAACCTTTCACAGCTGACTTTTTCCAGCAAGTGGATGCTATGGAGCCTGATGAACCATCTGAACCAACAGAAGAACAGACGGCAACACCAGAAGAAGTGTTCGAATCAAAAGAGCCGCAGGAATCATTAAACGCTGAGCAAGTTTCTGAAGCTGCACCATCTGACGATCACTTTGATATCTTGGATCAGCTGGATATGCCTGTACGTATTCCAGAACCGCTGGATATGTCTCAGTTTTCCGATCTTCTAGATTTTAGCAATCCTGCAATTGCAGATATGGAATTGCCAGATGATCTCTCAGAATTCCGCGACCACTTACAGCGTTCCCATGAAAATGCTGAACAGGAAGATCATACGTGCTGCTACACTCACCATGATGCATCCCACGAGCATAAAGAGGATGGCTGTGACTGCTGTGACTGCTGTGACCATGAACATGCGCATGAGGAACAGGAACACGATCATAACAGCACCGCATCCTGTGACTGCTGTGACCATGACCATGCAGAAGCGCACGAAGAACATCATGTTCATGAACACAAAAAACAGCGTCGAGATCATAAGCACAAACGCCGCAAACATGAACATGAGCACGATGATGTGCATGAACACGCCCATCATCACCACGACGGAGCTTCCTGTGACTGCTGTGAGCGTGATGCAGAAGCAGCTCCCGCTCGTGAACTGAATGCAACTGCGCGCGGCGAGCGTCGGATCTACCAGCTTCAAAACCTAAGCTGTGCACATTGCGGCGCACTGATGGAAGAAAAGATCCGCAAACTTCCCGGTGTTTCGGATGCTGTTGTTGTCTTTGCCACCAAGCAGCTTCGTTTGGTTGCTGACAATCCAGAAGCACGCCTTGACCAGATCCGCCGTGTTTGTATGTCCGTTGAGCCAGAAGTGCAAATTGAGCCTATGGACGGCGGCATACGCAGCATTGAAGAAACCAATTATACCCATGAGCTTCGCTGTATTGGAATTGGTGCTGCGCTGCTTGTGATTGGTATGATCCTAGAGCGTTTCCAGCCGTTCGTTTCCATGTTCATCTTCTGCCTGTCCTACGTCATCTTGGGTGGTCAGGTTTTGCTGACCGCATTTAAGAACATGAAAAGCGGTCACATCTTTGATGAAAACTTCCTCATGTCTTTGGCAACGCTGGGCGCAATTGCAATGGGCACGTATAGCGAAGCCGTTGGCGTTATGCTATTCTATCGTGTTGGTGAGTTCTTTGAACACCGTGCAGTCGAAAAGAGCCGTCGTCAGATCATGGAAGCCGTTGACCTCCGCCCTGATGTTGTGCATGAAATCGATGCAAAGGGTGTTGTGCATACCATTCCGGCATCCGAGGCAAAAGTTGGCTCTTTGCTGCTTGTGCGTCCCGGTGATCGCATCCCGCTGGACGGCATTGTTCGTGTTGGCGATAGCCGTATCGATACCTCCCCCGTTACAGGTGAGCCAGTTCCCGTTTCGGTGCATCCGACTTCCGAAGTGATTTCCGGCTGTATCAATACCACGAGCGCATTGCAGATTGAGGTAACCAATACCCTTGCAGATTCTATGGTAACACGTATTTTGAACGCCGTAGAAAATGCCGCAGCAAGTAAGCCGCGTATGGATCGCTTTGTTACTCGCTTCTCCCGTATATATACCCCTATCGTTGTTGTCGTTGCAATTTTGACTGCAATTATTCCTTCTATTATGACTGGAGATTGGGCGCACTGGATGTATACCGCACTCAGCTTCTTAGTTATCAGCTGTCCTTGCGCACTGGTACTAAGTGTACCGCTTTCCTTCTTTGCTGGCATCGGTGCTGGCTCAAAGCGCGGGATTCTCTTTAAGGGTGGTGCATCTCTGGAGGCACTCAAGAATGTGCATACCGTTGCAATGGATAAGACCGGCACACTCACCAAAGGTAACTTTGTTGTGCAGCGCATCCTCCCGGCGGAAGGCATGAACGAAACCACTCTGCTTTCTATGGCGGCAAGCTGTGAACAGCACTCCACCCATCCGATCGCACAGAGCATTCTCAGTGAAGCCAATGAGCGTAACATGCATATCGTTCCACCTACCAAGGTTCAGGAAATCGCAGGTCAAGGCATTGTTGCGATGATCGGTGGCGTTACCGTTCTGTGCGGTAACCGCAATCTGCTGCAAACTGCTGGTATTGACATATCTGGTTATACTGCAAGAGATATCGGCACTGAAGTACTGATCGCAGCCAGTGGTCGCTTTGCCGGTTCCATCATTATTTCTGATACCATTAAGGCAAATGCAAAGACTGCAATGAAGCACCTGCGCAAGCTCGATTTGATTACAGTTATGCTGACAGGTGACGCACAAGACAGTGCAGAAGCTGTGGCAGCACAGCTGGATATCCAAGAAGTACGTGCTCGCCTGATGCCAGAGGAAAAACTGGACGCTCTGCGCAACATTCGTGCACAGCATGGCGCAGTCATGTATGTTGGCGACGGAATCAACGACGCCCCTGTACTTGCCAACGCAGATGTAGGTGCTGCTATGGGTTCTGGTTCGGATGCTGCGATCGAAGCGGCTGATGTTGTGTTCATGACTTCTGACCCACTCGCAATTGGGGATTCTATCGAGATCGCCCGCACTTCCATCAACATCGCATGGCAGAATATCATCTTTGCACTTGTGATCAAAATTGGCTTTATGCTGCTTGGTCTCTTTGGTATTGCATCCATGTGGCTTGCGGTATTTGCAGATACTGGTGTTGCGATTTTGTGCGTACTCAACGCGATCCGGATTCTCTATAAAAAATAACGCATCGGTAAAACGGGAATTGACAATCCTTTTATCCTATGCTATCATACTATTAAGGGAATGAATGTCTCCCGCGGCTTTTGCCGAAACCGCTTGTTACGAAGAGCTGATGACTTCTGCGTTTGCAGGAATCATCAGCTTTTTTTGTGCAAAAATATTGTATGGAGGAAATCAATTATGTTTCTTGGACTTGCATTACTCTTTCTTGGCGGACTGCTTGCAGGCAAACTCTTCCGCCAGCTTCATCTGCCGCCGCTTCTTGGCATGCTGCTTTTAGGCATCGTAATCGGGCCCTATTCGCTCAATTTACTGGACGATAGCCTGCTTGCTATCTCTGCCGATCTGCGCCGTATTGCACTCGTCATTATTTTAACCCGTGCTGGACTCAGCCTTGACCTTGCAGGGTTAAAGCGCGTGGGACGCCCTGCCTTTCTGCTGTGTTTTCTTCCTGCCCTGTGCGAAATCGCCGGCATCCTACTTCTCGCACCTACAATTCTTCATTTGAATCTCATGGAAGCTGCACTGCTTGGCTCTGTACTCGCCGCAGTTTCTCCTGCTGTTGTCGTTCCACGCATGGTACAGCTTTTAGACTCTGGTTATGGTGTCAAGCAAGGCATTCCGCAGATGATCCTAGCGGGTTCTTCTCTGGATGATATCTTTGTTCTCTCCTTGTTTTCTATTTGCACCAGTCTGATATCTGGCGAAACTGTGTCCGCACTCACTTTTGTCAAACTCCCCGCATCTCTCGTACTCGGCATTCTGGGCGGCATTGTTTGTGCTTTCATCCTGCGCAAAGTTTTTGCTTATTTTGAAACGAGCGCACAGCGTGTTGTGCTCATGCTGGCAGTCTCCTTCCTGCTGCTCTTTGTGGATGACCTACTAGAAGGTGCATTCTCCGGACTACTTGCCATTATGACACTCTCCATCATGCTGGCAAAGTGGATTCCAACAGACGATCTTTCCACACACTATAATAACCTTTGGGTCGGTGCAGAACCTGTCTTGTTTGTGCTCGTTGGCGCAAGTGTAAACATCACCTATGCAGCCCAGTTCAGCCTGCCTGTGACCCTCGTGATCATCGGCGCACTGGTATTCCGTATGGCTGGCGTCCTTCTTTGTATGGTTAAAACTCCACTCAATCCACGCGAACGCGCCTTTTGCATGGTCGCCTACACCCCAAAAGCCACTGTACAGGCAGCGATTGGTGCAATGCCGCTTTCTTTAGGGCTTGCCTGCGGGCAGACCGTCCTCACTGCCGCCGTCTTAGCGATTTTGATTACCGCACCACTTGGTGCGATCGCCATTGATGCAAGCTATCGCAAATGGCTGCAACCCAGCAAATGCACTGAATAAAACGATCAACAAAAAAGACTTGTCGTCTGCTGCCAGATGACAAGTCTTTTTCAACTTCTATTGTATTTGGGTTTCTCGGTTATTTCACTTCTAACCAGCACAGAGATGCTGTATCAAAATTTTCACACCCAGACTGATCAAGATCACACCACCTGCACCTGCCGCATATTTCTGAAAACACATTCCGATCCGATGCCCGAGATATATCCCAGCGATGCAAAGCACACCTGTTGTAACACCGATCAAACTGGCAGCCGGTAAAATCGAGACATGCAGAAATGCAAACGTCACGCCGACCGCCAGCGCATCTATGCTGGTTGCAACAGCCAGAGGTAGCATTGCACGCGCATGAAACGCTGCATTAATCTGTACTGAGGTATCATCGCAGGCATCTCGAATCATACGGAATCCAAGAAAGCCTAACAGGAAAAATGCGATCCAATGGTCAAACTGTTCGATCGTATCTTGAAACTGAAGCCCTGCAACATACCCAAGGACTGGCATGAGTGCTTGAAAGCCGCCAAAATACAACGCAACAGATCGGGCGTGTGCCGGGGTCACTCTTGCAACAGATAACCCTTTACATACGGAAACTGCAAAGGCATCCATTGACAAACTGATCGCAACGAAAAACAATTCCCAAATCTGCATAGAGCCAAATCGTATTCTCCCTCAGTTTTGTTGCAGTATTTACATAAACGTGTCAAAAACCTGATCGATTCGCATTTTGATCATCTGTGTTTGCTGATGCAGACGTTTGTTTTCCTGCTTCAGCTCATAGATATATAGCTGGTGTGCAACTTTCATTTTCAGCAGTTTTTCATGTACAGGCTTCTGAATAAAGTCATCCACACCACTGACATAGCCTTCCAACTGAATTTCTGGGCGATCCACACTAGTCATAAAAATGACTGGGATATCTGCAAGCTTCGAATTGCTTTTTAAATATTTCAGAACTTCCATGCCATCTGTACCTGGCATCACAATATCCAATAGGATGAGATTGGGCGGATCATTTTTTTGCAGATGACCCATTGCCTGTAAACCGGACGCATTGGTCACGACGTCATATTCTGTAACAAGCATCGCTTTGACGATCGCTATACTCGTCGGGTCATCATCCACGATCATAATTTGCTTCTTCATAAAATATCCTCCTGTCTTATAAGCTTCTTATACGATTTTAAGATCAAAAACCTTAATACATCCTCAAGTATATGTCTACTCCCCTGTAATAATTGATTCTGGTATCAAATTTTATCCGCATCTGAGTCACGATCCATGTGATTTTCACTGTCACGGAACAGCCATCACTTTAAACAATTTTTCCTGCAATTCCAGTTATTATTTGCAAAATTGCACATTTCTTTTTATTATACCATATATCTGCAAATTTTACTATTTCTTGACATTGATTATCATTATATTTTAATAACAAAGCATAAAAGCAGTTTGCAAACATATTTATGCATGTAAAACATGGATCAGAAGCAGCCACGCCAATCCATAATATGTTATCACTGCCACCAAATCGTTCACTGTGGTAATCAGCGGACCAGAAGCAACTGCTGGGTCAATTTTCAACTTTTGGAAGATCAGCGGTACGACTGTACCTGTTACACTTGATAACAACATAGAAACAAGCAACGCGACCCCTGTACAGAAAGAAACCGAGAATGCAAGGATCGCCGTTTCTCCCTTAATCAGAAACAGATACTCACCGATCAGCACAAAGGAAAGCATACCTAGAATAAATCCACTGCATAGACCAATCTTTGCTTCTTTGAGTACAAGATGCAGCTTTTGCTTTCCTGTAATTTGTTCATCCATCAATACACGAATGGTGACTGCCAGAGACTGTGTTCCCACATTGCCTGCCATGTCCAAAATGAGGGACTGAAAACAAACAATGAGTGTTAGACTTGCGACTACCTGTTCAAACATTCCAACCACAGTTGACACGACAAACCCCAACCCCAAAAGAATCACGAGCCATGGCAAACGCTTGCTGATACTTTTCCCCAGAGATTCTTCCAGATCCTCTTCCGCTGTCAAGCCTGCCAGCTTTGCATAATCTTCACCCATCACGTCATCTGTCAGACGTGTCATATCCTGCGCCGTCAAAACACCGCACAGCTTATTATTGAGATCCAGGACAGGAATGGAATCTTCCGAATATCCGCTCAAACGCGGGATACAATCTTCGATCTGCTCATTTGCATATACATAAGGATATGCAGTCATAATAATTTCTTCGAGCGGTGTCGTTTCTCGTGCAATAGAGCGTTTCTGAAAAGTCCGCACAACTGGTTTATTTCAACAAAATAGCAATA
>JAHHRJ010000038.1 GCA_020025885.1 Butyricicoccus sp. | reverse complement strand
CACAGTCCATGATAGGGACTGCAACGCTGCAAAGAATATTCTAAACGAAGGACTGTGCCTGTTGGCGTAGCCAGAAAATACGGTAGGGCGGGACACGCCCGAACCCAACGCTCGGGGAGACTATGTAAGACCTCGCACGGTGCAGGCTGCGGTCAGCGAACCGAGAATCCCCCGGCTTTAGCCGTGGGGAGTGTCAATGTGTGTGGCTATTTTCTCAGAAATCAGCAATCCGCAAGGGTGCAGGAGAAATGTGGGCTCTCCTTTGTGAAAGAGGTCGTGCATACGACGAGATATGGAACACAAGAAGCAACCAATTTGAATATCCTGTGGGCAAAGGATTATTACGAAAAAAAGAAATGATGAGTTGTTTGTGGCTGGGAGCTGTCTCAAAAATCGAAAATTTGTCTTTTTATACAGGGCACGGCATCCAACGCGTTGAAAATACTCGAAATCCACCAAGGGTTCCTGCGTTTTTTGCCTCGTGTCTGCTCGTTCTGTGCGAAAAATCCGTCAATTTCTCTATTTTCAAACAAGCTCTAGAGCGTGTTCACACTAAAATTGCATCCAAAGCCATAGCAAAGAAAATAAAACTGCACCCCATTTGTTGCACAGTATATTATACTGAAAACAAATGGGGTGATTTTTAATCTTGACTTGACAGTGCAAGTTACAAACATTGTCTAACTTTTTGGGGGCACTTCATGTTTGTCATACCTTACTGTTTTGTTATTCGTCATTTTCTTCTATATCTGCCTGTTTTTCTAATTGATGTTTTTTATGCTTATAGATTGCAGTTGTAAAGGTGAGCGCTGCCAGAGCCAGAACACTGACCGAAATAAACATCACTATAAATGCTGCAAAAGAACCTGCCAACGCATGGTAGTTATGATAGGTGACAGCAAACCAAAAAACGCCAACAGCAACACCGGTAATCAGGCTGATAATCAGATTGGTTTTTAGATTTGGCTTCAGCTTTCTGTCCCAAATCCCGTTTCGGATGCAGTCCACCGACATATAGAGCGCCATAACGAACAGAACCACTGCTTCGCCGCCAATCTGTGCAAAGTCGCTGTGTCCCATCGCAAGCTGTATATAAATTATGATGACAAGCCCCCATAATCCAAGCCAGAATCCGGTATGCTCGATTTTTAAGAGCTTTTGTTCCTGCATTTCATCTAGATTTGTTTTATTCTTCATCGTGTTCGTCCTCCCAAAACAGTTCGTCCAGTCTGGCATCCAGTGCCCAGCATATTTTTAAGCATAATTTGATTGTGGGGTTATATTCGCCTTTTTCGATGGCGTTGATGGTTTGCCGGGAAACGCATATTTTTTCGGCAAGGTCTTTTTGTGTCATATCTTTTTTGGTTCGTGCAAGCTTGAGCGCGAGATTTTTAGCCATCTAGAATCCTCCTTTTGATGTTTATATAGTAATCTATAAATTCCTCAATGTCAAGTATAATTTACTTTAAATCTGTTTTATTTTACTTATAACATACTCAGAGAGATATTGTATTGCGGATTGTGAGCGCAAAAAAGCAGGCAACACCAAAGAAAGTTCTGGTATTACCTGCTGTTTAAAGCACTTTTTAGGATGCAGTAGATGCCGGAAATTACGATTTTTGTGATTTTCTCAAGGCAATACCGCATAATTCAGCAAGAGCGATTTTCGCAAAGCACCGCAGATGACATTGTGCGGTGTTGCCTTAATATCTGTCCAGATAAGGCGGTAGTTTGAATGAGCAATCAGCGCAGACGCTGGGAATCTAAATATCCCTGCAAGATCAGGGTCGCGGCAACCGCATCTACATTTTTACGGTGTTGCTTGGCTTTTTTGCCTGCTTGATGCAGAATCTGATGTGCTTCAACCGTCGTGCGGCGTTCATCCCAGAGAACAACAGGTACACCAGTCTGTGCGGTGAGGTCGTTTGCAAGCTGGGCACACTTTTCGGCACGCTCACCAACAGAGCCGTCCATATTTTTTGGATAACCGAGCACAACACGCTCGATTTTGTTTTCGCAGATAAAGGTTGTCAGTTTTTCAAGCAGCTTGTCACGATTCCATTCCGGGATGACGGACGGAGAGCCGGCGAGCAGACCGGTAGGGTCGGAAATCGAAAGCCCTGTGCGGGCATCACCATAATCAACGCCTAGAATTTTCAAAAGTTTGTCCTCCTTAAAAGGAAATAAATAGTGGAAATTCCTTTTTTTGCTCATTATAGCACAGGGTGGCAAATTTGTATAGAGTATAGAAAAATGGGAAAATGCTGATAAAAAGTTACAGTGTAAAAGTGTCTGGCAAAGGAATGGCGAATTAGAAACACGAAATTGTGCGGTATTGCCAGAGGAAAAACGCAAAAGGGTGCTTGACTTGCGTGTAGGGGCATGGTACAATAATTACACCTATGTAGGGTCTTTTTTTATGCCTGATTTTCCAAAAGGTTGAGCCTGCAAAGGGAGGCAATCAATTCCTTTGTGATAGACACAGGGAAACAAACACGATTCAAGGAGGTGCCGTTATGCGCGTTAAGGTAACGCTGGCCTGCACTGAGTGCAAGCAAAGAAACTATAACTCAATGAAGAACAAGAAGAACGATCCCGACCGTCTTGAGATGAACAAGTACTGCCGCTTCTGCAAGAAGCATACTTTGCATCGCGAGACCAAGTAATCGACGAGAAAGGAAGTACGCTTCATGGCAGAGCAGGAAAAAACTACTCCCGCTGTAAAGAAGCAGGCTGACAAGCCGGCAAAGGCCAAGAAGCCCTCCATTTTTGCGCGTATCAAGAATTGGTTCCGCGAGCTGAAGGGTGAGATCAAGAAGATTGTCTGGCCTACCCGTCAGCAGACTATGAACAACACACTTGTTGTTTTGGCTTGCTGCTTGGTGCTCGGCGTATTCATCTGGATTCTTGATGCTGGCTTTGGCTGGGGATTCCAGACGCTCGTCAGCTTCTTCGCCGCTTGAATGAGAGGGACCGGATACAATGTCAGATGCAGCAAAGTGGTATGTGGTTCACACATACTCAGGCTATGAAAACAAAGTAGCCTCTTCCATCGAAAAAGCGGTGGAAAACCGTAAGCTCCACGACTTGATCACCGCAGTCAACATCCCTGTTGAGCGCGTGACCGAAGTAAAGGACGGCAAAACCCGTGAGGTTGAGCGCAAGCTCTTCCCTGGCTATGTACTCGTCAAGATGATCTTGACAGACGAAAGCTGGTATTTGGTACGCAATACGCGTGGCTGCACAGGCTTTGTTGGTCCGAACTCGAACAAACCACTTCCGCTTTCTGATGAGGAAGTGCTGAAGATGGGCGTGGAGAAGCGCGAAATCGAAATCAATTACCAAGTCGGGGACAGCGTTCGTGTAATAGATGGTCCGCTGGCTGGCTTTATCGGCGTTGTCGATGAGTTGGAGCCCGATAAGAACAAGGTACGTGTAGTTGTATCTATGTTTGGTAGAGAAACCCCTGTTGAGCTCGAACTCGATGAGGTCGAGACACTGGGTGACTAAAATAACTGCCGTCATTTGATGGACAGGCAGGCAACAGAAGCATATAAGGATATGCTTCATGGCAAGTGGGAGAGGGAACGCATGTGCGTTTTACTCGCCAGCCACCACATTTTTTAAGGAGGATACCTCAACATGGCACAGAAAGTAGTAGGTTATATCAAGCTCCAGATTCCTGCGGGCAAGGCAACCCCTGCGCCCCCGGTTGGCCCGGCTCTGGGTCAGCATGGTGTAAACATCATGGCTTTCACCAAGGAATTCAACGAGCGCACCAAGAATGACGCTGGTCTTATCATTCCAGTTGTTATTACCGTTTATGCAGACCGTTCCTTCAGCTTCATTACTAAGACTCCACCGGCACCGGTTCTGATCAAGAAGGCTTGCAAGATCGAGTCTGGTTCTGCAGTTCCGAACAAGACCAAGGTTGCTAAGATCTCTAAGGCTGATTTGCAGAAGATCGCGGAGATGAAGATGCCAGACCTCAACGCGGCTTCCGTAGAGGCTGCTATGAGCATGATCGCTGGCACCTGCCGTTCTATGGGCATCACCGTAGAAGAGTAATTGTAAGACAGCACCGCACAATGTCATCTGCGGCGCTTTGCGAAAATTTCGCGCCATAAATTCGTTGTGGATTCCTGAAATCCACCTAGGATTCACGCCTTTTTCTGACGAGAAATTTTTTGACAAATCGCTCTTGCTGAATGATGCGGTATTGCCTTAAGCTGAAGTTTAATCGTTTTTGACAGCAAATATGGCTGTCTAAGTGGGAGGGAAATTCCCGCAGTACCACTAAAGGAGGATATTATTGTGCGCAAAGGTAAAAAGTATGTAGAGAGCGCAAAACTGGTAGACCGTACCAAGCTGTACGATCCCGCTGACGCGCTTGCGACCGTTATTTCTACTGCAAAGGCAAAGTTCGACGAGACCGTTGAGCTGCATGTAAAGCTGGGCGTTGACTCCCGTCACGCTGACCAGCAGGTACGTGGTGCAATCGTTCTGCCACATGGTACCGGCAAGCAGGTTCGCGTTCTGGTATTCGCTAAGGGTCCGAAGGCTGATGAGGCTGCTGCAGCTGGTGCAGAGTACGTTGGCGCTGAGGAAATGGTAGCAAAGATTCAGAATGAGAACTTCTTTGACTACGATGTTGTCATTGCAACCCCTGACATGATGGGCGTTGTAGGTCGTCTGGGTAAGGTTCTGGGCCCGAAGGGTCTCATGCCAAACCCGAAGGCTGGCACCGTTTCTATGGACGTTGCAAAGGCTGTTAAGGAGTCCAAGGCTGGTAAGATCGAGTACCGTCTGGACAAGACCAACATCATCCATTGCCCGATTGGTAAGGCTTCCTTCGGCGCTGAGAAGTTGCAGGACAACTTCAATGCACTGATGGGCGCAATCATCAAGGCAAAGCCGGCTGCTGCAAAGGGTCAGTACGTGAAGTCCTGTGTAGTTGCTTCTACGATGGGTCCTGGCGTAAAGGTTAACGCTGCTAAGGTTTCTGAGTAATCTTATTCAGAAAATTGTAAAAATGTGTTGACAAGCCATTTGGTCTATGCTATAATTAAATAGCTTGGTCAAAGACAGCAGGTATGCCGCAAGGCTTTAATGGCACAATAGCCGCCCGCCGAGGTCAGCACGAACGTTGAATGTTTTGTGTGCCCTCTTGTGTCTTTGCACAAGAGGGCACTTTATTTTTGATGGAGGTGAAACAAGATGCCTAACGCAAAGGTTCTGGAAGAAAAGAAGGCTCTGGTCGCTTCTCTCGTCGAGAAGATCAAGAACAGCCCTGCTGGCGTTCTGGTCGATTACAAGGGTATCAACGTTGAGGATGATACCAAGCTGCGCCGTGAGCTGCGCGCTGCTGGCGTTGAGTATGCTGTTGTAAAGAACACCATGCTGCGCTTTGCTGCGAAGGAGCTGGGCTTTGACTCGTTCGAGGAGCACCTGAATGGTACAACCGCTCTGGCGATCAGCACCACTGATGATGTCGTAGCACCTGCAAAGATCCTGAATGAGTATGCAAAGAAGCATGACAACTTCAAGATCAAGGCTGGTTACCTTGAGGGTGAGGCAATTCCTGCTTCTGAGGTTCTGAAGCTGGCTGAGATGCCATCCAAGGAAGGTCTTATCGCTCAGGTTCTGTATGGCTTCAATTTCCCGATCACTCAGCTCGTTATTGCGCTTGACAATATCGCGAAGAAGACTGAGGACGGCGAAGCCATGGTTTCTACTCTGGTTGCACCAAAGGAAGAAGCTGCTGCTGAGTAATTAAAGATTACTCGTATTTTTTCAATTTTTTAAATTAAATTTGTAATTGGAGGTTCATACCATGACTATTGCAGAGATTATGGAAGCTGTAAAGAACCTGAAGGTTCTGGAGCTGGCTGAGCTGGTTAAGGCTCTTGAGGAAGAATTCGGCGTATCCGCTATGCCTGTTGCTGTTGCTGGCGCTGGCGCTGGTGCTGGTGCTGCGGCTGTTGAAGAGAAGACTGAGTTCGACGTAGAGCTGACCGACGCTGGTTCTTCTAAGATCAACGTTATCAAGGTTGTTCGCGGCATCACTGGTCTGGGTCTGAAGGAAGCGAAGGAGAAGGTTGACGGCGCTCCGGCAATCATCAAGGAAGGCGCTTCTAAGGAAGACGCAGAGTCCATCAAGGCTCAGCTGGAAGAGGCTGGCGCAAAGGTTACTCTGAAGTAATTTTATTTGGATGCAAAGCAAAGAGACAGGTTCTACCTGTCTCTTTAGCATATCAAAAAAGTCACTGCGTCCTTTTTATTTTGGAGCGAAGCGACCTTAAATTTTCAAAATCCAAGGACATGTGCCTTGGATTTTGCCCGCGACCCGCGCAAACGTGCGCGAAACCGGAGGTATCAGAGCCAGTTTCTACCGGAACTGGCTCTGTATCTAGGGGGACTGGGTTCCTCTGGAAAGACTGTCGAAGTTCTTTGACAGTCTCAGACAGGTTTTACCTGTCTCTTTTTTTATTTCACACCCGCACAGCAAAATATGACGGATTGAATCTGAATCAAGGGATATTTTATCAGTGCAAAATGTAGTTTGATTGTGTTTATTTCTGTATTTTTTTGAAAGAAAATCGCTGGATTTCCCCTTGCCCCTATGGAGGCAATGTGATAAAATAATAGCAATATAGATTTGGAAAGGGAGAAAAAGATTATGTTGACTCCAGCAAAAAAAGAATTTATTGAATTTATGATGGGCGCAGATGTGCTCCGTTTTGGCGATTTCGTAACCAAGAGTGGACGCAATACCCCATATTTTATAAATACAGGCAACTATAAGACAGGCTTGCAGAACTCCAAGTTGGGTGAGTTTTATGCGGCACTGGTAAAGGAAACCGTAGGCGAGGAATTTGACGCAATGTTTGGCCCAGCATACAAGGGCATTCCGCTTGCAACTTCCGTTTCTGGTGCACTGGCTCGCAACTTTGGCATTGACAAGCCGTTCTTCTTTAACCGTAAGGAAGCAAAGGATCACGGCGAGGGTGGTAGCATTGTAGGCTATAAGCCGCAGGATGGTGATCGTATTATCATCATTGAGGACGTGATTACCGCGGGGACTGCAATTCGTGAGACCATGCCAGTGCTGACAAACTGTGCAGATGTGAAGGTAACAGATATGTTTATCTCCGTAAACCGCTGCGAAGTAGGTCAGACTCCAGGTAAGACCGCAGTGATGGAAGTAGGAGAGGAGTTCGGCATCAAGGTACATGCGCTGATCACCGTGCAGGATATTTATGAATATCTCAAGGAACAGGGCACTTATGGCGAGATCCTGCCGCGCATGGAAGCTTACATGGAGCAGTACTGCGTATTCTAATTTGAGACACACAAAAAAGTCAGGCTTTGTCCTGACTTTTTTGTGCGCATATGCATTTTTCTCGAAAAGATGTGGCAGGTACTTGACAAGAGAAAATAGGATGTGTATAATAGAACACATAAACATATCAAATTAGTAGGAAAATAAAAAGGAGGTGCCCTGATGTATATGAAACACTTGGTTTCTATGTGTTGTTGTAAATGTATGTATCCTGGGCATTTCTGTGCGGGTATTGTTGTGATACAAAATTTTTAACAACACTTTCTTTATAGTATGATAAAGAAAATACCGCAATAGATAGCACGGGATCGTAATACATACGATCTCGTTTTTTTATGCAAAATTTCTGCTGTTTTGATGAACGAAGGGAGTATACCATGCATACAAACATATTAGAAATGGGTGCTTTGGCGCTGACGATCCTATTTTTTGGAATCATTTACTATTTAGATAAAAAGAAACAGGTGGATTTCGGAATTCTGACTCTGCTTGCAACCGCGTTGGGTATTGTCGTGGGACTGGTATTTCAGGAAAACTATACTTATGTTGCAGTGTTTGGAACGATTTATACCCGTGTCATTTCCGCATTGGTCGTGCCGCTCTTGCTCTTTAGCATTATTTCCAGTATCACAAACCTTGGAGAATCCATTCACTTAAAGAAAATTGGACTCAAATCGGTTGGTTTTTTGCTTCTTAATACGTTGACTGCAAGTGTCATTACATTGATCGTGGCAGTTTTCCTGCACGTTGGTACAGGATTTGCGTATGAGCCAGTGACTGATTATGCGGCGGTAGAAGTTCCGACCTTTGTAGATACGATCGTATCGCTGTTTCCACAGAATCTAGTGACACAGTGGGGAGAAGGACAGGTCGTTCCGATCGTTATTTTTGCAATTTTGATTGCAGTTGCATACAATCAGCTTGCAAAAACGCAAACAGAAATCAAGCCGTTTAAGGTGTTTATTGATGCCGGAAATCATGTGCTGGGTCAGGCGATTGGCTGGATCATCGGATTTACCCCGTATGCAGTCCTTTCCCTGATTGCAAGAGCAGTCGGAAAAGCACCGGTATCCGAACTGCTTCCGCTTTTGGGGGTATTGCTCCTTTCGTATGCACTGTGCGCAGTACAGCTCTTTGGTGTGGAAAGTATCCTCATTCGTGTAATCGGTGGACTTAGCCCGATCCGTTTTCTCAAAGGCATTGCGCCAGCGGCAGTTGTGGCGTTTACCTCACAGAGCAGTGTGGGAACCATTCCAGTAACAGTCAGACAGCTGAACCATGAACTTGGCGTTGATGGCGATGTTGCAGGATTTACTGCGGGAATTGGTGCAAATCTGGGTATGCCGGGATGCGCAGGCATTTGGCCCGTGCTGCTTGCGGTGTTCAGCATCAATGTGTTGGGACTGGAATACAGCGTATCTCAGTATGCTTTCTTGATCGTACTGGCGCTGGTGGTATCCGTTGGCACAGTCGGTGTTCCGGGAACCGCGACCATTGCGGCAACCGCCCTGTTCTCTGCGGCAGGTCTGCCCATTGAACTGATCGTATTGCTATCCCCAATTTCCAGCCTTGTGGATATGGCAAGAACGGCAACCAATGTAGTAGGCGCAGCAACAGCAGCAGTTTTGGTTGCAGAAACAGAGGGTCTGCTCGATCATTCTGTATACAATGGTCAAACGGCGCTTGCTCCGGAAACAATGTAAAATAAATGAGAAAGACCGCCCTTTGCGGCAATGCCACTAAGAAAATGGCATTGTACCAGAGGGCGGTCTTGTTTTATGCACCTAAAACGCAACGCGAAATCAAGCACTCTTTCATCTAGGGCTTGTTTGAAAATAGAGAAATTGACGGATTTTTCGCAGGGAGCGAGCAGCCACAAGGCAAAAAACGCAGGAATCCTTGATGGATTTCGAGTATTTTTAACGCAGTGGATGCCGTTCCCTGTAGAAAAAGACAAATTTTCGATTTTTCAAACAGCCCCTAAATACTTTGGGAAACATATCGTAGAATCGCAGATGGATTTTGACAAAAGTATGTGGGGAAACGAGAAAACAGAGGACTGCATAGGATGAAATAGAACGCTGTTTGAGAAATGGAGGGATGCTGTGAGAGGCTTCTGAAAGTGTTAAGAACGAAGCAATTTAGAAAAATACTAGGCTTTGGACAATCGGAAAATTTAAGAGGTATCAAAAACAGAAAGAGACTACAATTGGTGGCATGCCAGATGCGGATGTTTTTCGAGATCGGAGGTGTAGATGGTGAATGAATTGCTGATTAGCGTCATGAGTCTAATCGGCACATTGGTTGGTACATTTGGCGGTATTTTGGTCTCCCAGCGTCTTTTGAGCTATCGGTTGGAACAGATGGAACAGTCTGTACGCCGACTGAGCGAACTTGCGGAACGTATGCCAGTATTAGAAGAGAAAATGCTCGCAGCAAACCAGAGAATCCGAGACTTGGAGGATAAAATAGAGCGAAAGGAGGAGTTCCGATGAAAGAGCGTTTGGCAAAGCTGCTCGATGTCAAGAGCATTGTAACGTTTGCTTTGGTTGCAGTGGTTTGCATACAGGCGATCCGGCAAAATGTGAGTATGCCGCCTGAGTTTGTGGCGTCAACCGTGACAGCGATCGTGACCTATTATTTTACAAGAAAGGACGACAGCAAGTGACGATTCAGAAGAAAAGATGCAACCGCGCAAACTATGGAGGAAAGCGCAAGCGTACAAAGTATATTGTGGTGCATTATACCTCAAATCACGGCGATACAGCCAAAAACAATGCAGATTATTTTGCACGAGAGAGGATAAAGGTTTCTGCACATTTTTTTGTAGATGAAAAAGAAATCTGGTCAAGTGTTCCGGAAAACTATGTTGCTTGGCATTGTGGCGCCAAGCGATATCGCCACCCAAAGTGCCGCAATGCAAACAGCATTGGAGTCGAAATCTGCATGAATGATCGGGCAGGAGAGATCCGCATGGATAGCATCGAACATGCAGCACAGCTGGTGCACAAACTGATGAAGCGATATCAGATCCCTGTGGAGAACGTCATCCGGCATTATGATGTGACTGGAAAGATGTGCCCAGCCTGGATGGTGCAGGATAATACCTTGTGGCGCGTATTTCACGAAAAAATTGAGGAGGAACCAACCTTGCATTATCGATATTATGAAGACATGCCCAAATGGGCAAAGCCAACCGTAGCAAAGCTCGTAAAAAAAGGATTTCTGAAAGGAGAAGGAGAAGGTGTGCTTAATCTGTCAGAAGAAGCACTGAAACTACTGATTATCAATGATCGTGCGGGATGTTATGGAGAATAAACCCGCAGATTGCATAATTTGTTAGAGAGGATGTGTGACCAAAAAAATCTGGCTGAAAAATGAAAAATGTGCTTGACTTCTGGTGAAAGCTAAGATATAATAAATATCGTCAGCTACGGCAGACAGCAAAAAGATACAGCCGGATTGTGTAATGGTAGCACGACAGACTCTGACTCTGTTTGTCTGGGTTCGAATCCTCGTCCGGCTGCCACTAGGACCACTGAGTTTCTGCTCGGTGGTCTTTCTCTTTTCACTAAAATTTGAGGTCAAGATATGCAAAATTTGACCATTTCACGGCTGGAAATATCGTGGGAGAGTCGATATAATAGAAGCTGTCCGAAAATTTGATTTAGCCCATATTCAGGAGGCATTATGGTTAGAAACGATTTAAGAAATATTGCAATTATCGCGCACGTTGACCATGGTAAGACAACTCTGGTCGATCAGATGCTGAAGCAGGCAGGTACATTCCGCGAGAATCAGGTCGTAGAAGAGCGTGTTATGGACTCCAACGCCATCGAGCGCGAGCGTGGCATCACCATTCTGGCAAAAAACACATCTGTACAGTATAAGGATACCAAAATCAATATCGTAGATACCCCAGGACATGCGGATTTCTCCGGTGAGGTAGAGCGTATCCTCAAGATGGTAGACGGTGTTATTCTGCTGGTTGACTCCGCAGAGGGTCCAATGCCGCAGACCCGTTTTGTACTCCAGAAGGCACTGGAGTTCGGTCACAAGATCATTATTGTAATCAATAAGATCGACCGTCCAGACGCGCGTCTCAATGAAGTTGGCGATGAGGTTCTGGAGCTGCTGCTTAATCTGGATGCAAACGATGAACAGCTGGACAGCCCGATCATCTACTGCTCTGGTCGTGACGGCACAGCGTCTATGTCCCCAAATGTACCGGGGGAGGATCTGATCCCGCTGTTTGAGCAGATTCTGGATCATATCCCAGCACCGGAAGTCGATATGGAAGGCGATATGCAGATGCTGGTTTCCTCGATTGACTACAACGAGTACGTTGGTCGCATCGGTATCGGTCGTATTGAGCGCGGCAGCATGAAAGTTGGACAGCCTGTTACCGTTGCAGACTACCATGATCGCGTGAAGCCATATAACGGCAAGATCGTGACTCTGTATACCATTGAAGGTCTGGCACGTACCCCAGTGGATTCTTGCAGCGCAGGTGATATCGTCTGCTTCTCTGGTATTGAAAATATTACCATCGGCGAGACCCTGTGTGCACAGAGCAACGTGGAGCCGCTGCCGTTTGTTAAGATTTCTGAGCCGACCGTTGAGATGTTCTTTATGGTCAACGACAGCCCGTTTGCTGGCAAGGACGGTAAGTTCGTAACCTCTCGTCACCTGCGTGAGCGTCTATTCCGTGAGCTTTTGAAGGACGTTTCTCTGCGTGTCAGCGAAACCGACACAACAGATGCATTCCGCGTTTCTGGTCGTGGTGAGATGCATCTGTCCATTCTCATTGAGAACCTGCGCCGTGAGGGGTATGAATTCCAAGTTGGAGCACCAAAGGCTCTGATGAAGGAGATCGACGGCGTGAAGTGTGAGCCGATCGAGCGCATGATTGCGGACGTTCCGCAGGATGCACTTGGCTCTGTTATGGAGAAGATGGGCTCGCGTAAGGGTGAGCTTGTGACCATGAGCCCGAAGGGCGACCGTATGCGCGTAGAGTTTCTGGTTCCGGCGCGTGGTCTGTTTGGCTACCGCAATGAGTTCCTGACCGATACCAAGGGGGAAGGCGTTCTGTCTTCCGTATTCCATTCCTATCAGCCATACAAGGGCGAGATCCAGAAGCGCAGTCAGGGCAGCTTGATTGCATTTGAAACTGGTGAGGCGATCACCTATGGTCTGTACAATGCACAGGAGCGCGGCACCTTGTTTATCGGTGCGGGCACGCCAGTGTATGAGGGTATGATCGTTGGATGCACCCCAAAGAGTGAAGATATCTCTGTAAACGTCTGCAAGAAGAAGCAGCTGACCAATACCCGTGCATCTGGTTCGGATGACGCGCTGCGTCTGGTTCCGCCGCGTCAGATGTCCATTGAGGCAGCACTCGAATTCCTCGAAGACGATGAACTGCTCGAAGTTACCCCGAATAACCTGCGCATCCGCAAGAAGATTCTGTCCAATCAGCTGCGCATGAAGAAGAATCACGGTTAAGTTTTTCTTGCAAATTTGGGATAAATAGGATATCATTGTTTTGTTCTAATTATAACAAGACGAGAAAGGAACCCAAACTATGAAAAAGAATGTTTTGAGCTCTGCATTGGCACCAGCAGCAATTGGTCCATATGTTCAGGCAATTGAGACAGATAGTTTCATCTTCACATCTGGTCAGATCCCGATTAACCCACAGACAGGTAAGATCGAGGGTACAACGATTGAAGAGCAGGCTGAGCAGGTGATGCAGAACCTGAAGCATGTTCTGGCTGAGGGCGGCGTTGGCATGGATCGTATCGTTAAAACCACCTGCTTTTTGGCAGATCTTGCGGACTTTGCTGCATTCAATGCAGTGTATGCAAAGTACTTCCCCGAAGCAGCTCCGGCACGCTCCTGCTTTGCAGTGGCAGCTCTGCCAATGGGCGCAAAGCTCGAAGTTGAGTGCATTGCAGTAAAGTAAAATAAAAAAGAAACGGCTGGTTTGCATCATTGCAAGTCAGCCGTTTTTGTTGTGTTCGATTATCCAGCGATGGTTGCGTCCGAAAATCCATCCGTGAGATTGCCTGAAACAAGGATCACATGACCCCAGAATAGGTCATCGTCATCGTAATAAAGCTCAAATTCATCATCTTCGGCAGAAACAGAAATTTCGCTGATAGAGATGCGAGATGCAAATTCATCCGCTGTAATCTCAGGGGCGCATTCATCTTCGTCATCTTGCCAGTCATTTGCGTTTTCTACCAGCTCGTTTGCAGCAAATTGACGTGCTTTCTGATCCCAGCTTGCAGAGTCAGCAAGCAGTATCTGTAAAGTATGCAGGGCATTGTCTGCGGTTTGCGCCTTGGGTGCATCTGCCTCAAGATGGATGGAGCAGTCTCGTCCTGCCCATCGCCCTTCGCCGTAAAATAAATCCAGCGATTTATTCAAGGTCAGTGGGGCGCAGTCCGCGGCTTCCAATATAACCGGGGTTTTGTAGGCTATAAGCAGTTCGTTGAGACGTGTCTCCTGACAGTCGCGCGCCAAGACCTCAGTGACCCAAAGGTATTCGCGCTGTGCAAGATATGGGGTGGGCAGCGATTCATGCACGCGCAGATGATAGATCGAAAGATCATGTAAATCGAAAATTCGCTCATCGGTCTTGCATTCTGCATCGGTGAGCTGCCAGCAAAGGCAGCAGGGTTCGGTGGAAAGCGCGCCGCTTTTAAGATCAATCACACCAAGGAGGGGAAAGTTCATCTGCCATAGTGTATCCTTACCGGCACGACCGCTGCCGCCATGCTCTTGTGTCAGCACAAGGACTTCTTTGGATTCTGGCGCAAATCGTGATTGGAATGCGGCACGTTCTTGTTGTTCACTCATAAAGTTCATTATCCTTTCGTATCATAGTCGTTGGTCATTGCGTGTAAGATTGTTTGATAGATTTCCTCAGCATGGGCGCGGAAAGTTTTTTCAAGCAGAGAAGCCTGCTCTGCACTTGCGGTGTGAAGTTCCAGCGAAAATACTTCGTCAATGCCCATTTTCACCAGAAAATCATGTGGGTGCTGCTGCTCTGTTTGGGTCAAAATCACGGCGTCGCGGTTGGCTTGCCGCACAACACGCAAGGCAGAACGCTGCGCAGATTCGCGAACGGTATAGGGCAAGCGGTTATTGAATGCCGCGAGTGCTTCGTGCCCTTTGTCACTGATGGTGTAAGTAGTATCCAGACAAGGGTCTGCAATGGAAAGGTGTCCGGTTTCCACAAGCTCATCAAATGCTTCCTTGAACTCGAACCAACCAAATCCATCATCGCACCAGGTACAGACATCGAGCAGGATCTCAAAGGTGGCTGGCTCCGGCAAATAGCACAATGCATATAAAATAAGAAACTTAATATCTTCTTTGGTTTTGATAAACCCATAACGTGCCATGTGGTTGCCTCCTTTATGATTGGGAATGATATACGCTTATAGTATAGCACGTTTTGTACGGCAGGGGAACGGGCAGAATTACAAAAAACACACGGCCTAAAAAACGGTTGCAAACAGACGTTCGTGTATGCTATCATGGATAATAGATATCAAATAGACTGCATAAGGGGGATTCCTTATGGTTACGATACAACCTGCAACTGAGGCGGATGCGGCAGAAATGCTCGAAATTTATATGCCTTATGTGATTAGTACGACCATTTCGAGCGAATATGAAGCGCCAACACTGGAGGTTTTTAGGGAGCGTATCCGCACCTATACCACACAGCTTCCGTGGCTGATCTGCCGCATAGATGGAAAGGCGGCAGGGTATGGATATGCTGCGCCCCACCGCACACGTGCAGGGTACCAGTGGTCGGTGGAGACTTCGATCTATGTTGCACCAGAGTTTCACCGCTGCGGTATTGCGGCGGCGTTGTATCGTGCGTTGTTTTCTCTGCTTGTGCGACAGGGGTATTATAATATTTTTGTGGGAATCACTTCACCAAATGAAAGAAGCATTAAATTTCATACGGCAATGGGGTTTGTGATCTCTGGTGCATATCAAAACAGCATGTATAAGTTCGGACAGTGGCGGGATGTTATTTGGATGGCAAAAAGCCTGCGTCCGCATGAAATCGCACCTGTGCCGACCGTACCCTTCCCCTTGATCCTACAAGAGACACAGACGGAAGCTGTGTTTTTATCACAAGCACAGACTGTGCGTGTGCGGACACAGCAAAAGAGGGAGGAAGAAGATGGGGACAAAGAAAAAACCGGATGAACAGGCGAAACTGGATGCGGCAGAGCATGCAGATCACCGATCCCGTATGCGTGCGCGAATGCTCAGACAGGGCTTTGACAGCTTAGAACCGCATGAAGCACTGGAAGTGCTGCTATACTATATCGTGCCGCGTCGTGACGTCAATCCGCTTGCACATCGTTTGCTGCGCACCTTTGGCGGATATCACCGCGTATTTGAAGCCTCCATCGAAGAGCTGAAAAAGATAGACGGTGTGGGAGATCAGGTGGCGCTGTTCTTATATACACTTGGGGAACATGAACGGCGTTGTGATCGCAGCCGTGTTCTACAAAGCCAGAGCAGTTTAAAACTGGATACCATTACACGCATGGCAGATTATCTGCGCCCACAGTTTAAGGGAATGCGCGAAGAAGCCGCGATTTTATTATGTATGGATGCATCAAGATGTCCCATCAGCTGCGATGTGATTGGGACAGGGTCGGTTAATGCAAGTGAGGTCAGTGTACAGAAAATCAATGCACTTGCGGTGCGCCACCATGCGGCGGTGACTGTTTTGGCGCATAACCATCCGCGTGGACCTGCCATCCCATCCCAGCAGGATATTGAAACAACCGTGCAATTGCGAGCACTGCTTTCAGGTGTGGGCGTAGAGCTGATTGAGCACTTGATCTTCGGAGAGCATGACTTTGTTTCGCTGGCAGAGAGCGGCTTTTTGGGGTAATCCCATCTTTCAAAACAGGAGGAGCTTTTTATGCCAAAATTTCAGATAGTCAGCGCATATCAGATGGCTGGCGATCAGCCAGCGGCAGTGCAAGCACTGTCTGCTGGCATTGAAAATGGGCTGACAGAACAGACTTTGCTGGGTGTAACGGGTTCGGGCAAAACCTTTACTATGGCAAATATCATTGAAAAAACCCAGCGTCCAACGCTGGTATTGGCGCACAACAAGACGTTGGCAGCACAGCTTTGTTCGGAATTGCGCGAGTTTTTCCCGAACAATGCCGTCGAGTTCTTTGTCTCGTATTATGATTATTACCAGCCAGAAGCCTATATTGCGTCAACAGATACCTATATTGAAAAAGATTCTGCAATCAATGAGGAAATTGACCGCCTGCGCCACTCCGCCACAAGTGCATTGTTTGAGCGTGAGGACGTCATCATTGTGGCGTCTGTTTCGTGTATTTACTCGCTGGGTGACCCGATTGATTACAAAAACATGGTCATTTCTCTGCGTCCGGGAATGGAAAAGAATCGAGATGATTTACTGCGCAAGCTGATCGAGATTCAATATGAGCGCAATGATATTGCGTTTGAGCGTAACCGCTTCCGTGTGCGCGGGGATGTAGTGGAAATTTGGCCTGCGTATGCAGAAAATATGGCGTTTCGCGTGGAATTTTTCGGGGATGAAATCGACAGGTTGTGTGAAATCAATCCGCTGACAGGCACACCGACACGCGATGTGCAGCATGTGGCGATTTACCCCGCGAGCCACTATGTCACAACACGAGAAAAGATGCAGCGCGCGATTGGAGAGCTGGAACAGGAACTGGACGAGCGGGTGCGCTGGTTTGAGGAAAACGGAAAGTTTGTGGAAGCCCAGCGTATTGCACAGCGTACCAGATATGACATTGAAATGATGCAGGAGATTGGGTTTTGCAGTGGCATTGAAAACTACTCGCGCGTCATTTCTGGCAGAGAGCCGGGGTCTGCACCGTGTACGCTGATCGACTACTTCCCGAAAGACTTCCTGCTCATTATAGACGAGAGCCATGTGACGCTTCCGCAGGTGCGGGCGATGTATCATGGAGACTTTGCACGCAAAACGAGTCTCATTGAGAACGGGTTCCGCTTGCCATCGGCACTTGATAACCGTCCATTGAACTTTGAGGAGTTCAATGATCGAATTAACCAAGTAATTTATGTATCAGCAACGCCGGGCGAGTATGAAAAGGAACGTTCCGGACAAATCATAGAGCAGGTGATTCGCCCGACTGGTCTATTAGACCCGATTATTGATGTGCGTCCGGTTGATGGGCAGATTGACGACCTATTGGGAGAAATTCATGCCGTGACAGCACGCAAGGAGCGTGTACTGGTTACGACCTTGACCAAGAAAATGGCGGAGGATTTAACGAGTTATTTGGAAAACGCGGGGGTGCGTGTGCGCTATCTGCACCATGATGTCAAGACCATTGAGCGCATGGAACTTATTCGTGATCTGCGTTTGGGGCTGTATGATGTTTTGGTGGGCATCAACCTGTTACGTGAGGGACTGGACTTACCCGAAGTATCGCTGGTTGCCATTTTAGATGCGGACAAGGAAGGCTTCCTGCGCTCGGAAACATCGCTGATCCAGACCATTGGACGTGCGGCGCGCAATGCGGAAGGGCGCGTTGTCATGTATGCGGACACGATCACGAACTCCATGCGCCGCGCGATGGATGAGACGGCAAGACGCCGAGAAAAGCAGATGGCATTCAATGCAGCACATGGGATTGTACCCAAGACCATACAGAAGAACGTCCATGAGATCATTGAAATTTCAAGTGAGAGCAGGACACCGGGTAAGAAGCGTATGAGCAAGACCGAGCGGAATATGGAAATTGCACGATTGACCCGACAAATGAAAGAAGCGGCGAAGCTGCTGGAATTCGAGCTTGCAGCAGAACTGCGTGACCAGATTCAGACGCTGCAAAAAGAACTGTGAGAATTTGCTGAAAAGTGATGAGAGGATGAAGTGAGATGAAGCGGATCTATGCAATGTATTGGAGTGCAACAGGCACAACAAAAAAAGTTGTCACAACAATTGCGGAAACGCTTGCACAGCTTGCAGGCATGTCCTATGCAGTGATTGATTTTACGCTTCCGGCGGAAAGGCAGTCTGCGCCCTGCTTTGAGGAACAAGATATGGTGATCTTTGGCACACCAGTCTATGCAGGACGTGTGCCGAACATCCTTGTGAAGTATTTGCAGACCATGCAGGGCGGCGGTGCATATGCCGTTCCCGTCGTGGTATTCGGCAACCGCAATTTTGATGATGCACTGATAGAACTGCGCAACATCCTTGAAGCGGACGGGTTTCACACGATTGCAGGTGCGGCGTTTGCAGGAGAGCATGCATTTTCAACCACTTTAGGTGCAGGCAGACCCGATGCCAACGATTTGCAGGAAGCACATGCGTTTACAGAAAAACTATGGAAAAAAATACAGGATGGAACCTGTCAGACCCCTGCGCAGGTCGCAGGAAACGATCCAATTGCGCCCTATTATACGCCGCGTGACCGTGCGGGAAACCCCATCAATATTTTAAAGGTGAAGCCCAAGACTCATGCGGAGCTGTGTCATGCATGTGGACTTTGTGTGCGTGTGTGCCCGATGGGATCAATTGATCCCCAAGACCCAACACTGGTTCCGGGGAGCTGTATTAAATGTTGTGCCTGCGTAAAAAAATGTCCAACTGGGGCAAAATATTATGATGATGCAGGATATTTATATCATAAGGAAGCGTTGGAACTCGAATACAAGCGACGTGCGAAGAATGCAATTTTTCTTTAAACCTTAACCTTTAGAAAGGAATGTTATGCAAGATCAAATTTATATCAAAGGTGCGAGAGAACACAATCTGAAAAATGTGGATCTGGCCATTCCGCGGGATAAACTCGTGGTATTTACGGGGCTATCTGGTTCGGGTAAGTCTTCGCTGGCATTTGATACCATCTACGCGGAGGGACAGCGACGCTATGTAGAGTCGCTCTCATCTTATGCGCGTCAGTTTTTGGGGCAGATGGAAAAGCCAGATGTAGACTATATTGAGGGGCTTTCCCCAGCAATCTCCATTGATCAGAAAACAACTTCCAAAAATCCGCGTTCTACGGTTGGAACGGTTACAGAAATTTATGATTATCTGCGTTTGTTATGGGCGAGAATCGGCATCCCACATTGCCCAAAATGCGGAAAGGAAATCCAGCAGCAGACCATTGACCAGATCATTGACCAGCTTATGAGCCTGCCAGAGGGAACAAGGCTGCAAGTGCTTGCACCTGTGGTGCGTCAGCGCAAGGGTGAGCATGTCAAGGTGCTCAAGGATGCGCAAAAATCGGGTTATGTGCGTGTACGGGTGGACGGCAATCTATACGATTTATCGGAAGAGATCAAGCTGGAAAAGAACAAAAAGCATTCGATTGAAATTGTGGTTGACCGCATTGTGGTGCGGTCAGATGCGCGGTCTCGCTTGACAGACTCGGTGGAGACGGCTTCTGCACTTTCCGGTGGCTTGGTGCTCGCGGATGTGATCGGTGGGGAAATGCTCACGTTTTCGCAGAATTATGCGTGTGAGGACTGTGGCATTTCCATCGAAGAACTGACCCCGCGTATGTTCTCGTTTAACAACCCTTATGGTGCATGTCCGACTTGCACAGGACTTGGCATCCAGATGAAGATTGACCCTGATCGTGTGATTCCAAACCGCACGTTATCCATTGCGGGCGGTGCGATTCGTGCGTCTGGTTGGTCAAATGCAGAGACGGGCAGCATTTCACGCATGTACTATGATGCGTTGGGTGAAAAATTTGGCTTTACGTTGGATACGCCGCTCTGTGAGTTTTCCGAAGAAGCACTGGATGCCTTGCTTTATGGAACCAAGGGGGAGCCGCTCACGCTCAAAGTCAAGCGTTTTTCCGGCGGCACCATGAGTCAGCCGTTTGAGGGTATCATCAACAACTTAGAGCGTCGATACCATGAAACGAACAGCGACTATATGCGGGCAGAGATCGAGGACTGTATGAGCGAGATCCCCTGTCCAGACTGCCATGGCAATCGCTTGAAAAAAGAAATTCTGGCGGTGACCGTGGGCGGCATGAATATTGCGGAATATTGTGGGCTGTCCATCACCAAGGCGCTGGCATTTATGCAGCATTTGACGCTCAATGAAATACAGCATAAAATTGGTGACCGTGTGATTCGTGAAATTCTAGACAGACTGGGATTTTTGCAGTCGGTTGGTCTGGAGTATCTCACGCTGTCCCGCTCGGCGGGTACGCTGTCCGGCGGAGAAAGTCAGCGTATCCGCCTTGCAACGCAGATCGGTTCTTCCCTTATGGGTGTGCTGTATATTCTGGACGAGCCGTCCATCGGTCTGCACCAGAGAGACAATGATAAACTGTTAGAGACCTTGAAACACTTGCGCGATATTGGAAACACGCTGATTGTCGTGGAGCATGACGAAGATACCATGTATGCGGCAGATCATATTGTGGATATCGGACCGGGTGCGGGTGTGCATGGTGGTGAGATTATCTTCCAAGGCACAGTAGACGAAATGCTGCAAGACCCCAAGTCTATTACAGGTGCATATCTGTCCGGACGCCGCTTTATCCCTGTGCCCGAAATTCGACGCAAGGGAAACGGAAAATGGCTTACGGTGCACGGTGCGGCAGTGCATAACCTCAAACATACCGATTTCTCGATTCCGCTTGGTACGCTGACCTGCGTGACAGGTGTATCTGGTTCGGGAAAATCTTCCTTTGTCAATGAAATCCTTTATAAAAAGCTCGCGTCTGAACTCAATGGCGCAAAGACCCGAGCGGGTGCATTTGACAGCATAGAAGGTGTCGAGCATCTGGATAAGGTGATTGATATTGACCAGTCCCCAATTGGACGCACACCGCGTTCCAATCCGGCAACCTATACAGGCGTGTTCAATGATATTCGTGAACTCTTTGCTTTCACACAGGACGCAAAGCTGCGCGGATATGGACCGGGACGCTTTTCATTTAACGTCAAGGGCGGTCGCTGTGAAGCATGTACAGGGGATGGTCTCATCAAGATCGAAATGCATTTCTTGCCGGATATCTACGTGCCATGTGATGTGTGTAAGGGCAAGCGATACAATAAGGAAACGCTGGAAGTACGGTACAAGGGCAAGAATATCTATGAAGTGCTGGACATGACCGTAGATGAAGCTCTGATTTTCTTTGAGAACGTGCCCAAGATTGCACGCAAGATGCAGACCATGCAGGACGTGGGACTGGGATATATTAAGCTGGGGCAGTCCTCAACCACACTATCGGGCGGTGAGGCACAGCGCGCAAAGCTGGCAACCGAGCTTTCCAAGCGGGCAACGGGTAAGACCATCTATATTTTGGATGAGCCGACAACCGGACTGCATGTTGCAGACGTGCACAGGCTTGTGGATGTACTGCAAAAGCTGGTGGATACCGGCAATACAGTTGTTGTCATTGAGCATAATCTGGATGTCATCAAGACAGCAGATTATATCATTGATCTGGGACCCGAAGGCGGTGACGGCGGCGGAACAGTCGTTGTTGCAGGTACGCCAGAAGAAGTTGCAGCATGTGAAACTTCATATACCGGAAAGTATCTGAAAAATGTGCTGGAACGAGTGAAAAAATGGGAAGAATAGGGGGTGAAAAGTCAAAAATTTTATGTTTTTCAGAGGTGAATGGCAGCTGATGTGTTAAGACGAAACCGCATAATTCAGCAAATGCGATTTCTGAGAAAAATTTTGTCCTGATGGGACAACATTTTTGTAATACTTGATATATTGTATATATTGTAAAAAATGCTGACAAAATCACGGCACAAATTTGCCAGACAGCATCACAGATGCAATTGTACAATATTGTCTTAAAAATATTCAAAATATATCAAGAATTTCTACACTTTTTGGCTTGTATCTGCTTAGGGGCTATCTGAAAAGTCGAAATTCTGGTCTTTTTCTACAATGAGCGGCATCTG